>NZ_JBFAXQ010000007.1:0-345615 GCF_040680855.1 Kribbella sp. NPDC051952
ACCGAAGTTGTTCGAGCCGGGCATGATCAGCTTGGCGTCGTTCAGCTCCTTGAGGTACTCGATCACGGTGACGTACGCGTCGTGGTGATAGGCGCGAGGTTGGACAGCGGCTCGTCCATCAGGAAGACCTGCGGGTTACGCACGATCGCGCGACCCATGGCGACACGCTGACGCTGACCACCGGAAAGAGCCTTCGGCTTGCGCTCCAGGTACTCCTCCAGGCCGAGCAGCTTGGCGGCCTCCATCACGCGCTTGGCGCGGTCTTCCTTGGACACGCCCTGCATCTTCAGCGCGAAGCCCATGTTGTCGGCGACCGACATGTGCGGGTAGAGAGCGTAGTTCTGGAACACCATCGCGATGTCCCGCTCTTTCGGCGGACGGTGCGTGACGTCGCGGTCGCCGATGTAGATCGAACCCTCGTTGACCTCTTCGAGGCCGGCGAGCATCCGCAGCGAGGTGGACTTGCCGCAACCCGACGGGCCGACGAGAACCATGAACTCGCCGTCTTCGATCTCGAGGTTGAGCTTGTCGACGGCGGGGGTGTCGCCACCCGGGTAGATCCGGGTTGCTGATTTGAAGGACACAGTAGCCATGACGATGTACATCCCTTCACCGGCAGGAACGTGCCGGACGATCCGAGTAAAGGCCCCCGGGCGGGGGTGGGCCTATCCTCGCCTGGGTGGCTCGTCCTGACAAGGTGAACGGCGTGTGACGTGTCCATTGTGTTCACGTTGTGGACATGTGTGCGCAGTCTCAGTCTGCAAGTTCTTGCAGGATCTTGCTGCAAGGTCAATCGCCGGTGGGTACAGTGCCCCGCGTGAGCAGTAGAGCGCGGCTGGCGGACATCGCGGCCAAGGCGGGGGTCAGTGAGGCGACGGTCTCGCGAGTACTGAACGGTAAGCCCGGGGTGGCGGAGGAGACCAAACAGTCCGTCCTGACGGCTCTCGACGTACTCGGGTTCGAACGGCCGACGCGGTTGCGGCGCCGATCGGCGGGCCTGATCGGGTTGGTGATGCCGGAGCTGATCAACCCGATCTTCCCGGCGTTCGCCCAGGTGATCGAGTCGGCGCTGTCGCAGCGCGGCTTCACCCCGGTGCTGTGCACGCAGTCCCCGTCCGGTGCGACGGAGGAGGAGTACGTCGAGCTGCTGCTGGAGCGCGGCGTCTCCGGGATCATCTTCGTCTCCGGCCTGCATGCCGACACCGGCGCGGACCACGCCCGCTACGAGGCGCTGGTGGAGCGCCGGCTGCCGGTGGTGTTCGTGAACGGCTGGCTGCCCGGAGTGGAGGCGCCGTTCGTGTCGTCGGACGAGTACGCCGCGATGGAGCTCGCGGTCTCACACTTGGTTGCCCTCGGCCACCGCCGGATCGGGTTCGCCTCCGGTCCGGAACGGTTCATCGTCGTACAGCGGAAGCTGGCCGGCTACCGCACTTCGATGAAGGCGCAGCTCGGATTGTCCGACGAGGACCTGGAGCCGCTGATCTCGCTGAGCATGTTCGGCGTCGAGGGCGGGGTCGCAGCGGCCCAGCGGTTGCTCGACGCCGGCGTGAGCGCGGTCATCTGCGGCTCGGACATGATGGCGCTCGGGGTGATCCGGGCTGCCCGTCAACGCGGTTTCTCGGTCCCCGGCGACATCTCGGTCGTCGGCTACGACGACGCCCCGATGATGGAGTTCACCGACCCACCAATGACCACAATCCGCCAGCCGGTCCAGTCGATGGCGTTGGCAGCCGTCCAGTCCCTCCTGGAAGAAGTCCGCGGACACACAACCCCCCACACAGAATTCCTCTTCCGCCCCGAACTAGTAGTCCGCTCCTCCACTGGCCCAACCCGCTGAGTACAGCCTTCGGCCCGGGGTGGCCCCTGCCGGACACCCCGGGCCGAAGAATCGGGCGCCTACTACTTGGAGGTGTGGAAGGCGGCGTTGGGGAGGGTGGTCAGGCCGTTGGCCCAGAGGGAGTTGACCGTGGAGCGCTCGGTCGCGTCCGGGTAGGGGTTGGTGCAGGACGGGCCGGGGCCACCGCCGGACATCAGTTCCGAGCACGGGCCGCTGTAGTGGTCGGGCAGGCCGAGCACGTGGCCGGTCTCGTGGGCGGTGATCCGGGTCGGGTCGTACTGCTGCGCCTGGGCGTAGTCGAGGAAGACGTACCCGCTGCCGTGACCGTCGGTGGACGCGTACGAGCCGCGCGGGTCGTTGCCCTCGGTGTAGTAGAAGTCGTAGTTGCTGCCCTCGACGAGGTGGACGTTGCCGACCGACGAGTTCCAGATCGAGGTGCTCGAGCTGATCTGGGACGCGAACGACGGCGCGTCGACGGCGTACGTGACCGTGACGGCGGCGAGCTTCTGGCCGGACTTCGGGGCCTTGGCCTGCTTGGCCCGGGCGGACTTCATCACGGCGTCGTAGAACGCCTTGGTGGCGGCCTCGTCCTGCGGCGAGCCGGTGTAGGCGGCACGCGTGGCGGCAGTCGAGACGGATGAGTTGGTGGCCGGTGCCTGGGCGATGGGGGACGCTGCGGCGAACGCGGGGACGGCCAGTGCTGCGGCGGCAAGCCCCGCGAGCGAAGTCAGGATACGGCGATGCGACATGGGAGGGCCTCACTCCGGATCAGTGGCGGATAGCGACCGGCGAATTACCGTTCGCTACTTCGGGATCGTGCCAACACTCACGGAATTCCGCACCACATCGCAGAAAACCCTCGGGATAACCCGCGGCGCAGCCCGCCCGTCCTATGCCACGACATAACTCCGCAGTTATGCTCAGCCCTCGAATGCAGCTGCCCCGCCCTGTCTGCGGAGCACGCGAGGGTCAGGATTCGCCGGGATTCCTACGTTCAGTAGGTGGGCGCCGGGGCCTCGTTCGGCCAGGCGGTCGGACTTGTTGTAGAGGTTGCAGCGCTGGAGGCTGAGGCAGCCGCAGCCGATGCAGCCGTCGAGGTCGTCGCGAAGTCGCTCGAGCTCGGAGATGCGCTCGTCGAGACGGCTTCGCCATGACTTCGACAACCGGCTCCAGTCGGCGCGCGTCGGCGTTCGGTCCTCGGGCAACGAATCGAGCGCGCCCTTGATCTCCGCGAGGGCGAGACCCACCCGTTGTGCCGCCTGTACGAACGCGATCCGCCGGAGCGTGCTGCGCTGGTACTGCCGCTGGTTGCCGGCCGTCCGCCGGGACGCGATCAGACCCTGGTCCTCGTAGAACCGCAACGCCGATGCCGCTACTCCGGACCGATGTGCGATCTCCCCGATCGAGAGCCAATGCTCCTTACTGGGGACGTTCTCCTCTCCCATACCGCCACCTTAGGACCGCACCCCAAACACTCAAGGGCACTTGAACTGATGGAAGGCGGACCGCCGGCACTCGTCAACCCGCGCGGCGGCGGCACGCTGAGCGCGGGGCAGGCCGCTTGGGTGAGGTTGTTGAGTGCCGGAGGTCCGCGCACCAGTGGCACAGGTGGTCTGGTGCAGACGGTTGCTGCGTCGCGTGGTCAGGAGTGCGGCGTGGGTCGGGTATACTTTTCCAGTCGGTGCGCGCGTCGCGTCACCAGAGTTTTTCCCAGGCGCTCCGACCCGTCGGTTTCAGCATCCGGCTGAAGTTACCCGGCGACATGGGTGCAACGCGATAGCACCCGCAGGTCGATGCCCGTCTCCTGCTCAGCACGTTTTGCCCGGTCACAACGATGACCGGCGCTCCCGTGCGGCTGCGATCCGGCTAATCGTCCGTGACGTTGAGAGAGAGATTCGTGACCCAGCACCACCAGGACCACCCCGACTCCGGCGGCGAGCAGGCCGACGGGCGGATCAAGAAGCCGCGGCACAAGAAGTTCCAGAACGAGTCGTTCGGTGAGCGGATGGCCGCGGAGGCCACCCGGACCGAGCCGACCGGTGAAGTACGGAACGACGTTGCCCGCGGTGAGCGCCGTGGCGGACCCACCCAGTACTCCGACCGCGGCTCCCGGACCGAGCGTCCGGTCAAGGGCTACCGCGCCGAGCGCGCGAACCAGTCCGGCCGTTCCGACCGCCCGCAGTACAACAACCGCAACGACCGGCCCGACCGTCGGGACGACCGTGGCGACCGGCCGCAGTTCCGTCGTGACGACCGGCCGCAGTTCAGCCGGGACGAGCGTCCGCGGTTCGAGCGCAGCGAGCGCCCGTCGTACCAGAAGCGCGACGACAAGCCGTCGTACCAAAAGCGGGACGACAAGCCGTCGTACCAGCAGCGCAGTGAGCGTCCGTCGTACCAGCAGCGGGACGAGCGTCCGTCGTACCAGCAGCGGGAGGAGCGGCCGTCGTACAAGCGGGAGGAGAAGCCGTTCGTACGGCGTGCCTCCCAGGACGCCCGGCGGGAAGAGCAGCCGGTCGTGGACCTCGGGACCGTTGCTGACGACAACCAGTTCGCCGCGCTCGGCATCGCGCCGCGGCTCGTGCAGCGGATGGCGCGGGACGGGATCACCAGCCCGTTCCCGATCCAGGCCGCGACCATCCCGGACGCGCTGGCCGGCAAGGACGTGCTCGGCCGCGGTCAGACCGGCTCCGGCAAGACCCTCGGCTTCGGTCTCCCGACGCTGATGCGGCTGGCCGGTGGCCACACCGAGTCCCGTCGTCCGCGTGGCGTCGTGCTCGTCCCGACCCGTGAGCTCGCGATGCAGGTGCACGACGCGCTCGAGCCGCTGGCGCACGTGATGAACGTGTCGCTCAAGCTGATCGCCGGCGGCCTGCCGTACCCGAAGCAGATCGAGTCGCTGCGCCGTGGCGTCGACCTGCTGATCGCCACCCCCGGCCGGCTGATCGACCTGTGCGAGCAGGGTGCGGCCGACCTCGGTGCCGTGGAGATCGCGGTTCTCGACGAGGCCGACCACATGTGCGACATGGGCTTCATGCCGGCCGTCACCACGCTGCTCGACATGACCCCGGCGGGGGGACAGCGGCTGCTGTTCTCGGCGACGCTGGACAACGACGTCGACAAGATCGTGAAGACCTACCTGAAGGACCCGGTGCAGCACTCGACCGAGTCCGGCCAGGCCTCGGTCAGCACGATGGAGCACCACCTGCTGGTGATCGAGCCGGCCCACAAGCAGTCGCTGACTGCCGAGCTGGCCAGCCGCGACGGCCGGACCATCGTGTTCGTCCGGACCAAGCTGGGCGCCGACCGTGTCGCCACCCAGTTGCGTGACCGTGGCGTCATGGCCGCGGCCCTGCACGGCGGCCTGACCCAGGGCGCCCGCAACCGGACCCTGGACCAGTTCAAGGACGGTTCGGTGCCGGTGCTCGTGGCAACGGATGTCGCTGCCCGCGGCATCCATGTCGACGACGTCGGCCTGGTCGTCCAGGCGGACCCGCCGGCCGAGCACAAGGACTACCTGCACCGTGCCGGTCGTACGGCGCGAGCCGGTGGCAAGGGCGCGGTCGTCACCCTTCTCCTGCCGCACCAGCGGCGCGGGATGATGCGGATGGCGGAGTCGGCCGGTGTCGAGGCGGAGCCGGTGCGGGTTCGTCCGGGCGACGGCCTGATGACCGAGCTGACCGGCGGCACCAAGCCGTCCGGGTACCCGGTGAAGTTGCCGGCCCCGAAGCCCCGCTTCAACAAGGGCGGCGGCAACAAGCGGTTCGGCAACAGCCGTCCGGGTCGCGGTCACGACAGCCGTGGTGGCAGCGGACCGCGTCGCACTAGCGGTCCCCGTCGTACCGACGGAAAGTCGTACCAGCACTGAGTTAGCTGGAAAGGCCCGATTTCCCTGTGGTTCAAGGGAAATCGGGCCTTTGCTATGTCAGCACGGACCAGAGTCTGGCGAGGATCGCGTCGATCTCCTCACCGCCGAGTGGGATCAGCTCGAGCATCAGTTCGTCGTCCGCGACCCGCTCGGTCATCACGTAGATCGGCGGCGTACCGGCTTCGAGCTCGGTCGCGACCCGCTTGGCGTCCTTGACCTTCAGCAGTACGCGCGACACTTGCAGGCCGGTCGGATCCCGGACCACCTCGGCCGAGACCTCGGGGATGCGTTCGGCTGCTGCGGCGAAGGCAACGACCTTCGCGAGCTCGTCGGCCTCCCACTTCATCCGGTCGAAGGCCTGCCACTCCTCGAGCGCCGCGATCACGCCGATGATGGCCTCTTTGGTCGGCTTCATCACCCGCCCGATGCCCTTCTCCTGGGCACGCACGGCCTGAACCAGCGGCCAGCTGCCGGCGACGAGCCCGGCGGTCGGAGAGCCGAGGTACTTCTGCCCGCTGGCCAGCACCAGGTCCGCGCCGGTCGTCAGCAGGTCCGCGATCCGCGGGAACTGCGCGGCGCCGTCGATGATCGCCGGTACGCCGCGACGATGCGCGGCCCGGATCGCGGCGACCAGGTCGATCGGCTCGCCCTTGGTCAGCCGGGACGATACGAGCATCAGGCAACAGACGTCCGGGCCGTCGAGCTCCTCCTCCAGATCGGCAATGCTGCAACGGGTTTCGTCGCCGGCCAGATCCACGTGCGCACCGGCCAGGCGGATTCCCTGCAGGTTGGAGTGCCCGAAGTCGATCACGTGACTGGCCGGCAGCACCACCCGGTGGTGCATGTCCGTTGCGTCCGGCAACGCCGCGATCCGGCGCGGGTCGGCGCCGGTCATGGTGGCCGCGACGGCGAGGGTGAGGCCGGCCGCGGTGCAGTGCACGACCGCGCCCGCCTGTGCGCCGGTCATCTGTGCGATGGCCTCGCTGGCACGGTCGCCGAGCTCGTCCATCACGAAGAATTCAGGTAACGCCTGTGCGACAGCCTCAGCCACCCCGAAGGAGCTCCGCCCCACCCCCAGCGGAGTGAAAGTGCCCCTGGCGTTGATCACCACACTCAACCGATATCGATCATGGATGCTCATGGTGCTGGACACCATAGTGGTCACTGTCAGTGCTTGGACAGTACCTGGACCAATTCGAACTCTTGACCCGAAGCTACTGGTGAGTCATTCTCATTTTTACCCCGATCAAGGGAGGTTTCCGTGCCCCGCCCCGCACTCCGAACCCGCCTTCGTACGACGATCGCCGCGGCTGCCGTCATCGCCGTACTGGCTGCTCTGCCGACGCCCACCCAGGCAGCGCCGCAAGCGACTGTTGCCGCGCCGACCGATTATTGCGTCGGCCAGTGCCGGGACATCCTCCCGCCCGGGCAGAACGGCAACGCGACGTTCACGGATCTCCTTGCTTTCAAGGCGTTGGGGATCAGACCGGCCCACTTCAGCGACACGGTCAAGCCGTACCAGGACCTGGTCTGGAACTCCCAAGGCATCACCGACGACGGCCTCGCGCCGTACTTCGACGACTCCTCGTTCGGGGTGAAACCGGGCGATGTCGCGAGCACGATCCACCCGCGTTCCGACGTCACGATCGTGCGCGACAAATCCCGCGGCATCCCGCACATCACCGGCACCACGCGACAGGGTGTGATGTTCGGTTCCGGGTACGCCGGAGCCCAGGACCGGCTGTTCGTGATGGACGTGTTCCGGCATCTCGGTCGCGGGCAGCTGACCCCGTTCGCGGGTGGTGCCGCTGCCAACCGTGAGTTCGAGCAGGAGTTCTGGCGGACCGCGCCGTACACGGAGGCCGACCTGCAGCGCCAGTTCGACGACGCCGACGACCTGTACGGCGCCGACGGGCTGAAGATGCAGCAGGACATCCAGGCCTTCGTGGATGGGGTCAACAACTACATCAACACCGTCGGCATCGCGTACCCCGGTGAGTACGTGGCGCTCGGCCTCAGCTGGCCGACCCAGCCGTGGAAGGTGACCGACGTCGTCGCCACCGCGGCCGTGGTCGCGGGCATCTTCGGCACCGGCGGCGGCCAGGAAGTCACGTCGGCGTTGGCGTTGCTCGAGGCGCAGGCGAAGTACGGCGTTGCCCAGGGCACCAAGGTCTGGGAGTCGTTCCGCTCGCAGAACGACCCGGAAGCCAGTACGACGGTGCACAACGGCGCGACCTTCCCGTACGGCACAACCGATCCGAACCCGGCCGGCCGCGCGATGCCAGACCGTGGTTCGGTGACGGCCGAGCCCGAGGTGATCGACCAGACGGCCAAGGTTGCTGTGAAGTCGGCGCCGAAGGGTGCGGAGTCACTTCGGGGCATCTTCAACGGTGGTGTCTTCCCCAAGGGCTTCGGTGAGAAGGGGATGTCGAACGCGCTGCTCGTCTCGGGTGCGCACACCGAGAGCGGCAATCCGGTCGCGGTCTACGGCCCGCAGACCGGCTACTTCGCACCGCAGTTGCTCATGCGTCAGGAGCTACAAGGTCCGGGGGTCAGCTCCCGCGGGATCGCGTTCGCTGGCCTCAACTTCTACACGCTGATCGGCCGCGGCCCCGACTACTCGTGGAGCGCGACCTCCGCCGGGCAGGACATCACCGACACCTTCGCCGTACCGCTGTGTGAGCCGGGTGGCGGGACGCCGACGAAGAACTCGCAGTACTACGAGTTCCGTGGGCAATGCGTCCCGATCGAGCGGCTCGAGCGGCACAACGAGTGGTACTCGAGCCTCGGTTCGTCGGAGCCGGCCGGGTCGTACACGTTGGTTGCTCTGCGCACCAAGTACGGGATCGTCACGCATCGCGGCACCGTCGGCGGGCGTCCGGTGGTGTTCACGAAGGACAGGTCGACGTACGGCAACGAGGCCGGCTCGGCGCTCGGGTTCATGCAGTTGAACGACCCGGACAAGATCCACTCGGCCGCGGACTTCCAGCAGGCGGCCGCGAACATCGGCTACACGTTCAACTGGTTCTACACGGACAAGTCATCGATCGCGTACTTCAACTCCGGCGACAACCCGGTCCGGGCCGCCGGCGCCGACTCGAACCTGCCGACCTGGAGCTCGTACGAGTGGCAGGGCTGGAACCCGGACACGAACCGGGCCAGCTACACCCCGCCCGCGCAGCATCCGCAGGTGGTCAACCAGGACTATCTGACCAGCTGGAACAACAAGCAGGCACCCGGGTTCTCCGCGTCGGACGGACAGTGGGGATACAACTCGGTTTACCGCAGTCAGCCGCTCGACGACCGGATCAAGTCGGTCATCAACGGCGGGCAGAAGTTCACGCGTGGGAAGTTGGTCGAGGCCATGGAGGACGCTGCCACGGTCGATCTCCGCGCCGATCAGGTCCTGCCTTATTTGCTTCGTGTGTTGAAGTCGGCACCGATCACAGATCCGGCCGTCGCGGACGCAGTCGCCAAGCTCACGGCCTGGCAGCAGGCGGGCAGTCACCGCAAGTCGCCCAACGCATCGTCCAAGATCTACGACAACGCCGACGCGATCCGGATCCTCGACGCCTGGTGGCCGCTGCTGGTCCCGGCCGAGTTCAAGGACCTCGGGCCCGATCTGTACGCCGCGATGGTCGCGAACCTGAAGATCGACGAGCGGCCGAGTGCGCAGGGGTCGTCGTTCCAGAGCGGCTGGTGGGGTTTCGTCCAGCGCGACCTGCGCAAGGTGCTCGGTGATCCGGTCCAGGCGCCCCAGCCGGTCACGTTCTGCGGGGCGGGGTCGCTGGCGGGGTGCCGCTCGGTCCTCACGGACTCTTTGCTGGCGGCAACCAAGGTACCCGCGACCACGACGTACCCGGCGACGGACGGCTGTGCGGCCGGCGACCAGTTCTGTGCGGATCAGATCGTGCACCAGCCGATGGGCGGGATCACCCAGGACCGGATGGCCTGGGTCAACCGGCCGACGTACCAGCAGGTGGTCGAGTTCCCGGCGCGGCGTGGTGACGACGTCAGCAATGTCGCCGCCGGGAAGACGGCCACCGCGAGCAGCTACGAGCGCGGGTTATTCAACTCGCCGCCCGCGAACGCCGTTGACGGATCGCTCACCACGCGGTGGGCGAGTGACTGGTCGGATCCGCAGTGGCTGAAGGTTGATCTCGGCAACGAACAGACCGTACGGCGGGTGGTGCTCCGGTGGGAGGCGGCGTACGGGAAGTCGTACCGGGTGGAGGTGTCGCGGGACGGGACCAACTGGCAGCAGGTCTACGCGACGACGACCGGGAACGGCGGGGAGGACCTGGTCCGCTTCGCCGCGACGCCGGCGCGTTATGTCCGGGTGACAGGGACCCAGCGGGCGACGTCGTACGGGTATTCGCTGTATGAGCTGCAGGTGTTCAGATGGTGATGCCAGGATGAGGGTATGACGCAGAACTTTCCTCCGAACCCGAACCAGCCGTACCCGCCGCAGCAGGGCTACCAGCAGGGTCCGCCGCCGGGCTACCAGCAGCCGGGGTACCAGCAGGGCCCGCCGCCGCAGCAGGGGTACGGCCAGCAGCCCGGGTACGGGCAGGCTCCCGGCAACTATCAGCCGGCCCAGCAGAGCGCACCGCATGTCGCTCCGCAGGGTTCGCCGTACCCGGTGCTCGTGTCGACGATGAACGACCTGCCCGGGTACGTCGCGGACAAGGTGTTCGGTGAGGTCTTCGGGCTGACCGTGCGGAGCCGTGACTTCGGGTCGAACTTCACCGCGAGCTTCCGCTCGCTCGGCGGTGGCGAGGTGCCGGAGTACACCCAGATGCTGGCCGAGTCGCGGCACGTCGCGGTGATGCGGATGTGCCAGATGGCGCAGCAGATGGGCGCCAACGCGATCCTCGCGATGCGGTTCGACTGCAACGAGATCGCGCAGACGATGAGTGAGGTCGCGGCGTACGGCACTGCCGTGGTCGTGCACAAGGTCGAGCCGCCGCGGGTCCAGGACAGTACGCCTGATGAGGATGATGCGAATGACAGCTGAGCTCAGGTTTCCGCCCGGATTCCGGTGGGGGGTCTCGACGTCGGCGTACCAGATCGAAGGGGCCGTGGCCGAAGGCGGCCGCGGTCCCTCCACCTGGGACACGTTCTGCGCCGAGCCTGGCCGGATCCTGAACGGCGACACCGGCGCGATCGCCTGCGACCACTACCACCGGTACGCCGAGGACGTCGCGCTGATGCGTGAGCTCGGGATCGACACCTACCGGTTCTCGTTCTCGTGGTCGCGGATCCAGCCGTCGGGCGAGGGTCCGGGGAACGCGGCCGGGCTCGACTTCTACGACCGGCTGATCGACACGCTGCTAGGCGCCGGCATCCAGCCGGCGCCGACGCTGTTCCACTGGGACACCCCGCAACCGCTGGAAGATGCCGGGGGTTGGCTGTCACGCTCCCTTGCCGATCGCTTCGCCGACTACGCGGCGCTGCTCGGCGCCCGCTTCGCTGACCGGGTGCCGCTGTGGATCACGATCAACGAGCCGGTCGTCCTGACTCTGATGGGCTACTCCCTTGGTGCGCACGCTCCGGGCAAGCAGCTGCTGTTCGATGCCCTGCCGGTCGCGCATCATCAGCTGCTCGCCCACGGTCGCGCCGTACAGGCTCTGCGGGCAGCTGGTGCGGCCTCCATCGGCATCGCTTCCAATCACGCGCCGACCTGGCCGGCGAGCGACAGTGTCGAGGACAAGGAAGCGGCCGGTCTCTACGACAACCTGATCAACTGGCTGTTCGCCGATCCGATCCTGTTGGGGAAGTACCCGGCGGGGTTCGAGGCGGCGATGCCGGGGCCGGTCGAGGAGGATCTGGCGGTGATCTCGACGCCGCTCGACTTCTTCGGGATCAATCACTACTCGCCGATGTCAGTCGGTGTCGCGACCGGTCAGGCCGATACCGCGGCGACCGACGGCGTGCAGTTGCCACCGGGGCTGCCGTTCGAGCTACGGACGTTGACCGGGTACCCGACCACGGACTTCGGTTGGCCAGTGGTGCCCGACGCGTTCGGCGAGATCCTGCGGACGTTCAAGGAGCGGTACGGCGATCGGCTGCCGCCGATTTACATCACCGAGAATGGGTGCTCGGTCAACGACGAGCCGGTCGACGGGGTGGTCTCGGATCAGCGGCGGATCGATTACCTGGACGGGTACCTGCGGTCGCTGCGGGCGGCGATCGACGACGGGATCGACGTACGCGGGTATTTCCAGTGGTCGTTGCTGGACAACTTCGAGTGGGCTGCGGGGTATTCGCAGCGGTTCGGGTTGGTGCACGTGGACTTCGAGACGTTGGAGCGGACGCCGAAAGCGTCCTACCACTGGTTCCGTGACCTGATTGCGCAGAGCCGGGCATGATTCCGGAGCCGGGGGTGGTGCCGGCTTTCGCGGAACCGACGGTGCCGGTGCGGGCGCGGTGGACGGCTGCCGTCGTACTCGCGAACGTGGGGGTGTTCGCGGCGTGGCTCGGGCCGATCCAGGTGCTGCTCGCGAAGCAGTCCGAGGCGGTTGCTCCGGGCAACAAGGAGTTCGTGTTCGGATTGGTGACCGGGATCGGGGCCGCGGTGTCGGTGGTCGCGAACCCCGCGTTCGGGGCGATCTCGGACCGGACCATGTCGCGGCGTGGACGCCGGGTGCCGTGGGTGCTGATCGGGGCGCTCGGTGGTGCCGGCGGATTGCTGATCCTGTCGGGCGCTTCCGCGGTCGGGTTGATGGTGCTCGGTTGGTGCCTGATGCAATTGTTCGGGAACGCATTGCTGGCGGCAATTACCGCGGTCGTGCCCGACCGGGTGCCCGTTTCACAGCGTGGGGTAGTCGGTGGGTGGGTCGCGATCTCGCAGGTGCTGGGTGCGCTGGTCGGGACGGCCTTGGCGACGTCAGTGGGTGGGATCGGACTCGGGTACGTCGCTTGTGCGGTCTTCCTGGTGTTGTCCGTCGTACCGTATTTGTGGCGGAGCGGGGACACGCGACTGGTGGAGCGGCCGCGGTTGGTGGTTCCGCAGTTTCTGCGGGGGTTCTGGATCAGTCCGCGGCGGTATCCGGACTTCGGGTGGGCGTGGTTGACGCGGTTCCTGTTCAACGTGGGGAACGCGTTGGGGACGCTGTACCTCTTCTATTACTTGCAGGATGAGGTCGGGCTGGCCGATGCGGACACCGGCGTACTGATCCTGACTGCGATCTACAGCGCGTGCGTGCTCGTCACCGCGATCGGCTGCGGGAAGTGGTCGGACTCGGTCGGCCGGCGCAAGATCTTCGTCACCGGCTCCGGCCTGGTGATGGCGGTCGCCGGGGTTGTCCTCGCCGTCTGGCCGACCTGGCCGGGCGCGATCCTCGGGGCGATCATCCTCGGCGCCGGCTTCGGCGTATACCTCTCGGTCGACTTCGCCCTGCTCACCCAGGTGCTTCCCAGCGCCCACGACCGCGCCAAAGACCTGGGTGTCATCAACATCGCCAATTCCCTTCCCCAGGTCCTGGCTCCCGCGCTGGCCGCCCCCATCGTCAAACACCTGGGCGGCTACCCAGTCCTGTACCTCCTGGCCACCTTCATCACAGCCACAGCAGCAGTCCTCGTCCGACAGATCAAGTCCGTCGCCTAACCCACCGACCGGGCGAGGGCGCGTCCGGCCTTGCTTGTCGCGGTTACCCGGATGTGTTTGAGGTCTAGCCACGTTGCCATGGACTGGAGTTCGGTCGCCAACGCTTCCGTGGGCTCGGGGGTGTTGGGTTCTTGGGTGAGGGTGGGGACTTCGAGGGTGCTGGTTTGGCGGTTGGATTTCAGGTCTACTCGGGCTACCAGACGGTCGCCGAGGAGGAACGGTAGGACGTAGTAGCCATGGCTGCGTTGGGCTACGGGGGTGTAGATGCTGATGCGGTAGAAGAAGTCGAAGAGGTGGTGGGTGCGGTCGCGATCCCAGATCAAGGGGTCGAAGGGGGAGAGGAGCGCGCGGGCGTTGATCGGGTGGTCGGTTGCCTCGTGCCAGCGGTAGCTCTGCTGGGAGATGCCTTCGACCCGCACGGGGATGAGGTCGCCGGCCTCGACCAGTTCGGCGACCACCTGGCGAGCGGTTGCTGTGGGCAACGGAAAGTAGCCCTGCCCGGCGCGGCACAGTTCGCGGAGGCTGGCGACGCCCAGTCTGCGCGCCGCGATCCGGACCAGCTCGCGCCGGGCCTCATCGGCGGGTAGCTCAGGTGCGGAGAGTACGTCGGCCGGCAGGACTCGCTCGGTCAGGTCGTACACCCGCTCAAAGTTCCGCCGGCCCGCGATCGTCACCTGCCCTGCGCAGAACAAGTACTCGACGGCGATCTTCGCGTCTTGCCAGTTCCACATCCGCCCGGTGCTCGGATCCGGATCCGGGTCGGACCGCTTCCGTCGTACGCCGTCTGGACTGGCCTCACTGGCCGTGACCGGACCGCGCTCGGTGACCAGGGCGAGGACCTGATCGACGTACCCGGGCCGCTCGGCGGTCAGCCGCTGCATCCCCATGACGACCGACCACGGCGCGGTCACCTCCGGGTTCAACTTCTCGTCCCACACCTGCCGTTCCGCCGCCCGCATCCGCCAGCGCAGCAACGGGTAGTAACTCAACGGGAGCAGTGCCGCCTTATGTCCCCAGAAGTACTCGAACAGCTCCCGCCCATCACCCCAGCTCATCCGGTCGAGCGTCGTACGCGCGTAGACCCCGGCCCGAGCGAACACCGGCAGATAGTGCGACCGGCACAACACATTCACCGAATCCACCTGCAGCACACCAGCTGCCGCGATCGCCTTCCGCATCCGTCGTACGTCGGCACGCCCACTCGGCCGCGCGGTCCCGAACCCCTGCGCATTCAACGCAATCCGCCGCGCAACGTCCACCGAAACCTCATCGCCAACCACAGCCATAATCCGAACCTAGCGTGACAATGCCCTGATGTGGCCCTCGACTAGAGGTACGTCGTGCTGATTGCGTGGAACACGGACTTCCGCTCCCAGGTGTCGTCCGGGTTGAGGCGGATGACGCCGTACGACGCCAGGTCCAGGTCGGCCCGTGGCTCCGGTCGATGCGGGAAGTTGTAACCGGCGTACGTGAACCAGAACGCGGTGTCGACGCACTCCTCCTCGAAGACCTGGATGAGTTCGCGGAAGTAGGTGGCCTGCTCTTCCTCGTCGCGTTCGTAGTCGCCGTCCAGCATCCAGGTGGTGCGGTCGACGACCATCCACCCGCGCGCGCCGAGCGCCGACGCACCCCGGAAGGCGCAGCAGCCGAATTCCGTGACCGGCGTACGACCTCCACAACCTCACCCAGGTAGGCGTTCAGCAGTGGAGGTACGGCGCTGTGCAGCTCGGGCAACACCGCAGTCCGCTCGAAGAGATCCGCACCCGGCAGGAACCCGCGCGCAAAGATGCCCAGCTCAGCCCCGGTCACCAGCACGACCTCGGCTCCCGATGCGCGGAGCTTCTCGGCCCGGGCGGCGCAGTCCGCGAACAACGGCAGCATCTCCGCACCGCTGAGATCGCAGAGGAACGGCGCGAACCACACCTCGAGGCCCAGGTCCACCGCGTGCTCGGCGGCGATCGTCAACCGCTCCGGATCGCTGCCGGTGATGCGTACGGCGTTGCAGTGCAGCTCGCCCGCGATCACCTCCAACTCCCGCCGGGCCGTCGCCGAGTCGAACGCGCCCCGGGTGTTGCGCCCGATCAGCTGAGCCCCGGTGTCGTAGTTGATGCCCTTACCGCGCATTGGCTCGCTCCATCGCGTGCTTGCGGTGCCAGAGGCCGTAGCCGGCCACTAGCGCGAGGGCGCCGAAGTGCAGCGCCGGAGACAGATTGGCCATCGTGTCGACCGGCAGTAGACAGATGAGAACGACGCGCACGATCGCATCCGCGAGCAGGATGCCGCCCATCACCGCGCTGAGCGTCGTGAAGCGCCGACGGAACTGTGGCTGGGTCCGCCAGAGCTCGTCCCATTGGGCAAGGAGCTCGGCCTTGCCCGCGTTGAGTTTCCGGGCCGCCGTGTAGATCAGCGGCTTGCCGATGAGGCAGGACCCGACGAGCAACAGACCGCCTGCGCCGGACAGGACCGACTCGCGCGCCAGCAGGACGCGGGGGTCGCCGGTGAACAGCGACACCACGAGCAGCAGGGCGAACGTGGCGCCGATGATCAGGCCAATGCCGTTCAGCCGCCGACGTACGACGGCCACGAACGCGACCCGGAGCAGGGCGGCGACCGCACCTGCGGCCAGGGCCGGGAGTACGTCGTACCCGAGTGCGCGGCCGCCGTAGTAGGCGACGGCCGGCAGACCGACATCCCATAGCAGTCCGGCCAGATGCTTCTTCTGCATGATCTCTCCTTGGTTAAGATACTGGTAGTAGCTTAAAAGAGTCATCACAGCGGAATTAGGTCGAATGTCATGGGATACTCGGGGTATCTCTCATGGAAGGTAGGGCGATGCGACGACGAGGTGCCGCGCTGGAGGAGGCCATCCTGCAGGCGGCGGTCGAGGAGCTGATCGAGGTCGGGTACCGCCGCCTCACCATGGACAGCGTCGCCGCCCGGGCAGGAACGGCGAAGAACGTCATCTACCGCCGTTGGCCGAGTCGGGCCGCCCTCTGCATCGCCGCCTACCGAGCACAGCTCCCGACCGGCGCCGAGCAGGCTCCCGACACCGGCTCACTCCGCGGCGACGCACTCGCCCTGCTCACCCGGGCCAACGACCGCATGTCCACCCCGATCGGACGAGCGCTCCGCGAGATCCTCGCCGACATCCAGTCCGATCCCGAGCGACTGCGCGAGATCCGCGACCAGATCTCCCGCGCCGGCGTCTCGGGCTGGCTGACCGTCATGGCTCGTGCGGTGAGCCGGGGCGAGGTCGCCCCCGAGGTGGTGACACCCCGGGTGGCCACGGTCGCCGTCGACCTGCTCCGCAACGAGTACGCACTCAACGGCGCGAACGCGATCCCCAGCAGCGTGCTGGCGGAGATTGTCGACGAGGTCTTCCTGCCGCTGACTACGCGGGGACAGGCACCGCGTCGTACCCCAGGCTGAGCCGCCGGTACGCCGTGCTCAGGAAGGCCAGCAGTACGACGATCAGCATGACCAGACTCGCCACGACGAAGGCCAGCGCGATCCCGCGGGCCTGTCCGTCGCCGAGCAGCCACCCGAAGCTGGCACGGCCCGACGTCGACTCCATGTAGGGGATGAGCAGGAACTGCGCGGCCGGACCGATCGCGAACGCGGCGATCGGCGTCGACGCCGTCTCGATGCTCTGCGCGAACCCGAACACCCTGCCCTGCTTCTCGAACGGGACCAGTCGCTGCAGGATCGTCTGCTCGGCCGCCTCCGCGATCGGGATCACCAGGAAGAACCCGAACATCCCCAGTACCAACAGCGACTGCCATTCGCGGACCGCCGTACCCATCCCGACCAGGGCGATCGCGACGTTCGCGATGAGCAGGACCCGCAGCGGCTGCCGGCCCAGTCCGAACCGCGCGATCAGTGCGCCGCCGGCGATGAAGCCGATGCTGGTGATGCCGAGCACCAGGCCCCACGACTCGACCGAGAACAGGTTCAGGCCGTACGGGTCCATGAGCGCCATGAACACACCCATGATCAGGTTGTTGAACGTGCTGAACAGAACCAGCGGAAGCAGCCCGGGTACGGCGCGCATCGTCTGCCAGGCACCACGTACATCGATCCGGACGCGCTGGTGACCGCCCGTGGGCCGGGGCTCCTCGATGTGGATCGCTACCACGAGATGGACGAGTACGACGGCGGTCAGGACGACTGCGATTCCGACGGTGCCGCCCATGCCGAGTAGGCCGACCGAGAGGCCGCTCAGGACGCTGGTGAGCAGGTGAGCGACGCCGTTGACCGTGCCGACCAGGCCGTTTGCCTTGTCGCGGCGGTCGGCGGGGACCAGCAGGGTGACGGTTGTCGACAATGCGATGCTGCGGAGCTGGCCCGCCGTACTGCCGAGGAGGATCAGGCCGGCGAAGACCCAGAACAGCGGTCCGTGCCAGTCCGTCAGCTGATTGCCGGCGACGGCGTACAGGCCGCCGGCCAGGGTGAACGTGACGCCGGTGATCGAGCTCGAGAGCACCATCGCGGTCTTCTTGCGGCGCGCGTCGACGATCGCGCCGAAGATGGTCCCGGAGAACGCGCCGATCAGCATCGAGAAGCCGGAGACGACGGACGCGGCGAGCACCGACCGGGTCACCAGGTACACCCAGAACGCGAACGCGAAGCTCAGGAACGTGGTCGTCACGTTGGCCACCAGCGTGTTCGCCAACAGCCGCCGGAAGGTTGCTGTGGTGCTCATGGGGATCGCCCTTTCCTCGGAGTGTCTACCTGTATGTCGAGCGCACCCGACCGGAATTGACACCTTCGACGAAAGAACTTTCAGGCTTTACCCGACCATCGCGGTCCGCAGGGTCTCGAAGTCCTCGACGGGGAGTGAGACCAGGCCGCGGCGGAGCTGGTATCCCCAGTTCGGCGCCTGGGTCAGCAGCAGGTCGAGGTCTCGCACCGGGACCGGATCGACCGGGAAGAACTCGACCCGGCGACGCCACGGCCGGACGGTGCCGTGCGTACCCATGTCCATCGGCTCGGCCAGGTACGGCTCGGCGTCCGCAACGATCCCGAGCGCGGTGAACGCCCGCAGCGGCGTCTTCTCCCGATACCGATCGGTCGGCGAGTAGATCGCGAACTCATCCCCTTCCCGAAGCCGAGCCACCCCCGGCCGCTTGCCGTGGTTGAGCTGGATGAACCCACCCTCAACCCCGCGCTGCGCATGCTCAGCCGAAACAACACCCAACCACGCCCGCCGAATCTCCATGATGATCAGTTTCGCCGCCTATATACGACACCATCTGTCCTATTTGACGCGGCCGGAACTAGCCGGTCGACTCACCTTGGAGTGATTCGGGGGGCCGGATCTGTGGCACTCACCAACCAGGGGCCGGTCCGCCCGTGCACGCTCAGGCCTGGACCCGCGACGACCTGATGGCTGGGTTGGTGAGTGCCACAGGTCCACATAGGGTTTGGCGTATGCCGTTGTTTTCGTTTGAGGGGAAGAGTCCTTCGGTGCATCCGGAGGCTTGGGTTGCGCCTACGGCGACGTTGGTGGGGGACGTGGTCGTCGAGGCGGGGGTGTCGATCTGGTACGGGGCGGTCATCCGAGCTGACCTGGGCACGATCACGATCCGGGCCGGTGCCAACATCCAGGACAACACCGTGATCCATGTCGGCAGCAACGGTTGTGAGATCGGGCCGAACGCAACCGTCGGGCACCAGTGCCTCGTCCACGACTGCACGATCGGTGAGCAGGCGCTGGTCGGGAACGGCGCGATCGTGCTCGACGGCGCGGTCGTCGGGAAGCGGGCGCTGGTCGCGGCTGGGTCGACCGTCACTCCGGGCGCGGTGATTCCGCCGGAGTCGGTCGCCATGGGTAGCCCGGCGAAGAAGATCGTCCCGCTGGAAGGAACCGCAAAACTCTTCGTCGACCACAACGCCGCCGTCTACCACCACCTGGCCCAACGCCACGCCGCCACAGTCGAACAGGTCGGATGAGGCCGGGGGAGCTCGACTTTCCAGCGAAGCTCACCTTCGCTCGGCAGGCTGTCGTCGCTCAGTTGACTGGGTTGCCCGGGATGATTCGGGCTCGCTTGACGGACGGTCCACGGGCGTCGGGGCTGTTGACGGATCGCGAGCCGCCGGACACCGCCCTCGCCCGTGACGTGCTCGAGCTGGCCACCTCGTCGTACAGCGATCCCTTGCTCGGCCACTGCCTCCGCACGTGGTTGTGGGGTGAACTGTTCGCCGCCCGCGACGGCATCCTAGCTGACTCGGAGCTCCTCTACATCTCCGCTCTTATGCACGACATCGCACTAACCGACCGCTTCCGCCCGGACGCGTCGGCCGGATGCTTCGCGGTCCACGGTGCCGACGTCGCCCGTACGACACTCGTCTCGCTCGGCGCAGATTCGTCGTACGCCGAGACCGTCGCCGAAGCGATCGCGCTCCACATGGACATCCGATCGAGCGCCCAACCCGAGGCCGGCCTGCTGCATGCGGGCGCGCATCTCGACGTCGCGGGTACTCGAGCCGTCGATCTCCCGCGCCAGACGATCCGCGAGGTCGTCACCAGATATCCACGGACCGATTTCCCGACCTGCTTCGCCACCGCGATGCGTCGCGAAGCCAGCGAGCGCCCCAACTCCCGCGCTGCCATCCTCTGGCGGCTAGGCATGCGCCTACCCCTCAACCACAACCCCTTGGACCGCAGCGCGACTTAAAGTGGTCGCATGATGAGGCGTGGATTGGCACCCGCGTGGGTCATGGTCCTGGCCGTTGTGCTTCCGGTGCTGGCTGCCGCCGCACTCTTCGTCGGCGGTCTCGCGATGGCGATCATCGGTCTCGCGAACGACCGACCGGTGCTCGGATGGTGTGGTGTCGCGCTGCTCGTGATCGCCGTCGTCGTTGTCGGAGCTTTGAGGGCCAACAGTCGGCGGACCTGACACCACATAGGGTTCGGCGGGTGCTCAGGACAGTTGTGGGGTTCGGTGCGTTCGGATTGTTCTGGGGCGCGTGGGGCGCGATCCTGCCCGCGGTCCGCACCGAGTCGGGCGTAGACGACGGCGAACTCGGGATCGCCCTCCTGATGATCGGCCTCGGCGCGCTGGTCTCGATGCGATTCACCGGCTACCTGATCGACCGGTACGGCGGCATCGTCCTGCCGATCGTTGTGGGCCTGTTCGGGCTGTCCGGCGTACTGCCCGCGCTTGCAAACTCCGCCGTCACCCTGAGCGCCGCGCTTTTCTTGCTCGGGGCAACCTCCGGCGCAACCGACGTCGCCATCAACGCAACCGGATCCCACACAGAAGCCGAATCCGGCCGCCCGCTGATGAACCTTGCCCACGGCCTCTTTTCCATCGCGGTCGTCGTCGCCAGCCTCAGTACGGCGGGACTCCGCGCCGCCGGTGTGGGCGCGCTACCGGTCCTCGGCGGAGTCGGCGTACTGATCGTTGCCCTCGCCGCGTTCGTCCTCGCTCCCGGCTCCAAGCGCAGCGGGTTCGCGAACAGCGAGCCGACGGCGAAGCGCCGGCTCGAGCCGGTCCTGCTCGTCTTCGGAGGACTCTGCGCGCTCGCCTACCTGGTGGAGAACGCCTGGCAGAGCTGGAGCGCCGTACATCTCGACACGTCCCTGCACGCTGCGCCCGGGCTGGCGTCGAGCGCGCCCGCAGTCTTCGCAGCGGCAGCAGCCACCGGCCGGATCGCCGGCAACGCGCTGCTCACGCGACTGAAGCCGGTCCACCTGCTGGTCTCCGGAGCGCTCCTCGCCGCATTGGGTTCGCTCGGCGCCGCCACGGCCGGCAACGTTTGGCTTGCATTGATCGGCATCGCCGCCGCCGGCCTCGGTACGTCGGTCTGCGCGCCCACGATCATCGGGATGGCCGGGGCCTGGGCCGGGCCGGCACAGCGAGCGGGCGCGATCTCCACCGTGACCACGATCGCGTATCTCGGCTTCCTGCTCGGCCCGGCCGCCGTCGGCGCGGCCTCGTCCGTCTGGTCGCTGCCGGCCGCGCTGGGCGGCGTCGCCGTACTGGCTGTCGTCGTCGCTGTCCTCGCACCGGTGGCCGGGCGGATCGGCGAGCGACCGAAAGATGTTTGAAAGGACCCTCTGCGAGGCTAGTTTGGAGCAGATTGAGGGAGGCCTTCATGAGCGAGATCGCGAAGAGCGGCGCCGCGGTGATCAGCCGCGCCGACGGGCGGGACGACGGCGAGGACTGGACCGAGAACTACACCGAGCTCCCCGGCGGCGCCGGTGTCTCGCTGATCCTCGAGTCCACCACGCAGGAAGGCGTCGGGCCGCGGCTGCACAAGCATCCGTACGCCGAGACTTTCATCATCCGGCGTGGTTCGGCGACGTTCACCGTGGACACCGAGGAGATCGTCGGCAAGGCCGGCCAGATCCTGGTCGTCCCGGCGGACACGCCGCACAAGTTCCGCACCGGCCCGGGCGGCTACGAAGCTGTTCACATCCACGCCAACCCGACCTTCGAAACCATCTGGCTGGAGTAGTCAGCCCAGCGCCGTAGGCAATCAGGCCCGGTGCGTCCGGCGGAGTCCACGTGATCCCGTCGGGCAGGTGTACAGCTTTCAGCTGGGGACGGGCTTGCCGGGTGGGGTGAAGGCGGCGATCAGGGTCAGGGTGATGTAGCCGGCGGCGTTGTCGGGGGTGAGGCGGCCGCCGTGGATCTCGCCGGCGGCGCCGTGCATCACGTTGTGCATCGCGCTGACCAGCCACGACGTGGGCAGATCCGTCCGGAACACGCCCTCCTTGCGGCCGCGCTCGAGCAACCGCTCTACCCGTGCCATCGGGTCGGCGTGTAGCTCGCGCACCCGGCCGGGCGGCAGCGAGTCCTGCGCGGCGATCAGGAGTGAGCTGTACCGGTCGACCAAATGCCAGCTGGACTCGATCAGCCGAGCCAGCGCATCCCGAGGATCACCGGTCAGATCGACCTGCCCGAGCGCGCCTTCACCGCCCTCGATCGCGTGCACGAACACCGCGTCGATCAGCTCAGCCCGAGACGGAAAATGCCCGTACAGCGTGACTCGCCCGACCCCGGCCGCCTTCGCGATCTCGCTCGTACTCGCGGCCGGATCGAGGGTCAGGCACTCGGTCGCCGCCTCCAGGATCGCCACGATGTTGCGCTGCGCGTCCGCGCGTTTGGCGGCTGCTTTGGGGGCCGTCTTGGACTTCGGCGTGCTCGTGGGCGTGGTCGTCGGCTTGGTGGTGGCTGGCATCCACCCTCCCTATCTCGAACACCGCTGTACGAATTCCTCTTGTCGAACACCGTTGTTCGAGTTACTGTACCTGAAATAACCCGAACAACGGTGTTCGACTTAGACTCTGTGAGGAAGCCATGGAAGAACCTGACCCGCGGCGGTGGCGACTGCTCGGGCTGCTCGCCGTCGCGCAGTTCATGCTGATCCTGGATGTGACCGTGGTGGCGATCGCGCTGCCGCACATCGAGACCGATCTCGGGCTCCGGCGCGAGACCCTGACCTGGGTGGTGAGTGCGTACACCCTGATGTTCGGCGGCCTGATGCTGCTCGGCGGTCGCGCCGCGGACCTCTTCGGTTCGCGCCGCGTCGTACTGACCGGCCTGATCGTGTTCACGCTCGCCTCGCTCGCGACCGGCCTGGCCAACGGTCCCGAACTACTCCTCGGCGGCCGTGTTGCCCAAGGCATCGGTGCCGCGCTGCTGTCACCGGCGGCGTTGTCGGTGGTGACGAAGACCTTCGACGGTGAAGAGCGGAACAAGGCGCTCGGCATCTGGTCCGCGATGGGCGGTGGCGGCTCGGCCATCGGCGTACTGCTCGGTGGTCTGCTGACCGCGGGACCTGGCTGGCAATGGGTGTTCTACGTGAACGTGCCGATCGGGCTGGTCGTGTTCGCGGTCCTGTGGCGGATGTTGCCGGTCGACCTACCGGCCACGCGGGACGGGCGGATCGACGTGCCGGGTGCGTTGCTGGTCACGGCCGGCACGGGTACGGCGATCTACGCGTTGATCAACGCCGGAGATCGCGGATGGTTGTCCTTGGCAACGCTCGGGACGCTGGCGGGTGCCGTCGTACTGTATGGCGTGTTTGCCTGGGTGCAACGGACCGTCCGCTCGCCGCTGATGGACCTGCGGATCCTGACCCGGCGACCGGTTGCCGCAGGCACCTTTCTGATCCTGGTCGCGACCGCGCTGATGATCGCGATCTTCTTCCTCGGTTCGTTCTACCTGCAACACTTCCAGCAGTACGGCGCTCTCCGCACCGGACTGTTGTTCCTCCCGGTCGCGATCGCGGCGATCATCGGGGCGCAGGTTGCGGGTCGGCTGGTGGGTCACGTCGGTGCTCGTCTTGTCGCTCTGGTCGGGTTCTTGATCGCGGCTGTCGGGATGGCTGTGCCGGCGATCTGGGACGGGGCTATCGCGATCGTCACGGGTACGACGGTTGGGACCATCGGGATCGGGGCTGCGTTCGTTGCTGCGTCGACCACGACGTTTGCGCAGATCGATTATCGGGAGGCCGGGCTTGCTTCTGGGCTGCTCAGTACGTTCCATGAGTTCGGTGCATCGTTGGGGGTCGCGGTGGTGTCCAGTGTTGCGGCGGCGAGTCTGTCCGGGACCGTGAGCACTGGGTTCACGCGTGGATTCACGTTTGCGGCGATCACTGCGGCTGTCGCGGCCGCGCTGGCAGTTGTCGTCGTACCTGCTTTCAAGTCTTCGACAGGAGCGGTTCATGCCCACTGAGATCCGGCGCGCTGGTGCGGCCGATGCTGAGACTGTGTTGACGATGCTGGGTGAGTTGGCGGCGTACCAGGGGCAGCGTGCCTATGTGACGGCGACGGTCGCGCACTGGCAAGACTTCCTGAGCCGAGACGATGTGATCGTCCTGATCGCGTCCGTGGACGGGGAGGTCGCGGGCTATGTGTCGTCGCTCCGCCGCCCGTACCTCTGGGTCGGCGGCGACCAACTGGCCCTCGACGACCTGTATGTCCGCGAACCCTTCCGCGACGCCGGCGTCGGCCGAGAGCTGATGCTCGGGTTGGCCCGTCTCGCGCTCCCGGATCGCCTGATCATCACGTGGGGCCTACGCCTGGAAAACGAAGCCGGCTACCGCTTCTACGCCCGCCTGGGCGCCAACCTGGTAACCAAAACCGCCGCCACCTGGTCCCCCAAAGCCTACGAACCCCACCTAACCAACTAACCCGCTCCCGGCGACAGCCCATCGACCGCCTTCGGCGGTGTGCGCAGATCGCAGTCATGGATGGTGGTGTCGGCGCCAGGTGCTGTGGACAGGTAGGAGCCGGGTGATGCAGCTAGCCGATCGACTGTCTGGCTAGGAGCGGTTCACGACTCCCGGTTGTGGGGTATCAATGCGCTCATGCCGCGTATCTACCTCGTTCGTCATGGTGAACCTGATGGTCGTCAGATTGACGCTGAGGGGTGGCGGGGTGCCGTGCGGGACCTGGCCTCGTTGACTGAGGCTGGGATTGAGCAGGCTAAGGGTGTTGGGCGGGAGCTTCGGAACGCCGGAGCGGTGCGGATTGTGGCGTCGCCGATGACTCGGGCGTTGCAGACGGCTAGCTTGATCGCTGCCGAGACACAGCTGCCGTTGACGGCGGTTGAGTTTGATCTTCGGGAATGGTTGCCGGATTCATCGTTGTCGTGGCGAGGGCTTGCTGATGTGCAAGCCCTCAGCAACGACTTCGAGGAGTGTGGAGGTGAATGGCCTCCCGGAGAGACGCGTCTCTGGGAGCCCAATTCCTCCGTACGACGTCGCGCGCTCGCCGCACTGCAAAGGCAGGCGGCCGGACACACCGAACCGTTCATCGCCGTCTGTCACAGCGGCGTGATTCGAGCACTCACCGGGCACGTTCGTACGGACTTCTGTGGCGTCCGGGTGTTCGAGGTGCTTTAGCCGAGGTTGAGGGTGGCGGCTACTGGGAGGTGGTCGGAGGCGAGGCTTGGGGGGACTGAGGCGGCGGTGGGGGTTAGTTGTGGGGTGTGGAGGATGTAGTCGATGCGGCGGAGGGGGAGCGGGACCGGGCTGGTCAGGCCTAGGCCGAGGCCCTTCTGGGGCCAGGTGTCGGTCCAGTGGGTCGTGAGGGTCTTGATCTCGGTCGACGTCGGGATCGCGTTCATGTCGCCGACGACCATGGTCGGCTCCGGCGCGTCCTTCAGCAGCGCGACGATGGCGTTGACCTGTTCGAGCCGCTCGCCGTCGTTGCCGGTGGTCAAGTGCGTGTCCGCAAAGCGCAACGGCGTACCGTCGACGTCGATCAGGGCCTCGAGCAGCCCGCGCTGCTCACGGTCCGGGTACTTCGGCAGCAGCGTGTTCCGCGAGTCGACGATCGGGTACTTCGACAACACGAGCGTCCCGTACTGCCGGCGCGGCTGCCCCGGCTCCAGCGGATCCCAATCGAGGTTGGCGGCGAACACGTAGTTCATCTTCAACCGCGCCGCCAGCCATGCCGGTTGGTCTACCCAGTTGCTGCGGGCATCGAAGAAGCGGTCGACCTCTTGTAGACCAACCACTGTGGCGCCCGACGTCTCGATCGTCTTGGCGACCCGCTCGAGATCAAGCTTCCCGTCGACCCCGGCCGCGTGGTGGATGTTGAACGTCAGCGTCTTGACCACGCGAGCCTGTACGCGCGCTTGCGCAGTCAGCGGAGACGTCACCAGCAACACACAACCAGCAAGAGCAACCCAAATCAATGAACGACGCATGCGCCGAAGTATCTCCACCCAACAGGGTCACCTTCGGCTCGGTAAACGCACGGGCGGATTGATCGCCACTCCAAAGGAAGGTCGCGGTCGCGGCTTGACGGAACGCCATGGTCGCACGGCATGCTGATCCCTACCGTGGTGTGGGTGCGAAGGAATGTCGTTCCGCCGCAGGCCTATTTCGTCGTCAGCGCGATCTTTCACTATCTGGGACCGGCCTTCGCGGTGCTGCTGTTCGCCCGGATCGATCCGCTCGGAGTGGCGTGGCTGCGTATCGCCGCCGCGGGCACGATCTTCTGGCTCTGGCGGCGACCGTTCCGGGCATGGCGCTCGCTCGACTCGTCGACCCGCCGGCTGCTGGTCGGGTGGGGCGTCGTACTCGCGGTGATGAACTGCAGCTTCTACCTGGCGATCGACCGGGTCCCGCTCGGCACGGTCGCTGCGACCGAGTTCGCGCCGATCATCGTGCTGGCCGCGATCGCCGTACGCAGCCTCCGCAACCTGCTCGCACTCGTCCTCGCGGTCGTCGGCGTCTACATCCTCACCGACGTCCGCCTGTCCCATGACCGGATCGGGCTGATCTGTACGGCGCTCAACGCGCTCCTGTTCGCGGCGTACGTCGTACTGGGCCACCGCGTCTCGCGAGTCGACGAGCTCCGCCGCATCGACGGCCTCGCCCTCGCGATGGGCATCGCCACCGTGATCGCCCTACCAGTCGGAGTTCTACAAGCAAAGCCAGCCTTCACCAACCCGACGCTGCTGGCCGCGGCCGTAGGCGTCGGGATCTGCTCCTCAGTCATCCCGTACGTCGCCGACCAACTAGCGATGGCCCGCCTCAAACGCTCCACCTTCGCCCTCATGCTCGCCCTACTCCCCGCCACCGCAACCTTGATCGGCGCCCTGGTCCTACACCAATTCCCCACCCTCCCCGAACTAGCCGCAGTAACCACCATCGTCACGGCCGTCGCCCTCCACCACGAACCCGCTTAGCCGTGGGCCTCTTCGGCTAGGGGTTGCCAGGTGGACCAAGTCTTCAGGCGGTCCTCGTAGGCCTGTTGGATTATGGGCAAGCCTTGGGCGCCGAAGAAGAGGCGTAGGGGTGGGTCTTCGGTGGTGGCTAGTTTGAGGAGGGCTTGGGCTGCGGCGGCCGGGTTGCCGTAGTCGAGGGTCTTGGCGTAGGCGGCGAAGGCTTCGCGGAGGTCGTCGTACAAGGGATCGCCGGGTGCGTGGGCGGCGCCGGATGCGCCGGGGGTGGCGTAGCCGCCGGGGGCGACCACGGTGACCTTGATGCCGAAGGGGGCGACCTCCTGGGCCAGGGATTCGCTCAGGCCTTCGAGGGCCCACTTGGAGGCGCAGTACGCACCGCCGAGTGGGAGTCCGGTGAGCCCGGCGACCGACGAGATCTGGATGATCCGCCCGCCGCCCTGCTCGCGCAGGATCGGTATTGCCGCCTGGACCACCCACAAGGGTCCGAAGAAGTTGGTCTCCAGCTGGTCTCGCAGCTGCTGCTCCTCCAACTCCTCGACAGCCCCGGACAGCCCGTATCCCGCGTTGTTCACGATGACGTCGAGGCGACCGAAGTACGCGGCTGCCTGCTGCACAGAACCGAAGACCGCCGCCTTGTCGCTCACGTCCAACGCAAGTGGCAGTACGGCGTCGCCGTACTGCCCCACCAGGTCCTCAACGTCCGAGGGGTTTCGCGCCGTCGCGGCGACCCTGTCACCCGCGGCCAGCGCGGCCTCGACGAAACTCCGACCGAGGCCGCGCGACGAACCGGTGATGAACCAGACCTTGCTCATGCCGGCCTCACGTTGTGGTTGCCGACGAAGAGGTTGCTCGGGTCGTACTGGCGCTTGATCGCAGCAAGCCGCTCGTACGTCGGCATCGGGTAGACCGCCGCGACGTCCTCATCCGTCGCGGTGGCGAGGAAGTTGGAGTACGCACCGTTGACGTGCGGCGCGAGCCTCGCCCAGACCGCATCCAGACCGGGGCGAGCCGCCTCGATCGCCGGCGGCGGACCGATGATGGTGGTCGCGAACATCAACTCCGCTTGACGATGCGCGTACGCCGTCGCGTCGTCGGCGACCCGTGCAACGGCACCACCGACGCTGCGTACGGCCATGATCGGTGTGCCCTCCGAAGTGCCGACCTCGGCGAGGATGCGAATCACCTCGGCCACGGATTCCTTGTCGACAAAGGCACTTCGCGTGACGAGCTGAATGCCGGGCGGTGGGATCATGCCGTCCACGAGCGTCACCGCATAAGGCTGCAGAGCGACATCGTCGGCGATCACGGTCCCGAGCGCACGGATCGGGTCGATCGCCGCGGCGGCCAGTTCGGCGTCGTCGCCGTCGAACGTGAGGTGGATCTCGATCGGCGCGTTAGGTCCACCGGCGAACGGGTTCGCGAAGTTGGCGATCGTGGTGAGCTCTTCGGGCGCCGTGCGTACGTAGTCCGCCCAGCCCTGCAGTACGGCGGACGCCTCCGTCGCCGGGAACGCGATCTTGCCGAAGTACACGTCGCGCGTCTGGTGGGCCGCGAACTCGAACGCGGTCACGATCCCCACGTTGCCGCCGCCACCGCGAATCGCCCAGAACAGCTCCGGGTTCTCGTCGGCAGACGCGCGTACGACGTTGCCGTCAGCAAGCACCACCTCGGCGGCGACCAGTTGGTCCAGTGCCAGACCGTACTTGCGGACCTTCCACCCGATGCCGCCGCTCAGCGTCAGCCCGCCGACACCGACGCTCTTGGTGTCGCCGGACGAGATCGCGAGGCCGTGCGGGGCGAGCGCGGTCGCGACCTGACCCCAGGTGGCACCGCCGCCGATCCGGACGAGGTGCTGTTCTTTGTCAACAATCTGAATGTCGGCGAGCAGACTGAGGTCGATCACCACGCCGTCGTCGTTCGTACCGAGGCCGGCGAAGCTGTGGCCGCCGCCGCGTACGGCCAGCGGAATCCCTGCGGCGGCAGCGAATCTGACCGCTGCTTGCACGTCGTGGAGATTCGTGGGACGCAGTACCTGGGCCGGAGTGCCGCCGACCAGCACCGTGCGGCTGGCTGCTTCGTACGCCGCATCGCCCGGCTCGATGATGTCGCCGCCGAAGTCGTGGCGGAGGGTTTCAAGCGCTGAACTCATGATCTTCCTTCGTGTTGTCACGGTGAACGAACACGAGATGCCGGCCGCGGGATTCTTGTGACAACCGGGGCGCCGTGATCTGCGCCATACCGACCGATGTCACACGATCGTGGCGCGGCGTGTCTGGAGGGTGACGCTGATAGCGGAAGGTGATGGATATGCGAGTGTTTGTGGCTGGTGGGAGCGGGGCTCTCGGTCGGCAGTTGGTGCCGCAGTTGGTGGCGCGTGGACATCAGGTGACGGCGACCACGACAAGTTCGGCCAAGCTGGGCCTGCTGGAGAAGCTGGGCGCCGAGGCGGTCGTCATGGACGGTCTCGACGCGGGTTCGGTCGAGGCGGCGGTGGCCAAGGCGGAGCCGGAGGCGATCGTGCATCAGATGACCGCGATCGCGGTCGGGCACGCGGGCAAGGCCGATATGAAGCACATGGATCGGTGGTTCGCCGGGACCAATCGGCTGCGGACCGAGGGGACCGACCATCTGCTCGCCGCTGCGGCCGCGGCCGGCGTGACGAACTTTGTTGCGCAGAGCTATGGCGCTTGGAACGGTCTGCGGACGGGTGGTTGGGTGAAGGCGGAGGCGGATCCGATTGACCCGATGACAGGTACGCCGGCTGAGCCTGGGATGGCTGCGATCCGTCACGTCGAGGATGCGGTCGTCAAGGCCGGTGGGGCGGTGCTGCGGTACGGATGGTTCTACGGGCCGGGCGCGATGGACGACCTGGTCGAGCCTGTGCGCAAGCGGCAGTTCCCGGTGGTTGGGAGCGGTGCTGGGCGGTGCTCGTGGGTGCATCTGGTTGATGCGGCGAGTGCGACTGTCCTGGCGGTGGAGCAGCAGGCTCAAGGCGTGTTCGCGATCGGCGACGACGAGCCGGCGCCGGCGTCCGAGTGGCTGCCCTACCTCGCTGCGGCGGCTGGGGCGAAGCGGCCGATGCGGGTGCCTGTCTGGCTGGCGAGGCCGTTGGCTGGTGTCGTCGCGGTGACGGTGATGACTGAGGGGCGTGGTTTCTCGAACGCGCGGGCCAAGCGGGAGCTCGGGTGGGAGCTGCAATATCCGTCGTGGCGGGAGGGCTTCAAGGCTGAGCTGGCCTGAGCGTCACCCTGCCGCGTCAGTCTTCTGGCTGAACGCGCAGCGCCAGTCGCCGTCGACGCGGACGTAGACCTGCGTGATCCATTCGTCCGCGGCGTACGGCGTACCGTCCCAGGTGCCTGTGCTGGTCTTGCGTGCCGTCAGTACGACGGTGTCGCCGACGCGGGCGACCCGAGCTGGGCTGACGGCCTTCATGGTGTGATGTGCGAGCTGACCGGACGCGATCGACCCGACAATGTCGGACTTGGTCGCCGCACCGGACGGTCCGACGTACACCCAGTCCTCAGTCATGTACCTGCCAACCTGCTCGGCATCGTTTCCCACCAACACCCCATCCCAGGCCGCGGCAACAGCCCGCACCTCATCCTCAACCCTCATCTGGCCTCCCTGCCTCGAGCGTAGGTCGAAGACAGGGCACGCCTCCGACGCGACTTCACGGCTGCGGCGGGCCGAACCAGGTGGTTAGTGCGGTGGGTAGGTCGGTGTTGGAGTCGGGGAGCCAGGCTACGTGGCCGTCGGGGCGGATCAGGAGGGCTGCGGAGGCGGGCATGTCGCCTACTGCTGGGATTGACCAGCGGTCGGTGGGGTTGATTGCCTCGATGTGGTCGACGCGGTCGGTCCAGCCTTCGAGGGCTGAGCTGAGGGTGCCGTTGAAGTCGAGGAGGATCGGGCGGCCGCGATGTAGGAGTTCGTAGAGGCGGACAGTGCCGTCGGCGGTCTTCAGGTCGAGGTCGGGTACGCGCCGGCCGAGGAGCGGGTGCTCGTCGCCGATCGGGTACTTGAGATCGAGCGCGGCGATCATCGTGCCAAGGGTCGCGTTGCCGGCCTCGGTCTCGATCAACGCGGTGACCGACTCGCGGAGGGCGTCCGCGTGCGGACCCGGGCGACCGAGCAAGGCCTGCGCTCGCGTGTTGCGCAGTACGCGATCGGCGACCGGTCGGCGTTCGGATTCGTAAGTATCCAAAAGGGTTTCCGGCGCGTGACCGCTGACGACGAGTGCGAGTTTCCAACCCAGGTTGACGGCGTCCTGCAGCCCGGTGTTCATGCCCTGCCCGCCGGCCGGGAAGTGAATGTGCGCGGCGTCCCCGGCGAGCAGGACCCGACCGCTGCGGTATCTATCAGCGAGTCGGGCCGCGTCGCCGAAGTGGGAGACCCAGCGCGGGCTGTGCATGCCGAAGTCGGTTCCGGCCACGCGGATCATCGCCGTACGCACGTCCTCGAGGGTGACCGTCGCCTGCCGATCGAGGATCTGGCCGTAGTCCTGGACCATCACCCGGTACCAGCCCGGCTCGAAGGAAAACACCGAGAAGTCGCCCTGCCCGGTCCGCTGCTGGAAGATCGTCCCGGCCGGCGGCTCGCTCAGTTCGACGTCGCCGAGCAGCGCGGTGAGGGTTGCCTGCGTACCGGGAAAGTCGATGCCGGTGAGCTTGCGTACCGTGCTGCGGCCGCCGTCGCAGCCGACCAGGTAGTCGGCGCGCAGCTCCTGAGAACCATTGATGCGTACGACGATGCCGTCATCGTCCTGCTCGATCCCGGTGATCTCCGACGACCACTGCACGTGTCCGCCCAACTCGACCAGGTGCGCCTCGAGCAGTCGCTCGACCCTCGCCTGGAGGAGCGCCAGCGTGTATGGGAACCGGGTAGCGAACTGGCTGAAGTCCAGCGGGATGCCGGAGAAATGCCCGGCCTGCATCGGGCGACCCTGGGCCTGGAACGGCGCGAGCATGCCGCGCTGATCGAGTACTTCGAGGCTGCGCGGGTGCATACCACCGGCCCGCGATTCGTCGCCGCGCTCGTCGAGACGGTCGAGGACGCGTACGTCGACACCGGCCAGCCGGAGCTCACACGCCAGCATCAGGCCGGTCGGGCCGGCGCCGGCAATCAGAACACTTGTGCTTTTCATCAGATTCTCCTTAACAACGTTCAATGAACGATGTTCAGGATGACCTGAACGATGTTAAGCTGTCAAGGACGATGCTCAAGGAGACCGGATGAAGCTCAATCGCGACGTGATCGCGCGGACCGCCCTCGGCCTGCTGAACGAGGTCGGCCTCGACGGGCTGACCATGCGCCTGCTCGCGAAGGAGCTCGGCGTCCAGGTGGCGGCGCTGTACTGGCATTTGAAGAACAAGCAGGAACTGCTCGACGCGATGGCCGCGATCATGTTCCACGAGCTCAACGACAGCCTCGAAGGGCCGCGGAAGGGCGCCGACTGGACGGACTGGATCGCCGAGCGGGTGCGCAGCATGCGCCAGATGATGCTGTCGTACCGCGATGGCGCCCGGGTCTTCGCCGGTACCTATGTGTCCGAATCCGAGCTGCCCAGATCCATCGAGCTGACCCTGTCGACCATGGTCGACGCCGGCTTCTCGGTCCGCGACGCCGCCCGCGGCTTCCCCGCGCTGTACCACTACGTCATCGGCTTCACCATCGAGGAACAGGCGCGCACGGGCACCGCCTACACCGACGACAACCCCTACGAAACCGACGAACTGGCCTTCGACACCGAGCGGTTCCCGCTGGCCGCCGAGGCCGCCCCGCACCTCTTCGACTCCCGCTCGGACAGGGGATTCGAAGAAGGCCTGCAAGTGATCCTTGCAGGCCTTCAAGCGCACTACCTTCGCTGATTCACCGCAGGCGGATGGTCACCAAGGTGGTTTCGATGTTGCTGTCGACGAGGTTGCCGTCGGCATCGAAGGCTGCTGGGCCGTCCGTCATGCCGAAGTCGTTGTCGTTGATGACGGCAAGCGTGTCGTGGGGGAGGAGTGCGACACCCTCCATCTTCTTGGGTGCGCCGGCAACCTTGTTGAAGTTGATGAAGAGCTTCTTCCGCAGCACCGGTACGCCGGAAGCCGTCGGGTCGGCCAACGATTCGTACGACGGAGTGGTTGCCGCAGCGTCCCATTTCGTCCCGAGAATGTTGTCGGAAGCACGCAGTACGACGCGCTGCAACCGTGCCGCGTTGTCCGTGCGTTCCTGGACCAGGAGCGTTTCGGGGCCAGCAGCAACAACCGAGGAGATCTTGAGCTCGGTCACGTCGTCCTCACCCGGGTCGACGACGCCGACCGGGTCGAACTGGTAGGCGTACTCGGCGGAGACCTTGCCGCGGCGCGGTGAGAAGCGGAGCAGGCGGGTGTTCAGTGACGCCTCGCCGATCTTCTTGCTCGGGTTGAGCAACGGGCTCTGCAGCGCCAGGACCAAGTCGCCGCCCGGTAGCTGGGCCAGCCCCTCGAAGCCGCGGTTGCCCTTGCGGGTAAGGAAGATCGACGGCAGCGCCTCGATCACCGGGTAGTCCGCACCGGTCAGCGACAGCCCCTTGGGTACGTACCGAGCCAGGACCTTCCCGCGGCTCGACACATGCACCAGCGACGGGCTGTACTCATCAACCAGCCAGAACGTGCCGTCGTGGGCGCGGACGATGCCTTCGGTGTCGAGGCCGTTCGGGTTCAGGGGCAGCTGCGTGGAGGCGTCGTACGTGTAGGGAATCTCGTCGCGACTCGCCTGGTTGGACAGGCCGGTCACCGGCTTGCCGTGGCGGGTGGTGATCGGGATCGCCTGGAGCACCTTCAGCTTCTTGCCGTCCACCTTGATCTTGACGATCGCCGGGTCGAAGCCGGGGACGGGGAACGTGCGACGGTTCACGCCGTCGATCTTGATCTGCCCGTTGGGACCGCGATCGGTGACGGTCCAGAACTCACCCGTCCGCTCGGCCGGGTAGATGTCGCTGCCGATCCCACCGAGGTCAACGCCACGATCGTTGGCAACGGATCGCGGCAGCAACCCGTTCGAGAACTTGGCCAACGAGATGTCCGGCAAGGTCGCCGTACCGACAACCCGGGGGCCATCCGGGTGTCCAGCTTGCGCCGGCGCAGCCACGCCCCCAAGTAACGCAACCACAGCTGCAGCCACCAACCACTTGCTACGAGACATGAACGAGCTCCCCTCCACCGGTTGTCACCGCGACATTCGCCGGAGGGGGTGAACGCCACCTGTCACCTCGATGAACGCGAGCCCAAGCAGTTCCGTACGCCGGTGACCCCCACCGCCTGCTCCTCCGGCTGGCGGGTGGCGCCCGAGTCCGCCGCCGTACGGAGGGATATCCCTTGGTCTTGTCCCTTCTCCCCCTTGCACACGACGGGAGAAGGGATAAGAGCAGGGGATATCCCTTCGAGCGATCTTCACCTGGGGAGGCGGTCACCTGCGCCGTCAGCCGTCAGCCGTCAGCCGTCAGCCGTCAGCCGTCAGCCGTCAGCCGGCTTCGGCGAGGTGGGCCCGCTTGCAGGTCAGTTGAGGCTGTCGCGTACGGCGGTTACGAGGCGGGTTGCTCGTGCGTCGCCGTGGCCGACCATGCGGTTGGCGACGTACGCGAAGGCGACGCCGTGCTCGTCGTCCCCGAACGCGAACTGCCCGCCGGCTCCGTCGTTCCCGAAGCTCCGTGTGCCCAGCATCGGCCGGAATCCCGAGTCCAGCAGTACGCCGGATCCCCACCGAGCGCCCGCATCAAACCCGAGGAACCCCTGGCCGGCCGACACTTCCCGCACCATGTCGCCGATGGTCTCCGTGGACAGCATCCGCAGGGCCGCCGCATAAACCCCAGCCAACCCGGTCGCCGAAGCAACCGCCCCAGCCCCAGGCAGCTCGATCCCGAGCAACTCCGGATCGTTCCAACCATGCGGTACGTCGAGACCCGGGAACACCAGCGCGCCGTTCATCGTCACGATCCGCGTCAGCAGGTGCTCGGGACCCGGCATCGCCGGTCGCCCCTCGGCCTCAACCAGCCGAGCCAACGAGCCGACCTCATCGGAAGGTAGCCCGATCCACGCCCGCAACTCCAACGGATCGCCGACGCGCGAACGGAAGTATGCCCCCGGCAACTGCCCAGTGATCCGCCGGATCACCTCGCCCAGGACGAAGCCGAACACATGCCCGTGATACTCGTACGACGTACCCGGTTCCCACAGCGGTTTCTGTTCCTCGATCGCCGAGATCACCGGCGTCCACGCCGCGATCTCCTCGAACGACAACGTCTTGTCGAGCACCGGAATCCCGGCCCGATGCCCCAACACCATCCGCGAAGTGATCGCGTCTTTGCCCTCAGCAACAAACTCCGGCCAGTACGACCCGATCGGCGCGTCCAGATCCAGGAGACCGTCCTGCACCAGCAACTGCACAACCAGACTCACAAGCCCTTTAGCACAAGAGAAAACCGGTACGACGGTTGAACTCTCCCACTCCCGCCCGGGAGCAGCCTCACCATCCCACAACTCGACAACCTTCCGATCGTCGACGAACACAGTCACCGCCGCACCCAACTCCGGGAACACCGAGAAGTTCTCCGCAAACACATCGGCAACCCCGCCAAATCCCTCATCCACCCAGCCGTTGTTCATGCGCCGAGCGTAGTTCCCAACCCACACCCCCCACGACCGAATTACCCAACCCCACCTACACAACACGCCGCGGGCTCCACCTGGCCGACGTCGAACAGTTCCTGGCTCTGCTCACTCGCCGATCAATTGCCCAGCTGTCGTCAGTTGTCGGGTGCGCTCCCCGGTGCGGCGTCCTTGTCCCGCTAACCACAGTTGGTCCGCCGCGCACCCCGCTCGTGATCACGGTGGGCGCAAAGATCTGTCGCCGCTCCGAGTGCTCGTCTCCACCCTTCACCTCACGGAGCACGGTGTCTGGTGCGGCGTCCTTTTAGGGCAGGACCCACTTTTGGTTGGGGCCGTTGTTGCAGGTGTAGAGGATTAGCTTGGTGCCGTTGGCGCTCAGACCGCCCGACGCGTCCAGGCACAACCCAGAGCGGGCGTTCAGCAACGTCCCGTCCGCTCGTGGCAACCACTTCTGCCCAGCGCTCCCGTCGCACGTCCACAACACGGCCGCCGTCTTGATCACCGTGCCCCGTGCATCCAGGCACTTACCCAACGACCGCACCGTCCCGTCATCCGGAGACGTCCACTGCTGATTGGTCGCACCCTTGCACGTGTACAGCGTCGTCGGCGTCCCATCAGCACTGGCCGCCTGGTAGACATCAACGCACTTCCCAGCAATCCCAGTCACCGCCCCCGTGTCCTGGAAGACCCCGAACTCCCACAGCGAGTAGTAACTCCCCGCCACACCCCGAGCAGTCGCGTTGATCCGCACATACCGCGCGAAGTTCGGAGTGAACGTCAGTACGTCGGTCCCACCATCCCCAGCAGCAGTAGACGAAACCGTCTTCCACGTCCGCCCGCTCCCCGAGACCTGGATCTGATAAGCCTTCCCGTACGCCGTGGACAACCAGTTCAGCAGCACCCGGTTGACCACCTGCACCGACCCAAGATCCACCTGGAACCACTGCGGATCCCGACGCGCGCTGGACCACGCAGTCGCCATAGACCCATCAACGGCCTTGGATGCCTCCCGCCCAGCCAGGTACACGCTCGACGCCACCGCAGGCCGCCCCCGCGCAAGGTTCCGCTTAGGTACGTACGTCGCCGTATAACCAGCCGGCGCCCCCGGCGCAACAAAATTGTGGGCCCGAGCCCCACCATCCGACCAGGACGCAAACCGATACAGCTGGTTCGCCGAAGCCTGCACCTGCTCTGCAGACACCGATCCACTCGACCCAACAATCGCCGTACCGGTCGACGGAGTCTTCACCGTCTTCGCGAAATACGTCAGCTGGAACCCGGCCGGTTGCGTAGCGAACGTGAGCCCAACGGTGGTCGGATCCAGCCGCACACTTTTCACATCCGTCAGCCCACTGGAATCCGTAGCGGTCAACCGAAGCTCAAGGTACGACGGATACTCATGATCAGGCGCAGTGAACGTCCCACTCGCACCAGTCAGCGTGGTGATCGTGTGCGAATGACAGTCGCTCGGACAGTGATGCATGATCAGCGCCCACGACAGCGCCGACCCGGGCAACGTCCCCTGCTCCGGATCGGTCGCCGAGCCCGAGAAGCTGATCGTGTCGCCGACCTTCCACTTCTTCGCCGGACCCGGCGCTGTGATCAACGCAGTCGGTGCCGTATTCGCGACATTGATCTGCGTCGTAGTCGCCCCGGTCATATGACCGTCCGACACTTTCAACCGCGCAGTCACCGAGCCGCTGGAGGTGTACATGTGCTGCACAGTCGCCGCGGTGGAGTCGTCGTACACACCGTCCCCGTCGAGATCCCACGCATACGTCAGCGGATCGCCGTCGGCGTCGTTGGACGCGGTCCCGTTGAACGTCACGGCCAAGGGAGTCGGACCGCTGGCCGGGTCGGCGTGGATTACCGCGGTCGGCGGGTTGTTCGTCGCGTCGTACACGTACCGCAGGATCCGGCCGTTGTCATAGTCGACCGCGAACAGGTCGCCGCCCGGCCCGGTCAGTAGCCGGGTCGTTCCGTAGCCCGAGGCGAACTGCACAGTCTTGGCCGGATCCGGCAGACCGTCGCTTCCCGGCAGCATCGCCCACACGCACTGGCGGCTGTAGTCGGAGAAGAAGAGGGCACCGTCGTACTCGGCCGGGTAGTTTCCGCCTTCGTAGAAGGACATTCCGGACAGCGCGGAGCCGCCGGCGGGGCAGGTCTCGTTCGCGACGACGTGGTCGGTGTGCTTGTAGGACCAGTACGGCGATGCCACGGCCGACGGACCGGCGGCGTACAGGTTCTCGCAGATGTTGACGTTGGTGGAGTCCCATCCGGGCTGTCGGCTCGGGCCTTCGTAGCAGGGCCAACCGAAGTTCGTGACGGCCGCGGTCGGATTGACGACTCGGTCGATCTCCTCGTAGACCTGCCAGCCGACATCGCCGATCCAGAGCTCGTTCGTTCCCGGCCGGAAGTCGAACCGCATCGGATTGCGCAGACCGTGCGCGACTATCCGGCGCGTGTTCAGGTCGGAGCTGCTCAGCGCCGGGTTGCCCGGCGCGGCCAGGCCGGTGTCGGGGTCGATGCGGATGATCGAACCGTCCAGACCGGTCGGATCGCCAGGCGTACGAACGTCCTGGGCCCGCAGCGACCCGCCTTCGGCAGTCGGCGGTGTCAGCGTCGCACCAACCGGAGCAGGCCCATCGCCACAAGGGTTGTCGGGCGTCCCGTCTTCGGCGGGATAGCCGTCCTGCCCGTAGTCGATGTAATTGAAGCTGCCGCCGTCACCCACACCGGCGTACAACATCCCGTCCGGTCCGAACTCGATCGAGCCGACCGAGTGACTCGGGAAGACCTGGCACCAGTCCTCGACAAGCACCTGTTCGGCGCCGTTCCCGTTGATGACGGAGACACGCGCGCTGGCCTGGCAGCCGTCGCTGGTCGGACCGGGCGGCGAGGGGCAGGGATCGTCCGTGGTGTTGGGAGTTCCCCACTTCGGCGTCGGTGCGCCGATGAGGCCGTCGTGCGTGTACAGCACGTAAATGCGTGGATCCGCAGGGAAGTTGGGGTTCAGAGTGAGACCGAGGAGGCCACGATCCCAGTAGTTGTAGACCTCGGTGCGAAGATCGGCGTACACAGCAGGCGTCGGATCGTCGAAGGAGTCGAACACCTTGATCAGGCCGCTCTTCTCGGCGACGAACACCCGGCCGTCCGGCGAGAACGCCACGTTGGTGGGCGTGGTCAGCCCACTGAACACGGTCTGTTCGCTGAAGCCACTCGGTGTAACCCCACCCGGCGTGACAACAGCCTGGGCAGGCTCGAGCGCCACGAGCGGTGTCAGTAGCAGCACGCACAACGCGGACAGGACACAACGCATCCACTTGGCGGAAAACCTCATGAAGCCCCCCACGGCCACAACTTCGGTACTCGGCCTCACATCCCCTGCGAGTACTCGAAGTGCTCGTCAGCATGACCATGCCGTGAACGTCCGCGCAACCCCCGTTTCGCATTCGTTTCAAACACTCAACCGAATGGTCGACGCGGTGTCAGTTCGCCCTTGCTCTGCGTGCACACTGGGCCTATGAAGGCGCAGGTACGACGGCTGCCACTGGGCCCCGGCGTGTACCGATTCCGGGACGAGGCGGGGAAGGTTTTGTATATCGGCCGAGCCCGCAATCTGCGCCGGCGCGTGCAGTCGTACTGGACCCACCTCGGCGACCGTCCGCGGCTGGCCCGGATGGTACGGCGGATCGCCCGCGTAGAAGGGGTTTGGTGCGACTCCGAGCACGAGGCCGCTTTCCTGGAACGGAATCTGCTCGAGCACTCCAAGCCCCGGTGGAACCGGACCGAGGGCGGCGCGGAGGTGGTCGGCTACATCCGGCTGGACAACGGATCCAAGCCAGGCCTGCGGTTCGAGCACCTGGTGACGGGGACCGCTGCCCACTTCGGCCCGTACCTCGGCGGGCTGCGGATCCGGCAGGCGATCTCGGGTCTACATCGCGTGCTGCCCTTGCAATACACGGTCGAGGGTGATGCGTCGGCGCGCGAGTTCGGCCAGCTGTTCGGGATCGGGCCGGGCGACCGTGACACGCTGACCCGTACGGCGATCGCCGTACTAGAACGCGATCCGGACGCCGTCACCGCGCTGCGGGACGAGTTGGTACGGCGCCGGGACCGGGCGGCCGGCGAACTCCGGTTCGAGTTCGCGGCGAAGGTGCAGGACGAGCTCGCCGCGCTCGAGTGGATCGTCGCCGAGCAGAAGGTCGCCTGGCTCGACCCTCGGGACGCGGACGTGTACGGGTGGGCGGACGGCGTACTCGTGCATTTTCAGGTCCGGGCAGGGCGGATGTGCACCTGGACGCAGCGAGCGACGTCGGAGGCGACGGCCCGGGCGCGGGTCGCCGCGACACCGCCGTTGTGGCAGTTGTTTGCCCAACGCAACGCTGAACTCGCGGCGCGTCTGCTCGCCTGACTTGGTTGGTCAATAGGATCGGTGTCATGGCACAGCCTCCGTTTCCGCAGTACCAACCACCGTCGGGTCCGCAGAAGCAGAAGCGCGGTCCGGTGGTGCTGCTCGGCGTACTCGTGCTTGTGCTGGTCGCAGTGGCGGTCGTCGGCGCGGTCGTGATCCTGCGGCGCGATGACGACAAGAAGCCGGACGCGGTTGCCACCAAGCCGTCGAATCCGGAGGCGGTCCAGTTCCGGCGCGTACTCACGGCGACCACCGGCACCTGTCCGTCACCGGCACCGGCCGGCACGTTCTGCGACACCAAGGGCATGCGCTACACCGTGGGGAAGGTGGAGCTCGACGGCAGCCACGTGTCCGAGGTCAAAGCCGACATGGACAGCAAGGGGACGCCGCCGTACTGGTACGTGCGGCTGACGCTCGACGACGAAGGCAAACGGCTCTTCAGTCAGCTCACCACCGACCTGGCCAAGAAGCAGCCGCCGGCCAACCAGCTGGCGATCGTCGTCGGCGACGAGGTGGCGATCGCGCCGACCGTCAATGAGCCGATCACGGCGGGCCAGATCCAGATCTCCGGCAACTACACGCGCGCTGACGTGGAAGCCCTGGCCGCGAAGATCACCGGCTAGCGACGACGTACGCCGGTTGGCCCGGGTACTGGAACCTGACGATCACCTTCGGGTTCGGCCCCGGCCAGGGACTGTGCTCGACGTGGCGATAGACGAACTGACCGTCCTTGACCTTCGCAAAGCTCAGGTGACCGTCGCTGGTCTCCACGATGACCTTCGGCGGCCTCGCGGCCGGCACGGTCCCGAACACGGTCGTCACACTCGACCCGGGCAGCGCGCCGCGGCCGACCGCGGCGCTCTTGCGCAGCACGAGTCCGTTGAGCGCGCCTCCTGGTACGACGGACAGCTGGGCGCCGTTGCCCCACTCGGACGTGCAGTACGCGATGACCTTGGGATCGGCAGGCGACCGATGCACGATCGACATGCCGAAGGTGTCCTGGCTGTAGACGACGACCGGCCAGCTCCACGGGGCGGCGACCTGTCCATCCGGGGTTGTGCAGTATTCGGTGCTGCCACCCGGCCCGACGTCGGGCAGGCTCGCAGGCGCAGTCGGGACCTCGGCCGCCGGCTGTGGCGTTGACCGGTGCCAGGTGTTCACGGCGAAGGTCGTCGCGCAGGTGATCGCGAGCACCGCCGCGGCGGTCGAGATGGAGGTCAGCAGCCGGCGATTGCGGACCTGCCGGCGACCGTCGCGCAGCAAGGCGTCCAGGTCGGGGGAGTACGGCGCCAGGTCGTCGGCCGCGTCGGTCATCAACTCTTTGAGCTGCTCAGTCATGTCAGCCTCCCAGTCCGGCGAGATCGAGATCGGCGAGGGCGGGATGGAGGCGGAGTTTCTCCAGTGCACGCAGTGTCTGGCTCTTCACCGTGCCCGGACGGCAACCGAGCACCTCGGCCGTTTCGTCGACCGAGAGCTCATCGAAATACCGCAGTACGACGCAAGCCCGCTGCCGCTCGGGGAGTCCGGCGAGGGCCTCGGTGATGATCAGGCGGCGTTCGAGCCGGCTGACGTGATCGGTCGGGTCGGCCTCCGCCGTGAAGTACGTGTCGCCGCCGACAAGCTCCGTACTGGATCGGCGGCGGAGCCCGTCGAGGGTGGTGGAGACCACGACCTTGCGCGCGTACGCGACGATGCTGTCCTTGCGTTGCAGCTTCGGCCAGATCCGGTACAGCCGGAGCAGCGCCTCCTGCGTCGCATCCTCGGCCCGTCTCCGGTCGCCGCACAACAGGTACGACGTACGGAACATCCCGTTCGCGTGATGGGTCACGAAATCGACGTAGTCGCTCTCCGTCTCACTCTTCACGGCCCACCTCCCCCTTCGCGCTGGCCTATTAACGCGTCGGCGGCGGGATCGGTTGCACGGGAGTCGGCGGTTGGCCCAGTGGCCGGCCCAGCGGTTGGCTCAGCGGTTCGTGACCTCGAAGGCTACGACGGCCGCGGCGACGGCGACGTTGAGTGATTCGACCCCGGCGTGCAGGGGGATCTGCAGGTCGGAGTCGGTGGAGACGGTGATGCCGTTGGTCTCGCCGCCGAGGACGTAGACCGCCCGCGGCGCGAGGTCGGCCTTGAACAGGGAGTCGTTGGAGCGGGCCGAGAGCCCGTACACGTGGTACCCGGCGGTCCGGAGCAGGTCGACCGCCGTCTTCGCGGTCGAGGTGTTCACGATCGGCGCCTGGAACGCGATCCCGGCCGACGCCTTGATCACGAGCGGCCCGACGTGCGGCGTACCGGCGCGGGGGAGGATCACGCCGTCGAACCCGGCGCCGGTCGCGGTGCGCAGGATCATGCCGACGTTGCCCGGGTTGGTGACGCCGTCGAGCAGGAACACGTTCGTCGGCCGCTTGCCACGCTCGCGGACGAACTCCTCCAGCGGCGTCATCCGCGGCGCATTGACGTCCGCGACCACACCCTGGTCGTGCTTGCCGTTCCCGGCCAGCCACTTCACCCGACTGGCGGTGGCCCGCTCGACCGGCGTACCGAACTTCTCCGCCGCGCGCAGGATCTCCTGCATCGACGACCCGGTCGCGTTGTCGGCCAGCACCACCTTCGCCACCGACAACGCCGGGTCGTGCAACGCCTCGAGTACCGGCTTGCGCCCGTACACAGTGATCCACTTGTCCCGCGGCGACTTCCTCGATTCCACCCGCCTACGGTACGCCGAACGCTGTCCCGGTCCGGAAACAGCCGGGATCAAGCAATTGAATGCGGTCACGCGGTGTCGAATTCCGGGCACCTAAAGATTGCCTCGGCAAAATGTCAACTTCGACCTCTCGCGATGCATCGAACAGGTGTCTCAAAGGGGGGACCAATAATGAAGTTTTTCCGAACCGCAATCGCTGTACTCGCAGTGGCGGCAGCTCCAGTTGTCGCCGTACCTGCATCCGCCTCGGCCGCCACCGGCTGCCAGACCGCCTGGGGTTCCTTGCCGGAGGCAAACAATAAGGTGAGCAACTCCATGCTGGCCTCGATGCGCGCCGGTCGGCACGCCTGTTTCGACCGCGTCGTCTTCGACCTCACGGGCGGACCCACCACCTACACCGCGCGCTACGTTTCGAATATCTTCCGCCCCGGCGCCGGCCATGTCGTCCCGCTCCGCGGGGGCGCGAAGCTGGAGATCATGCTCGGCGCCCGCGAGTTCGACGACGACGGGCACTGGGCTTACCAGCCAGAGGACTCCGACATCCCGAACGTCACCGGATACCGGACCCTGCGCCAGATCGAGTACGTCGGTAGCAGGGAAACCGAAGCCTGGATAGGGATCGGCGTCCGGGCCCGGCTGCCGTTCCGCGTGTTCACTCTCGACGGCCCGGGCTCCGGCAGCCGTGTCGTCGTCGACATCGCCCATCGGTGGTGAGGCACGATGACTACCGCCGTACTGCCGACCGAGTACACGGTCCGACCTCCTGTGCTTGCCGATTCCGGAGCAATCTTCGGCCTGATCTCGGCGTACAACACCGCTGTGATCGGGTTCGCAGACTGCACCCTGACCGACATCACCGAAGGCATCGCTGACCCCGCCTTCGAGCCCCAGACCGACGGCTGGCTGGTAGTCGACCGGGAGGACGTGCCGGTCGGCTACGCGACAACCTTCGGCAAAGCCAGTCTCGAGGAGATCGAGATCGAGGTGGTGTCACAAGACCTGGTGGTTGCCGGCTGGCTGTTCGACCGGTCCATGCAGCGCGCCGAGGAGATGCGACGCGAAGGTGGACACGCCCACGCCACTGTCGACACCTACGTCTACCGCGCCGACGAGCCACTACGTGCGCTGTTGTCCGAGCATGACTTCTCAACCGGTACGACGTTCAACCGGATGCGAATCGATCACACCGGACCAGTCGCTACCCCCGAGGTGCCCGCTGGTGTCGTCGTACGGCGCGGTGCGTACGACGACCTGACCCGGCAACTCGCTCACGATGTCATCATCGAGTGTTTTACCGGGCAATTCGGATTTACCGCTCGCCCGCACGAGGAATGGCTCAAGGTTCGCGAGTCGCATCCCGATTTCTCGTGGGACCAGTTCACTCTGCTCGAAATCGACGGGAAGGTCGTCGCGTTTCGCGACTGCAGCGATCGGGATCTCGCGACCGAGAATTGCGGCCATGTCGGCGGGCTCGGCGTGATCGAGGCTGCTCGTGGGCGAGGTCTGGCGACGTACCTGCTCCGCGACACCTTCGCCCTCGACGCAGCGGCGGGTCGGGCCGGCACGATCCTCCATGTCGACACCAACAACCCGACCCCGGCGCTGCACCTCTACCTGTCCGTCGGCATGCGCCCCACCCTGGTCCTCGAAGGCTGGCGACGCACAATCCCGGCAACGCGTTGAGGAGTCCGCCTTCCCCTCTACGCGTTGCATACCTCTGCCTCTACGCGTTGAGCGGGTTGGTGGCCTTGCCGTCGAGCCAGAGCAGGTTGCTCGGGTCGCTGTGGGTGCCGTTGGTGCCGACGTGCTTGTCACTGATCTGCGGCCCGTTCTTGAGCACGTGGACGATCGACATCGCGTGGCCGCGGCCGAGGTCGTAGTCCGCCTTCAGCCAGTCACAGATCACGCTCGACTTCACGTCGGCGGCGTCGTACCCCTTCGCCTTGCCCAGCTCGACCAGCTCCCGCGGAGTCAGGCCGGTCTTCTCCTCAACCTTGTCCAAATACGCCTGGAACGACATCTCTCGACCTCCTGGTTGGTTGCCTTACACCACAGCGTCGAGCGACCGGGGCCGAAATCGACACGGCCGTTTGAGGAATATCGCGACGGGCACCGACAGGGCGTGGATCATCAAGTCCGGGTGATGACATGGAACATCTGGTGGCGGTTCGGCCCCCGCTGGCGCGAGCGGCAGCCGGGGATCCTCGCGACCATCGAACGGTTCACGCCCGATGTGGTCGCGCTGCAGGAGGTCTGGGGCGCCGACGGTACGACGCAGGCCGACGAGCTGGCCAAGTCTCTCGGATTCCACGCCGCCTTCGCGTCCCCGTCGTACCCGGTCTCGCCTGATCTTGAGGTCGAGCTCGGTGTGGCTTTGCTCAGCCGGTGGCCGATCCTTCGTCAGGAGGCCGTGGTCATGCCGGCCCGTCACCGCGCATGGGATCCGGTGATCCTCAGTGCCGCCGTCGCGCATCCCGCCGGCCCGCTGCCGATCCAGGTGGCCTGCCTCGAACACGCGACCACCTACAGCGACGACCGCCAGGCCCAAGCAGCGCTACTCGCGGACCTTGCCACCGATCCGGCGACCGACGGGCCGTGTCCCTCGCTGGCTGTCGGAGATCTCAACGCTGCGGCCGATAGCGCCGTGCTCAGGCCCTTGCGCGACCTGTTGATCGACGCATGGCCCGCAGGTGGTGGTGCGTCGGACGCGGTCACCCTGCCGTCCACCCACCCGTCGGCGCCCTTGGAGGCCGGCCCCGAGTTGGTTGATCAGCGCATCGACCACATCTTCTTCCGGCCCGGCCACGAGGACCAGTTGGTCAACGTCGAATCCGCGATGTTGGCAGGCGAGCCCGTGGACGGCACGTATCCCTCTGACCACCGGTCAGTGGTCTGCGATCTCCGCTGGCACGACCGCTGATCTCGCTGCACGCCGCTTCATGACGGTGGCGCGTTCGCGGGCGGAGGTGGCCAGTGCTTGATCGCGGGCGGCGGGAGTCAGGTGGTCGACGTACACCTGGCCCTGGAGGTGCTGGGTCTCGTGGACAAGGCAGCGGGCGAGGTAGTCGCTGGCGTCGACCGTGAAGTGGCGACCGTCCAGGTCTTGGGCGTGGAGCGTGACTCGCGCCGGGCGGGCGAGCGGGGCGTACGCGCCGGGGACGGAGAGGCAGCCCTCGGATCCGTCCTGGTCGCCGAAGAAGGCCGCGGCGGTGGTGATCGTCGGGTTGAACGCGTGGCCGACGTGGCGGATGCCGTCTTCGTCGGTCAGGTCGTAGACGAAGAGTTGTGCGTCGACGTCGACCTGGTTCGCGGCCAGACCGCAGCCGTTCGCGACCCAGAGCGTCGCGAACATGTCGTCGAGCAGGGCCGCCCACCGGTCGGCGCCGAACTCGGTGACCGGCTGACACGGCCGATGCAGGATCTCCTCGCCGTACTCCGTGATCCGGCGCGGTGTGCCACGACTAGCCATGTTGATGAGCCTACTTTGCAAAGCGCTGGCTTTGCAAAGTAGCCTGGTGTCGTGAAGTCAGGACGTCGTACGACCGTGTTCGGGCACCCGCTGCGGGATGCGCTGCTCGGGTTGATCGATCGGGACGGTACGACGACCTCGACGATCGCGGCGGGTGAGTTGGGGGAGAGCAGTGGGGCGTGCTCGTTCCACCTGCGGCGACTCGAGGCGCTCGGGCTGATCGAGCCGGCGCCGTCCGTCGGTCGTGTCAAGCCATGGCGGCGGGTGTCGGCGCGGGTGGACTCGACGCTCAATCGGGAGCTGGAGGACGTCGCTTACGCGAGTTGGCTGGAGACGCGGAAGGCGTCGGACACCGTGGAGGACTTCGCGTTCAGCGAGGTGGTTGCGCTGAGCGAGGGGCAGCTCGTGGACCTGCGGGCTCGGCTCAACCAGGTGATCCGCTCGTTCACTCCGGCGCCCGATGCCACGGACACCGCGGTGATCATTCGGGCCTTTCCTATGCGGTAGTTGTGCACCGTAGGACGGCGGCGGCTGAGCGGTCGATGTCGGACTCGTTGGTCGTCCAGTTGCTCACCGAGATGCGCATGGCGGCCTTGCCCTGCCAGGTGGTGCCCGACATCCAGCACGTCCCCTCATGCTGGACTTGAGTGACCACCTGCCGCGTGTGAGCGTCGTCGCCGAAGCGGACGAGCACCTGATTCAGTACGACGTCGTTCAGCACCTCGACGTCGTTCGCGGCCAGGGTGTCCGCGAATCGGCGGGCCATCGCGCAACAACGGTCCACGATCTCGGTGATCCCGGAGCGCCCGAGCGCACGAATTCCGGCGTACACGGCGAATCCGCGCGCCCGCCGGGAGAACTCGGGGTTGAAGTCGAGCGCATCGCGCTCGCCGTTCTCGTCGTGGATCAGGTACGCCGCTTTGATCGACATGGCGGCGCGGTGGGGCTCGGGGTGGGCGCAGAGGACGAGGCCGGAGTCGTACGGGACGTTCAGCCACTTGTGCGCGTCCGTCGCCCACGAGTCGGCCCCGTCGATGCCGGCTGTCAGCGGCTTCAGCGTCGGGCTCACGGTCGCCCAGAGGCCGAAGGCGCCGTCGACGTGAACCCAGGCGCCGGCCGCGTGGGCGAGGTCGCAGATCTCGCCAATCGGGTCGAAGGCGCCGGTATTCACGTTGCCCGCTTGGGCGCAGACGATGGTCGGTCCTTGGTTGTCCTTGTTCAGTGCTTCGGTCAGGGCGTCGGCCCGCATCCGGCCTTGGTCGTCGACGGCGATCGGGACGATGCAGCTCGTACCGAGACCGAGGAACCGCAGCGCCCGGTCGATCGTGTCGTGCCGCTCGGCTCCCGCGAGTACACGAATCGGCGGCGCACCGATCAGACCGTCCCGCTCCACGTCCCAGCCGACCCTGCGCAATACCTCATGCCGAGCCGCCGCCAGCGCAGTGAAGTTCGCCATCTGAGCGCCCGTGACGAACCCCACCGACGTCTGCGACGGCAGGCCGAACAGCTCGACCAGCCAGTCAGCCGCGACTTCCTCGACCACGGCTGCTGCCGGGGAGGCGGCGTACAGGCCCGCGTTCTGATCCCAGACCGTGGCGAGCATGTCCGCGGCGAGTGCCGCGGGCGTGGCGCCGCCGAACACGAACCCGAAGAATCGCCCGCTGCCGCTCGGCAACAGCCCGTCCTCGACGCCCTTCGCGAGGTGCGCGACCACGTCACGAGGGTTGGTCGGGTTGATGGGCAGCGCGCCACCGAGGGCCTCGCGGAGCTCGGCAGCGGTCGCGCGCGGTCCAACCGGGCGCTCGGGGAGCCCGTTCAGGTATGTCGTCGCCCGCTCGAACGCTTCCGTGAGCGGTCCTTCCCAATCCACCATGGTTACCTTTCTACGCTCGGTGCGTGTGATACGGCGTGTGACGGCATTACAGTTCGCCCATGCGGATGACGGGCCCGGTGACCGGGAGTCGCTGGACGGCGATCGTCGGTTATTCCCTCGTCGGGGCGGCGACCCAGCTCGTCTGGCTCAACTTCGCCGGCGTCACCACGGTCGCGGCGGACCGGTACGGCGTCTCCGAGAGCGCGATCGGCTGGTTGGCCCAGGTCTTCCCGCTGCTGTACGTCGTACTCGCGATCCCGTGCGGTCTGATCCTGGATCGCTGGTTCCGGGCCGGGCTGATCGCCGGGGCTGTGTTGACTGCTTTGGGCGCGTTGCTACGGCTGGTCGGGGACGATTTCGGCTGGTTGCTCGCCGGTCAGATCGTTGCCTCGATCGCCCAACCGCTGGTGCTGAACGCCGTCACCGGCATCACCGGCCGCTACCTGCCGGCTCGCGACCGTCCGACCGGTATCGCGGTGGGTACCGCCAGCATCTTTGCCGGGATGGTGATCGCGTTCCTCCTGTCCGCTGTCTTCACCACATCTGAGTCGTTGCCGACGATGCTGTGGGTGACTGCTGGGTTCTGCGTACTCGCGGCTCTCGTCCTGATCATTGCCTTGCGCAATCAGGGCTCTTTTGAGGTGCCGCCGTTGCGTCCGGATCGCAGTGCCCTGAAGGTCGCATGGAGTGACTCGCTGATCCGCCGGCTCTGCTTTCTCGCCATCTTCCCGTTCGGCGTCTTCGTTGCCATGAGCACCTTTGCCCAGGCGTTGTTGGAGCCCGCCGGGGTGTCTGGTGGAACCGCGAGTGTGATCCTGCTCGTCAACGTGATCGCCGGCGTACTCGGCAGCGCGATCATCCCGATCCTCGTCGTACGACGACGAGCCGAATCTTCGTTGCTCGTGGTCAGTCTGGCGTCGACCGCGGCTGCCTGCGTCTTGCTCGCCCTGGCGCCGGGCGTCGTGACGGGGTTCGTTGCAATCACGCTGATCGGGCTGCTTCTCCTCCCCGCTCTCCCGATCGTCCTCGAGCTCGTGGAACGCCGTACCGGAGAAGCCGACGGCACCGCCGCCGGTCTGATCTGGATGGCCGGGAACCTCGGCGGTCTCGTGGTTGCCGTCGTGGTCGGCCTGCTCGTCGACCACCCGTTGGCGGCCTTTCTGGTGATGGCCGTGATCGCCGTTATTGCTGTGCCTGGGGCTCGGGCTCTTCGGCAGCCGATCGCCGAACTGCGAGCGCAGTCGCAGCCGTGACCACGAGCCCACCGATGCCTGCGGCAACGAACGTCACGCGCGCATTGGTGTGCTGAAGCAACAGTCCGCCGAACACGTACGAAATTCCGGCTGCCAGGCCGATCGCGCCGTACAGGTTGCCGAAGACGCGGCCCAGGAGATGCGGCGGCACGACGCGCTGCAGGTGGGTGTTGATCCCCACGTCGATACCCGCGATGCCGAGACCGCGGATGATCTGCAGCGCGAGGGCAGCCCAGATCGCCCAGGCCAGTCCGGTGAAGAGGTTGCCGGCGCTGCCGACCGCGAACCCGATCAGCATGAGGACGGGCATCCGGAATCTTGTTGCGTACCTCGACAGCAGTGTGAACCCGACCACGAGTCCGATGCCGACTCCGGCGTACAGGATCGCGGCGGCCGAGTCGCTGCCGTGGAGCTCGTCCTTGCCGAGGAACACCATCGCGACGTCGTCGACCCCGCTACACGCGACCACCCCGAAGAACCCCAGCCCGATCACCCGGATCGCCTTCGTCCGCCAGATGTACCCGAGCCCCTCCCGCGCATCCTTGATCAGGCTCAGGCCGGATGGTTGGGGCCTCGGCATCTTCGGCAGCCGGCTCAGGATGGCCGCCGAGGCGAAGAACGTCACCGCGTCGATCAGCAGAATCCCGCGAACATCGGTAATCAGGAACAACCCGGCCGCCACCACCGGCCCGATCGCCTCCAGCCCGTTCGTCCCCGCCCCGATCGCGGAGTTGGCCCGCTCCAGATCCGCATCCTTGACCAGCGCCGGCACCGCGCTCCGTGAGCTCGCCTGAAACACCTGAGCCAGCAAACTCCGTACGGCGACCAACACCAGCAGGATCGGCAGCGGTGGCAGGGTGACCGCCATCACCACCACCATGGCTCCCTGCAACACGTCACAGGTGACCATGACCTTCTTCAGGTCGAACCGGTCCCCGATCGCGCCTGCGAACGCCCCGAACAGCCCCGGCGTGAAGTCGCCCGCCAGCAGCAGCAGTGCCACCGCGAGTGCGGCCCCCGTGGCGCCCTCGACGTACAAGAGCAGCGCAACCAGCCCGATCGAGTCCCCCAAAAAAGACACCGACCGAGCAACCCACAACCCCCGGAACCCCGGCGTACCCCACACGATCCCTTAGTATGGACCGGCACAACACCAGCCGGTGTGGCGCAACTGGCAGCGCACCGCTCTTGTAAAGCGGGGGTTAGGGGTTCGAGTCCCCTCACCGGCTCTCTTTCCGCTCGAGCGACAACCGAAAACGACACCGCTCCGCGGCGACAGCCTTTCGGCCGCCTCCGGCGGCGTCGCACACCGCCCTCCCAGGCTGGCGCCCTCGGCGGGCCAGCTGGCGTCCCAACGACTGAGTTACCCCACGCGTGTTTCAGCAGCCTCTCCCTCGTCGAGCCTGCCACCGTCGCATCCACCCACCGACCTCCTGCAGGCTGTCGCACGCGCCATGCGCTGCCGCGCATTACCGATCTCCTGCTGCCGACGCCCTCGGCAAACAATGACCGCGCACGAAGGACCTCCGGGCTCGCGCCACGGAAGCGTGCGGTAGAGGCATGGGCGTCGTCGGCGAAGCCGAGTCGGTGCGGCTGGGCATTGAACACTAGTCCGGTCTGTTGTTGATTTGCTGCTCCATGGCCTGAACTGCCTGTTGTAGCTCGCGTAGGATCCCGGACAGACTATTTGCGCCAAGGCTAAGTTGTCTGGCCCACTCGATCGATGCAATCACGGCAGGCCCGAGGTGGTCCGGCGCCAGCACGCCACTGACGGTTTTTCGATTGGATACCGGAAGTACCACGTACTCCGACCGGCCTATCTCGATCAGCTTGTCGATGCGCCACTCAGCCGTTCTTACGTGGCTCCGGTATCGGACGGCGCGCGATGTGATCCGCAGATCACCTTCATCCACTACCGTCGGAACCTTCGGACCGCCACGCTCCCTAACTCGAGGTTCAATCAACTTTACATCGGAGAATTCCGCCAAAATTCTCTCTCCGGCGGGCAAAGCGGCTGTCGTGCGTCCGGATGGGTGTTGCTGAATGTCTTCGAGAAGTCGCTTGAACTGATCCAATGCGTCAACAATGGCTTCCCGACGCTGGGACCTAACTCTAGCGCGGCGACGGATGGTCCAGCTGATCGCGAACACAGCCAATGTCACGAGCCAGATGCCCTCAAAGACCCAACCAGTGACTCCCCTAGCGGTCGACGGATTTCCCGCACCTGCCTTCACTGCCAGCCAGGCGCCGAGACTGTACGGCCAGACCAACGACAGTGCTGCTACGAGCGCCACCACGAAGCAACCGCAGCCGCCGCCGAGTTCGGAGCCCTTTACGCTGACCCCACCGCCGACCGGCCCGACACCGCCGCCAATTCCGAACCGCATTTCAATACCTCCCCGGAGCGTTATCGACGCCTCGTTCCGTCGATCAGGCCAGATGACTGGCTCGCACAACCTCGGCACCCTATATGAAATGAGACCCGAGACTGACTGACATCGGCGTGTGAACCCGTGCTGACTGACTCGGACGTGAGGCGGATCGGAGGTGTATCGAGGGCGATGCCCGACAACTGAAGCGGTGACGGATTACTACGCCTGGGTGGCGGATGGTCAAGCACTCACAAGGGCAGCGCAGAGGCGGAGACACGACCAGCGTGTGTCACGGTGCCGACCAACCGGTGCGCCAAATTCCAGGAAGACACTCAGACCGCTCGTCAGTTAGAAGGGGAGCCTGGTGCGCTCATAGGTATCGACTAATACACCCCTGGTGGGTGTCCTCGGCATCTTTGATGGAGAACGCCCGGGTGTGTTGGGGACCGATCGCGATGAGTAGACACTCGGCGAGGTCGCCGCCGCTCGCAGGACCGATTCAGGTTTGTCTGGACGTCTGATCTTCGACGCGGCGGAAGGGGTGGTCACCCATGATGGCCGGGTGCGAGAGTTGCCGTTCAGGCGATCCGCAAGCACCACCCTGCTCCACGGTCGTCGACGATTCGTTCCATATCTGCCACGACCCGCTCTCGCGTTCTCACATCCGAGTCGGGTCATGTAGGTCCTCGGCGGTGACGAGATGCTGGCCAGCGCAGATCTGTGCATCCGGCGCCACAGTTAACGTCTCACAAGCTCGATGTGGGTGGATCGGCGTCCCCCGGACTGAGCTGTCCGCGGAGGCTCGCGATGTCCAGGCGCGGGAGGGCGATTGTGCTGGACTTGACGCCGATTCCGTTGGTGGCCAGGACGGTGGCGAGCTCTGGTCCGTCGACGAGGCGAACCGGCGGTCTGTCCGGTCGGCTGGCCTCCTCTTGCGCGGACTTGGTGAAGTGGCCTGTGGTGATCACCATCCCATACGCGCCCGGGCCGAGGCTTCCCCGCAATTGCGTGACGACGCTGGGGCCCACACCACCACTAACGCGTTTCGCCTGCACTGACAGTCGGATGGCAGGAAGTCCGGGACGATCGAGTGTTCCGATAACGTCAATGCCTCCATCGCCGAGCGTGCCGGCAGTAGCAGCGCCGACGACCAAGGCATCGTCACAACCGAGGACCTGTAGATAGACAGCGCAGATCTCCTCGAACTCGAGGGGGCTCAGGGATTGCAGTTCGTGCAAGAGGTCACGCTCGACCTGTTCGGTGAGGCGGACGATGTCCAGGTTGATCTTGCGTTCGAGCAGTCGAGCCTCGGGGTCGACTCCGACAACAGGTATGAGACGGATCGCTGTCAGTTCTTCGAGTCGAGCGTCAACTTCGGCAGTCAGAGAGAGGTTTGTTCCCATCAACCCGCTCAACGCGGTGACCGAGCTGAGAAGGAGGTCGGCGTCGGACTCTGGCCGAAGCAAGGGTGGCTCGATCTTGGATTCGATGTCGACGTCAACGATCCAGTCTCCGAACGCGCTCGACTCTTCACGGGGCAGCGAGGTGACCCGTCCAACTGCGTAGACGCCTGCGTGCTGCCCCGTTAGTCGAAACCACACCCGATCGCCCGGCTGGACACTCTGGCGGTGTTGGTTAACTGCCCAGGTCTCTTCCCTGCCGTGCTCTATCGACGTGAGGAGGTCGTAGCGCTTGGGATTGGCTTGGAACACCCAGGCGCCTGAACGGTCCTCACCGCCACTGTCGGGGCCGGGGTCGTGGCCGGACTCCAAGACCTCTCTTAGTCGCCGCTCGGCTGCAATAGGCCGCGGACGAAACACGGTCATAATTGCCCCGAGAGCATTGCGGAAGTCCTCGGCAAAGGACGTGGACGTGACCGAATCGTGGAGCCATTCGACGTCGCGGACCGCGCAGAGCGTTGCCAAGTTGACGCGCGACTGCGCCTTGCCTACCACCTGTCCTACACGGAACATTCTTGAGCGTTCCAGCGGAACGATCACCAAGTCGCCGAGGGCCATAGTGTTGATGAAGTTCCACACTTGGCCGACGTAGTTGTTCAATCTGCCGGGCGACGCATCCGCGTAGGTGTCGGCCATCAGCGTCGCTAGTTGGGTTCGGGTCAGCCCGACCGGCGACTCTGACAACTCGTGCCAGCCGATCCCGACAACGGCCTCTTTCTCGAACACCGGCAACGAGATCAGATCCTCGCCGGCGCGAACCACCCAAACAGCCACCTAGGGGCCCTCCTCAAGTCCAGGACAGAAGCCGTAAGCGTCTGCAATCTACTCGTCGAGAAAGGCCTGCTGTATGCGCAGGGATAGAAGCACCCCTGTGATGAGCCGTGCTGCCCCGCCTTGCGCAGCCCATCATGTGCCGCACGGCCGTCCTCGACCATAACGTGCGGCGACTCAGCTCACCGCGACATGTTCCCATACCCGTTAGTACTCGTGAACTGGGTAGAGGTGCTGTCAGGACCCGAGCGATGCGGGCTTTGGAGGCACCGAAATATTTACTGCCAGAGTGAGCGGCAACGACCCGTCGACCACGCGAAAGCGTCCCGACGCGAGCTGGCCACCGGCGAGGCATTGCCCGCGCTTAGTGAATTCAGGCAAGGCAGCCTTACCGGCTCCCGATAATGATCGAGCCGGCGGCTACCACCGTAAGAAGGACAGTAACACCCACCTGAAACAAGGCAGGCGCTCGGCGCCACGTCCTCTCGTCCGCTTCGGCCGATGGGAGATGAGCGGTCTCACGCAGGGATCCCTCAAGCGTTAGAGCCTCCTCGAGATCGTGGGCATTCGCAGGCACGACGAACTTGAACTCGTACAGCCAATGCCCCACTGCAACAATCACGAGAAGCAGGCAGGCAACCACGACGACGGCCCAACGCTGAGCAACCAAAGGCAGAGCCGTGCTGTCGAGCGCGAGCTTCGCGACAGCCAGGAGACCTGCCCATAAACCGAGTGTCACCTTCCACTCGTAGGATCGGCGGTCGGCCCGCCGAGAGCTGGTTGCTTCCCACAGCCGGACTGTCAGGTCGTCTCTGTCCACATGACAAGTGTGCTCCGAATGATCGATCGGCAGCGTCGACTCGGTAACGCTGCCGGGATAAGAAGTCCTCATCAGACACGAAGGCTACGATCGATCACCCGTTGTCTGACCGTGTTCGCGGAGGCGTAAAGGCGCTCAATGAACTGGTGCCGGAGTTGCCTCGTCAGATTGGCGTCAGTGAGCTGCGACCCCTTGTGCGATCAGACTCCTCGTTGTGAACTCGGGCCACGTATGTGCACCATCGGTCAGTCCGGGCTGGCCAGGTCGCGCCCTCAATTGTTGGGAGGATCGATGGCCACGCCGTTCGCTATTCGTTACGACCGTCGGGTCAGTGAGTCGTTCCTCTCACTGTTCCGGAACGACAATGTGCTGAGTCGCCTGCGAGTGATCGCCCAGCAGGCAGCGCTGCCGCTCGACTTGCAAATGCGCAAGAACCCGAAGACGCGGGCCCAGTGGGCGTCGCTCTATGCCGGCCTCACTTCGGTGCTCGATGTGCACCAAGTCCAGGAAAAGTTGAAGTTCAAGGTTCATCCGACTTGGTCGCACAATGCTCGATACGGCTTCAAATCTGCGTGGCGGGAGCCTATGGATCTCGCCGAGGTTCGAACCGAGTGGCTTGAGATCGAGCGCTATCTCGAGCGCGTTATCCCGCCTGCCGTTCGTGCGCACGCGATGGCCGAAGGCGCTGTCCAAGCCGTCATCAGCAAGAAGACCACCGACGACTGGGCGATCCTCGACCGCGAGGTCACTCCCTCCTTCAAGGACAACGCGTACAAGCAGGCGGTGCTCACCGAGTGCATGCAGCCGCTGCTCGCCAGCACCCGGGCGGCAGCCACCCTCGTCAACGTGCCTGCTGGACCTAAGAAGTTCGGAACCGAGTGTGATCTCCTCGCACTCGACTCAAGCGGCAGGCTGCTCGCCATCGAGGTCAAACCACTTGGCGCGGCCACCATCGCATGGGTGCCGGCGCAAGCCACGATGTATGCCCGCGTTCTGCAGCATTGGATCGACACCGACCCAACCACGGCAACCGACGGCGTCACACCAAGGCAGATCATCGAGGGCATGCTTCACCAGCGTCAGGAATTGGGGCACTCACCAGGGTTCACAGTCAACTTGACCGAGCCAATGACCGTGATTCCGGTGGTCGTCCTCCAGGCGGGTGCCAGCAAGGCAAAGCACGACCAGATGCTGAAGGTCCGTGATCTGCTGACGAAGCACGTGCGCGACGTAGCACCAGTGAAGATCTATGAGGTCTCCATACTTGGCGATTTCACACCTATCACTTGAGGTGCTCGATTGCTGCGTACGTAGCCGTTCGACTCGGGCGGTCAGCCTCTAAGGCGACGCACGCTGTACTCCACCTGCCTTGCGAAAGTGCGCTGTCGTTGCGAGCGGAAGCGCAGTCTGACTGCCGCCCAGACCACCTGTACCGCTCCGCCTTAGTTCTGGTCTGTGATGGTGGAGATGATCGATCTCCGCAGCCGTGCGATTGGTGCCCTGTTCGATGTGGGTTAGTCCTGGGGGCGGGTTGTGGATTGGGCTAGGCCTAGGACTAGGAGGCTGGAGAGGGCCCAGCCTAGGAGGGTGGCTGTGTTGGTGGCGGCTTGGAGGAACTGGCCGGTGGTGGTGTCTGTGGTGGGGGACCAGGTGGAGCGTTGGTTTAGGTCTACTACTGGGATGACTGTGTCTATGGCGTAGAGCCAGGGGTTGAAGCAGCGGACCTTTCCTTTGCCACAGGGGTCAGGTGGGTTGTGGCCGGCCTCCACGAGGGCTAAGGGGCCTTGGGGGGTGTAGACGACGCCGGAGGGGTCGGCGGTGCGCATGGCTTGGTTGGAGGTGGCGGGGAGTAGAGGGGCCGCGATCGCGATGACCAGGACTGCTAGGGGGATCAGGGCTCGGAGGGGTTGGTAGCCGTAGCCTCGGAACCAGTCGTTGAAGATTCTGTCCAGGACGCGGACCGCGCGGTAGCGGAAGCGGCCGGCTCGGCGGTTCCGCTTTGTGCGTAGGTATTCCATGAGTAACTTTTGGGAGCCGGACGGGTCACCGTGGCTTTTGAGGGTTCGGGCGGCTTGCTCCCAAGGACCTGGGTCACCTGGCTCGGCAGTACCTGGGCTGCCAGTAGGGGCTGGGTCGCAGTTGCGGAGCCATCGGGCTCGGGCTTTCCAGTTCCATTCGCCCGCGTCTTGCAGAGATATTGCCGAATAGCGTTCGTAGCTGAAGCCGGTCAGGTAGCTGCGGCGGGCGGGCCAGTCCTGTTCCGGTCGGTCAGCGAGGAATGACGTGTGGGTGTCGGTGAAGTCGACTACGCCCTCGACGATCGTCCAGCCGAGTCCGACGCCGCCGCGGATGTTGGCTGAGATGCATTCGAAGGCGGCTGCGCGTTCGCGAAGCTCACCCGGTCGGGGATCGCTGGCCTCTCGGCTGCGCCATTCGAAGCGGCCGTCGTCGCATCGCAGCCGGCCTTCGATCGTGGCCCGGTTCAGCAGCACGGATCCAACCGCATGGAAGCCATTGCACAGGCGCAGGTTGCCCGTGATTTGGGTGTGGTGGAGATTGAGTGCGGCGTAGCCGGGGCTGGTGACCCGGGCTCCCTCGGCGTCGAGCATGCCGCGAAGTTCTGCGCCCCTGAAGCCGAGGCCGCCGCTCTCGCCCGGAGTCGCCGCTGGGTAGGTGCCGCCAATCTTCGCGTCTCTCAGCAGGACATCGCCGTGTACGACGGCACGCACGGCGGTCAGGCAGTACCGGGCAACGGGCTTGCTGAGTTGTGCCGTCCGCAGATCGAGTGGACCTGCTATCTCAGCTCCGTCGAGATCAACGGTTCCCTCGATGTCGGCGTTCGTTGCCGAGAGCATCGCGCCGATACGCGCGTGGGTGAGGTCCAGGGCGACGTCGTACCCGTTGTGGATGGTGGTGCCGTCGAGGACGATGCCGCCGTCGATGGTTGCGCCTGCGAGGGTGGTGCCGCCTTCGACCGTCGTGTGCTCGTCGATGATCAGTTCGCCGGCGATGGTGGCTCCCTGGGCGACGATTGCGAGTCGTTGGGCGGGATCCTTGGCGTTGTAGTGGTGGCGGCCGACGCCGGCTGCGGGGGCCTTCAAGGTTGCTCGCTGGATGAGGAGGCGGCCGTTGATCGACGCGCGTCCAAGCTCCAGGCGACCTTCGATCAGTGGGTCATGGTGCGGGCCGTCGTTGATGAAGAGGCCGCCTCCGATGGTGGCCTCGGCCAGGTCCATGGCTCGTCCGTTGCGTGGTACCAGTTGGCAGCCGGCCAGGTCCAAGGATCCACCTAGTTGGGCGCCGATGAGTCTGATCTCGGCGTTGGCGCGGAAACCGTGGATGAGCCGGATCTCACCGGTGACCCTGCACCGGTCCGCTTGGATCGCGCGGTCGCCGGTGGTGTCGATGGTTGTGCCGACGGCGATCAGGCGACCGCCGATCTCGCCTTCGGTCAACCACACCGCGGATGTGCTGCGGATGGAGGAAACGGTTTGGTGCGCGCCGGTGATCAGGGTGTGGGACAGGACGAGGTCTCGGCGGATGCGTACGCCGTTGCCGAGGATGCCGGGCACCGTTGACGACGATCCATCGGGCGTGCCGACGACGAAGAGGGAATGGAGGTCGGCGCCCTCCAACAGAATCGGCTCGGTGAAGTCGCAGTTCTCGAAGTGGATCGGGACGTCGACCTGGCAGGCGCTCAGGTCGAGTTGGCCGGTGATGTGGGCGTCGCTGATCCGCAGGCCGAACTGGCCCAGGTCCGAGGCTCGGTCGACGAGCACGGTTCGTAGGGACGTGGCGTCGAGGCGGCCGGTGTCTAGCGTTGTACGGCGGTGGGATGCGGCGATGAGGGAGTCGATCACGGACCGGCGGCGAGAGCTGAGCGGCAAGGACTGTCCCTAGGTAGGCGTGGCGCACCATCATCGCTGATGGTGCGCCCGCCTCCAGTCCAACCCTCAGCGGGAGAGCAGCTCGGCGACCTTGGGGAGGACTTCGTCTACGGAGGTGCTTAGGCCGCATTCCATGGCTAGCCAGCCTTGGTAGCCGATGGACTCCAAGGCGTCCAAGGTTTCGGGCCAGTTGTAGTGGCCGGCTCCTGGTTCTAGGCGGTTGGTGTCGCCTAGTTGGACGTGGCCGATTCGGGCGGCGGCGGCGCGGATTGAGTCGGCTACGTTGGCTTCTTCTATGGACATGTGGAAGGTGTCGGCGGTGATCATGATGCCGGGGGAGTTGACTTCGTCGACGACCGAGACGGCGTCGGCGAGTTGGTTGATTACGAAGTCTTCGAAGCGGTTCAGGGGTTCTAGGTAGACGTGGGTGCCTACCGACTCAGCGTGTTCGCCTACCTCTCGGAGGGCCTCGACCAGTGCGGCGCGGGAGTCTTCGACCGATCGCGGTGGCACAAAGGGAGGCAACCGGCGGGAGAAGAGGCCGAAGGCGTGGGGGGAGACGATGCCGGTGCCGCCGGCGGCCGCGATGGTGGTCAGGAAGATCTTGAGTTGCTCGATCGCGTCTCGTCGGCGGTCGGCGTCGAAGTCGCCGATGAAGTGGTCCATGTGGACGACGGCCGTCGGCATCTGTACGCCGGCATCGCGCGCGCGGCGTAGTTCGTCGACACGGGTGCCGAAGATGCCGTCGCCGCGGGCAGACAGCTCGATACCGTCGAAGCCCACCTTGCGGACGAAGGTGAACTTCTCCTCCAGCGTGTCCCCGGGCAGAGTCATCTCGGCAGCTGCAAGTCGGAAGGTCATGCGCCTTCCCCCTCGAAGCTGAGCACGACCTGCAGGGCTTCTTCGGGACGTTCGTCGAGCATCTTGAAGGCCTCCGCGGCTTCAGACATCGGGACAGTGTGGGTGATCAACTCGGTGACGTGCAGCCTCTTCGCACCCGCCAACTGGATCGCCGTGCGAGCCAGCCGGTCGTAGTTCCAGCGGTGCTGCGTGGCCGGCGCGACACCGGAGATCTGCGAGCAGACCAAAGCCACGCGATTGTGGTGAAACTCCTCGCCCAGCCGCAGCCCGACTCCATCGCCTTGCATGAAGCCGGCGACGCAGACCCGTGAGCTGTACGCGACCGCGCGTACGGCCTCGTGCAAGGCGCGATAGTTGCCCGACACCTCCAAACAGACATCGGCGCCGCGGCCATCGGTGAGATCGCGGATCCGCTCGGCAACCCCACCGTCGGCGGGGTCGAGCGCGATGTCGGCGCCGAGATCCAGTGCCAGTTGACGGCGAGCCGGGAGGTTGTCGACGGCAATCACTCGGCCGCCGTTCAGCCGGGCGAGCTGGGCCGCCAACTGACCGGGTACGCCGAGGCCGAAGACTGCCACCGTCTCCCCGATGTGGATGTCGGCGTCGAGCACCAGGTTCAGCGCGATCGCACCGATCTGGCTGAAGATGCCGACCCGCGGATCGACAGCGGGGTCCAGGATCCGCTGCGAGGCCCACGAGGCCTTCTTCAAAGTGTGACTGCGGTGCCCCCAGGTACCCCAGACCACATCGCCGACCTGCACACCAACCGCCTCACTACCCACTAAAGCGATCTCGCCGACCTCCTCATACCCCCACCCATCAACGGGATAGCTGATCGAGGTGTCGCCGTCGACGAAGAGTCGGGACTCGTCGTCCCAGCGCTTGTTCATATAGGGATTGCTGCCGCGGTACGCCGTCAGTTCGGTGCCCGCGGAAATCCCGGAGTACAGCGTGCGGATCAGGACCTCGTCCGGCGCCGGAGTGTGCTCGACGTCAGCCACGACCTCAGCGACACGAGGTGAGTTGAATCTGACCAGAGATGGCATAGCTCTCCTTCGAATTCGAAAGGCAGAAGTGCGGATCAGCCCTTGACGGCGCCGGACATGAACCCTTGCGTGACTTGCCGTTGCAGTACGACGAAGATCGCGATCACCGGGATGATCGTGATCAAGGTGCCGGCGGCAAGCGGTCCGATGTCCATCGAGCGGCCGCCGGTGAAGTTGTAGAGCCCGGCCGTGAGCGGCCGGTACTTCCCGCTGGGCAGGTAGAGCAGCGGGATCAGGAAGTTGTTCCAGTTGTTCAGGAACGTGAAGACCGCCAGCGCGGCCGCACCCGAGCTCACCAGCGGCGTCATCACCTGCGCGAAGATCCGGGTCTCCGAGGCGCCGTCGATCCGCGCCGCCTGCTCGAGTTCCTCGGGCAGATCGGAGAAGAACGCCCGCATGAAGAACGTTCCGAACGACAGGTTGGTCGAGATCATCACCAGATTGGCCCCGACCAGGGTGTCCAGCAGCCCCATCGAGCGGAGCTGGAAGTACAGCGGAATCATGTAGGTGAAGAAGGGCACCAGCAGCCCGAGTACGACGACGTAGAAGATCGCCGTCCGTCCCGGGAAAGGCAACCGCGCGAACGCGTATCCGGCCATGGTGGAGATCACGATCACCACGACCGTGCTGGGCACGGTCAGCAACAGGCTGTCCAGCAGGTAGCCGCTGAACCGCCCATCCGTCCACGCGGACCAGATGTTCTCGAACGAGAACGAGGAGAACAGTCCGAACGGATCGCTGCGGACATCCGAAGGCGTCTTCAGTGCCGTGGAGACGATCAGCAGTACGGGGAACAACGTCAGCACAGCCATCACCACGAGGACCAGGTGCCGGACGGCGTGCCCCGCAGACCGGCGCAAGTCGGGCTGCTGGGCCTCGACCTGTGAGGTGCGGCGAGCGACGGTGACGGACAGATCGGTCATCAGGCCCCCAGCCCTTGGAGCGAAAGCCGGCGCTGAAGCCGGTTCAGCATCACCGTGAACGGCACCGCCAGCACAGTGATCAGCAGCGCCAGCACGGTGCCGTAACTGATCCGGTTGAGCTGGAACGCACTCGAGTACGCGTAGGTCCCGAGCACCTCAGTAGCGTCCGCCGGCCCACCGCCGGTCATGATGAAGATGATGTCGAACACGCTGAACCCGCCGACGAGCGTGAGGGTCAGCACCATCAGGAACACCGGCATGATCTGCGGCAACAGGATGTGCCACAGCCGTCGGAGCGCGTTCGCGCCATCGATCCGCGCGGCGTCGACGAGTTCCACGTCGACGTTGCGCAGCGCGGACAGGATGATCATCGTGACGAATCCACACGTCGCCCAGATCGCAGTCGCCAGTACGGCGAAGATGGCGGTGTTCGGATCCCCGAGCCAGCCGCGGCTCAAGGAGTCGAGCCCGACCGCGTCGAGCACCCGGTTGATCCAGCCGTTGACGGGGTCGTAGATCCAGCCCCAAACGATGCCGATGGCAACGCCAGGCAGCATGAAGGGCAGGAAGAACAACAGCCGGTACGCCGATGAGCCCCGGCGACCGGACCAGATCAGTACGGCGGTCAACAGTCCGATGATCATCGGAGCCGCCGTACCGATCAGGATCCAGATCGCATTGTTGCCCAGGGCATGCCACGTCGCGGAGTCGGTGAACATCTCGGTGAAGTTGCTCAGCCCGACGAACGGCGGAGTCGGGTCGAGACCGTCGAAGTCGACGACCGAGTAGTACAGGGCGTTGAGCATCGGGAACACGAAGAACACTGCCGTGATGATGGCCACCGGAAGCGCGAGCAGGATGCCCAGTCGCGCTTGCGCCCGGCGGGTCACCGCAGGAACGTTGCTGGCGGCCCCCATCTACTTCGCCGACTTCTCGTACGCCGTCTGCAGCTGGCCGGCCACCTTCGCGGGCTCGGCCTGGCCACTCAGGATGCCCTGGATTCCCTTCCACATGGCGTTGTTGAAGACGTCGGTGGTCAGGACGTCGATGTTGTAGCCGAAGTCACCGGTGCCGTCGGCAATCTTCGCGGAGTCGTCCAGCACCTGCTTGAACAAGGGCGACGCCTTCATGCCGGTCGTGTCGATCGGGTACGCCGGAATGTCCTGCAGCTTCTCCGCGGCCCAGCGACCGTGGTCGGCGGTGAGCTGGTAGTCGAGGAACTTGATCGACGCGTCCGCCTTCTTGGTCGACGCGGAGACGAAGGTGCCTGACCCCAGACCACCACTGAAGATGCCCGGGCCGTCCTGCGCCGGGAACGGGATGAAGCCGACGTCGAACTTCGCGTTCCGCTCGATGTCGAGGGCCAGCCAGCTGCCGGTCGGGGTCATCGCGGCCTTGCCGGAGTAGAACAGCGCGTTCGCGTTGTCGTAGCTCACCGCGGTGGGCGACGGAGTCAGCAGACCCTTGTCGTTCCACTGCTTCCAGACTGCCAATGCGTCCGTGACCGGCTGACTGTTCCACGACGTACGGCCGTTGAGCAGGTCGTCCATGCCCTTCGAACCGACGGCGCTGGACAGCGACATGCTGAGCAGGTGGCCGCCCTGCCAGCCTTCCTTGTCACTGACGGCGATCGGGAGGATGTTGTTCTGCTTGATCTTCTCGGCCGCCGCGGTCAGTTCGGTGAGGTTCGTCGGCTGCGCGATCCCGTACTTCGCGAACAGGGTCTTGTTGTAGAAGAGGCCGACCTCCTCGATCTGGCTCGGTACGCCGACGAGCTTGCCGTCGAAGGTGACCCGCTTCTTGGCGAAGTCGTAGATCGGCCACTTCTTGTCGGCGTACGCCTTGGTCAGGTCGTAGACCAGCCCGGCCTTGGCCAGGGCGCCGGCGAAGCCCGGTCCGGTGTCGTACCCGAAGACGTCCGGACCCTCACCAGAGCGCAGTTGGGTCTGCAACACGGTCCGGACGTTCTCGCTCGGGATCACGTCGAGCTTGACCGTGATGCCCGGGTTCTTCGACTCGAAGGTCTTCAGGTCGGATTTGATCAGCTCGAGGTCGGCCGGATCCTCCGGCTGCCCGATCATGTAGCGGATCTCCTGCTGGGTGTTGCTGTCCTGCTTGACGTCCCCGGATCCGGTGCCCGGGGCGCCGCCGGTGCACGCCGCGGTGGCGAGCAGCGCTCCGGTGGTCAGCACGACCGAGGCGACGAATGCGTTCCTCTTCACGAGCTACTCCCTTGTCAGGGCACTGCGTCGGTTACAGTTCTAACGTTAGAAGTTCTAACGTTAGAACGATGCTGACCGCGGTCATGGCCTCTGTCAAGATGTCGTCCTACGGTTGTTGGGTTGCGAAGGGAGAACGATGGCGCCTGAGGTTGACGCCGGTGCGGACAGCCGCCCGACGCGTCCCGCCCGGCTGAAGGACGTCGCGGAACTGGCCGGAGTGTCGCTGAAGACCGTCACCAACGTGGTCCACGAGCGGCGCTACGTGAAGGACGAGACCCGGGCCCGGGTCAAGGCCGCCATCGCCGAGCTCGGCTACACCCCGTCCTTGGTCGGCCGGCAGTTGCAGAGTGGTCGCAGCAACATCGTCGCCCTGGCCGTTCCACGGATCGACGAACCGTACTTGGGTGCGTTGGCACACGCCCTGATCATGGCCGGCGAACGGCATGGGTACGCCGTCTTCACCGACGAGACCGGCCGCAGCGACGACCACGAACTCCGCGCCGCGGGTGGGTATCCCGGTCACAGCATCGACGGAGTCATCTACAGCCCGCTGGCCGTGGATCCCCAGCGGGTGACGGAGCTGAGCCGGTTCACCCCGATGGTGCTGCTCGGCGAACACCTCAGCGAAGGTACGGCGGACTACGTCGCGATCGACAACGAGCAGTCGGCGCGGGACGTCGTACGGCATCTGGCCGAGAGCGGACGGCAACGGATCGCGTACGTCGGGGGCAATCCGAATCGGCCGTCGAGCGTCGGGCAGTTGCGATTCCAGGGTTTCTGCGCCGCGGTGAAGGAGCTGGGTCTCGAGAGTCGCGACGAGTGGTTGCTTCGCTGTGACCGCTACAGCCGGGAGGCCGGTACGGCGATGGCCGAGCGGCTGCTGCCCCGGATCGACGAGATCGACGCCCTGGTCTGCGCCAGCGATCTGCTCGCCATCGGGGCGATCCGGACCCTGATCGAGCATCAGGTCCGGGTCCCCGACGACGTGGCGGTGATCGGCTGGGACAACATCATCGACGGCCGCTATCTGTCCCCGAGCCTCAGCAGTGTCGCCACCGACCTCGATCTCCTGGCGGACAAGACGTTCGAGGCCCTGATCAGCAGGATCGACGGCAATCGCGACCCGGCCCGCATCTACACCGTCCCGCACCAACTGGTCATCCGCGAATCGAGCCGGCCGATCAGTCCGTCCCGGTGACGTCGAGGACGAAGCGCTGGGCGGGCGTCAGGCGGTTGTAGGTGGCAACTCGGATGTAGGTCTGCTGGTCGAGTTGCTGGGGCAGGTGGCGCTGGGCGAAATAGGAGTGGAGCGCTCGCCGGGGGTTGGTGGTGCGGTTCTCGGTGCCGCCGTGCCAGAGGTGGCTGTTGAAGATGACGACCGTACCGGCCTTGCCTTCGAGTTGAATCTGGTCGGGATGGGCGTCGGCCGGATCGGACATTTCGTCGGCGGGGAGGGTGCCGCGGCGGTGGGATCCGGGGACTACTCGGGTGGCGCCATTCTCCGGAGTGAAGTCGTCCAGGAGCCAGATCGAGTTGCAGACTTCGTAAGCGCCGGGGGTGACCGGGTGGCCGGAGTCGGCATGCAGGGCCTGGTGACCCTTGCCGGGGTGGGCGGCGCGGCTGTTGAGGGACGAGAGCTTGAACTCGCCGAGTACGTGATTCATCGCGGCCAGGACGCGTGGGTGGCTGAAGCAGACCTCGAACCTCGGGTCCTTGTTGACCAGGTCGGCCAGGCGGTCGGTGCCTTGCTCCTGGTGGACCTCGAGGCCGGCCCGGTCGCCTTCGGCGGCGGTGAGTTCTGCGAGTCGTTTGTTGAGGCTGGACACCTCTTCCAGGGTCAGGATTCCCTCGAGCGGGAGGAATCCGTCGCGGTCGAGCTGGTCCTTCTCGGCCTGCGTCAGTACGTCGTCGGTGACGCCGAGGTCGCGAAGTGCGGTCGCCATGTCCATATCGAGAGACTCCTTCACAGATGCACGAATCGATGCCAGCATCGAGCCACCGTGCCTTGAGAACAATGCAGGAGGCGACAGGACTTATGCACGAATCGCCTCGACTGCTCGGCGCCGGCGTACACACGGCTGGGCCGGGCAAGGACTTCCCGTCGCATGCGCACACATCGTGGGAGCTGGTCTACTACGTGCGCGGGCGGATCACGTGCCCGGTCGGAGATGAGACGTACGCCGCTACGCCGGGGACCGTCCTGCTCACGCCGCCGCGGACGTGGCATGCCGAGCGCAGCCGGACCGGGTACGCCAATCGCTTCCTGCAAGTCGATGCCGCGACCGGTTGGCCTTGGCCGCGGGTGTGTTTCGACGACGGGGAGCGCAGTCTCGGGCGGGTGTTCGACGCGATCGTCCGGGAGAGTGCGCAGCCCGGTGATGACAGCGACCGGCTCACGGCGTTGCTGCTGGGTGAGTTGGATCTGCTGCTTCGTCGTACGGCGTCGGCAGCGCCGGTGACCGCAGGCGAGCAGTTGGTCGCGCAGGCTGAGCGAATCTTCGAGGATCGGTTCGCTGCGGGGGTTCGGATCGGTGAGGTTGCGGCCGAGCTGGGGATCTCGCCGTCCGGCCTGCGGGCGCTGTTCGCACGGTTGCGGGGGACGAGCCCGCGCGCAGTCTTGCAAAGCATCAAACTGCGGCATGCGCTGGGCTATATCCGCAACTCCACCCTCCCGCTGCAGGCGATAGCCGAGCTGACCGGGTACGACTCGGTCAGCCACCTCAGCCGCCATGTGAAAGCCGCAACCGGCTCCCCACCGGGTGCTTTGCGCACCACGGATTGAGGAGCCGGTTGGCTAATCAGCCTGCAAGCGTCAGCGAGACCGTCGCGTTGTTGATGACGGCGCCGAGGAGCTTGCTGTCGGAGAGTGCGCCGGCGGTGGAGATCTCGGTGAGCGCCGACTTGGTGCCCCAAAGACCCACGTAGCGGGTGGCTACCCACCGGGTCGTGTTGCCGCTCTTGTAGGTGTAGACCAGGGTGCTGGCGGTCAGCGGGCCCTGGCCGGTGGTGGAGCGCATCGTGACCGTCGACGTACCGACGATGTGAAGGCCGCGGGTCCCCTTCAGGGCGGCGATCTTGTTCTTGAGGGCGGTCGCGGTGCTGATCTTGTAGTTGTAGGTGGTGTCGAACCGGATCATCCGGTTGGCGGTGGGGTCGGTGAACCGGGCCTGGTCCTGGCCGAGGACGACGAGGCGCCAGGTCTTCGGGAGTACGGCGGTCGCCTGATAGCCCAGGTTGGAATGATTGAAGTACCGCTTCACGTAGGTCACCGACTGGGTGTTGCTAGCGGCAACCGTCTTCAGTGGCGCCGCGTTACTCGGCAACGCGCCACCAATCACCAGCCCCATCGCGGCAACACCACTCGCCGCGCCGGCCAGAATTCCGAGTCGCTTCATCTCCGTACCCCCTTGAGCCGCCACCTTGACGGCGTACTAACTCAGACTCACCGAACCGGTCAAAGGTTGAGGTGTCGGATGAAGAAGTGGGTCGAGTCCTCGGTTTCGGACCAGGGGACCTTGAAGTGGTTTCCGGGGGTGGCGTGCAGGGTCTTCGCGGGAGAGGCGAAGGCTTCGAAGAGGGCCAGGCCGGGGTCTCGGGGCAGTTCGTCGTCGTGCAGCGGGAGGATGAACTGGAGCGGGACGGTGACCTGGCGGGCCGCTTCGAACAACGCGTCGTACACGAGCACGCCGCCGAAGACCGCAGCCGTGATGCGGGAGTCGACGGCCGTGAGCGGGATGCCGATCGCGGTGGCCAGGGTCATGCCGCAGTAGCCGATCGGACCGACGTCCGGGAGCTTCTCGAGGGCGTCGATGGTCGCCTGCCATTCGGGTACGGCGCGTTCCGACAACGACATGTTGTACTCGGTGACGATCGGCACGATCGACTGTCCGGCCGCACGAGCGGCCAGCATGGACGCGACCCAAGCCTCGTCCTGCTCCGACCGCGGGCGGTCGCCGTGGCCGGGGGAGTCGATCGACGCGACGGCGAAGCCGTTGGACACGAAGTGGTGGGCGCGGGCAACAAGTGCCGGCGTTTTCTTGTGCAGCCCGCCGGGGTGACCCATCAGGATCAGAGGTGCGGAGCCGGACGTCGGTGACCAGAGGACACCGGGTACGTCGCCGACGGAGAACTCGCGCTCGATGACGCCGTTCGCTGAGGTTTCTGCGCTGAATTGCATGAGAGTCGCCTTTTCAGAAGGAGTCTTGGCGCTCTCGGCGACAGTTACGTCAGTCGCCCAACCATGACCGGGGACGAGAGCACCCTTGGGTTCATGGGGCTCACCTCCTCGCGTGGTGTCACGGACCCGAGCATCGTGCCATCCGGATCGGCGGACCGCCAAGTTATTTACGGCGGCCCACCTCACAGCTGAGACTGACGGTATGGGTGGGGGAATGGTGTCGATGCTGTTCTCGGATATCGAGGGCTCGACGGTGTTGCTGCGGCGGCTCGGGGACCGGTATCTGGATGCGCTGGACGGTCACCGGCGGATCCTGCGCGCGGCGTGGACGGCGCACGGCGGAGCCGAACAGGGGACCGAGGGCGACAGCTTCTTCGTCGTGTTCCCCACCGCCGATGACGCGGTCGCGGCTGCGGTCCAGGGGCAGCGTGGGCTCGACGATCATTGCTGGCCCGGTGGCGAGCGGATCCGGGTGCGGATGGGTATCCACACCGGTACGCCGGGTGTCTACGACAACGACTACTGGGGGATGGACGTCCACCTGGCGGCCCGGATCGCGGGCGCGGCGCATGGCGGCCAAGTCGTCCTCTCCGCGGTGACAAAGGACCTCACCTACCTGCCCGATGGCGTCACCGTCCGCGACCTCGGCACGCATCACCTGAAGGACATCCCCGAACCCGAACGCCTCTTCCAACTCGAGGTCGACGGCCTGCAAGCCGACTTCCCGCCACCCAGAACCCTCGGTACGGCGACCAGCCTGCCGGTGCCGGCCACCCAACTTCTCGGCCGAGGCCCCGACCTGAGCCGAATCACCGAACTCATCAACGACGTCCGCCTGATCACCCTCACCGGCCCTGGCGGCTCGGGCAAGACGCGGCTCGCGATCGAGGTGGCCGGCCAGGTGACCACCAGCTTCCCGGGCGGGGTGTACTTCGTCCCGCTCGCGTCCGTGACGTCCGAGGAGGTGATGTGGTCGTCGATCGCCGAGGTCCTCGACATGCCACCGCGGGAGCGTCGGCGGATCACGGCGTACCTGGCCTCCCGCACTTTGCTGCTTGTCCTCGACAACCTCGAGCAGATCCCGGACGCGGACAAGGTCGTTGCCGAGATCCTCGAAGGCGCCGCGCACGTGAAGATCGTCGTGACCTCGCGACGCGGGCTCGGCCTGGTCGGCGAATACCGGCACCCGGTCATGCCGCTCGGACTGCCGGACGACGACGGCCAGGCCGAGCAGTCCGCGGCCGTGCAACTGTTCGTCGAGCGCGCCCGCGCGGTGCAGCCCGGGTTCGTCCTCGGCCCGGAGAACGTGGCCGAGGTCGTTGCCCTCTGCCGTCGGCTCGACGGCCTGCCGCTCGCGATCGAGCTCTGCGCGTCCCGGATCCGGGTGCTCAGTGTCAAGGAACTACTGGCCCGGGTCGACTCCGCGCTCGATCTCGCGTCGGCGAGCAAGGTGACGCCGCAGCGGCAACGCACGTTGCGCGAGACCATCGCCTGGTCGTACCACCTGCTGAGCGACGAACACCGGCGTACGTTCCGCCGGCTGGCGGTTTTCTCCGGTGGCGCCGATCTGGCCGCTGTCGAAGCCGTTGCCACCGGCACAGATCCGCTCGATGCCGTGGCCGAGCTCCACGACGCGAACCTGATCGCGCTCGCCGCAACGCCTGAAGGTACGCGGATCCAGCTCTTGCAGACCATCCAGCAGTACGCCGGTGACGAGCTGGCGGCCACCAACGAGGTAAATGTTGTCCATGGCAATCATGCGTCGTACTACGCGGAGCTGGCCGAACACCTCGAGGTCCTGAAAAGCCACACCAACGATCCATTGCTCGAACGTGCCGAGACCGACCTGGACAACTTCCGCGCCGCCCTCGGCTGGGCCGTCGAGCACGACCTGCCGACCGGGCTCCGCCTCTGTTCGGCCCTCGGCTGGGTCTGGGTGCTCGGCGGGTATATCGCGGAGAGCCGCCGCTGGCACGAGTACGTCGTGGCTACGGCCGGATCCACGTCCTCGCCGGACCTGGCCGCATGTCTGCGTGGCTTGGCCAATGTCCTGCTCATACAGGGCGAAACGGACCGGGCCGAGGAAGTCGCGACCCGCAGTCTCGAGATGGGCCGGGAGTTGGGCGATCCAGCTGCGATTGCGTTCGGGATGACTGTGCTCGGTTCGGTCCAAGGCCGGCAGGGCGACCTCGAGACGGCGGAGCGGACCCTGACCGAGGCCGTGGAGCGCCACCGGTTCCTCGATGACGACTGGCGGCTGGCCCGGGTCCTCGGCCACCTCGGCGGTGTCGAGGAGGAACTCGGCCGGCTGGATCGGGCCGAGGAGTTGCTCCGCGAGGCACTCGCGATCACCGAATCGCTCGGTGACGCGCACGAAGTCGCCGTCCAGGGACAGAACCTCGCCTACCTGCTGGCGCTGGCCGGCCGGGTCGACGAGGCCAGTGAACTGGGCCGTGAACTGGTCCCGACCGTGCTCGCACTCGGCAGCCCGGGCCTCACGATGGCGTTCTCGAACACGCTGATGAACATCCTGCTTCGCCGGGGCGATCCCGTCAGCGCAGCCCAGTTGTTCGGGGCGGAGGAGGCGATGGGTGAGCGTCTCGACCTGCCCAGCTACTACCTGGCGGACGAACTCGAGGAAGCGCTCGCCCTGGTGGGCGACTCGATGACCCGTGGCGAGTGGGAGAAGCACCGCTTGGCCGGCCGCGCCGTCCGGGTCGAAGATCTCCTCGGGCGACTGGACCTGCCGGAGTAGCCGAACGCGCCAGGATAGCTCCGATTCGCGGTGATGCGACACAAATGACCGGTCGGGCGGTTGTGCGGGGCGGGGAGTCCATCCATACTGCTTTTCACCGCCGTCGGCGGTCTGTGGGGGCAGAACTGGGGATCAAAAGGGGAAAATGGGGGGCTTGCTATGCATGCCTGGAAGTTACTTCGTGCTGCGCTGGCAACGGGGATTGCCGGCGCGACGGTAGTCGCGGTGGGCCTGGCCGCCAACGCGGTGCCACCGACCAGCACGATCGAGGTCGGTACGACAACCGTCACGGCCGGCGAAACCTTCACGGTGACGCAGACCGTCTACAACGACCGCGATTTCGCGATCACCGGTGGCAAGGCCGGCTTGTACGCCAAGGAGACCTCGCTGCCGGGTCTGGTGGACCTGGTGTCGTGCCCGGGGGCGTTCGCGTGTGACACGTTGGGCGGCAGCGTCCGGGGTGGTGTCGGCGAGATCGCACCTGGTGGGTCGGCGACGGTGGTCTTCACCTTCCGCGTGAAGGCGGACGCGGCGACGCAGACGATCACGCTGCAGCACCAGTTCATCGGTGAGAACTACGCGTTCGAGACGTTCGACGGTCCGACTCTCGACATCACCGCGGCGCCGCAGGCGACCGATGTCGCGGTCACGCTGGGCGCGACAGTGCGGCCCGGCGTCATCTCGCGGGTCACCTACACGGTCACGATCAAGAACAACGGCCCGACCGACGCGACCGACGTACGCGTGGTTGGAACTGTCCCGTCGCGGCTGGTGCCTGTCGCAGGTGGGAACTGTGTGCGGGTGGGGACGAGCCGCACCATGAACTGTGATGTCGCATCGCTGGCGAGTGGCGCAACTACGACGAAGACGTTCGTGGGCGATGCCACGCTGCTGACGCTCGGCCTGTTCCAGGCCACGGCTACCCGGACCGCGAGTTCGCCGGCTGACCCGGTCGCGGCGAACGACAAGGCGATCCGCAACTGCACGGCGCTGACCAGCCTGGTCGTGCGGTGCTGACGACGTACTGAAGTAGTCAACCGGCCGGCGGCCGCGGGTTCCCTGGGAGCCCGCGGCCGCCGGTTTTTCACGTCCATGCCTTGCATCGAGGGGCGGGACGGGTTTACGGTCCGGGTTAACGTTTAAGTGAGTGTTAGTGAGCACTTGTTCATGACTTGGAGCAGCTATGATCAATCGGCGGCGATTCCTGCAGGTGACCGGTGCCGCGGTGCTCGCCGGGCCCACGCTGGCGGCCTGCGGTGACGGTGGTACGGCGAACGGTGGCGCGAAGGCGTCGAGTGACCTGACGTTGCCGACGTACAAGCCCTTCGAAGGTTTGCGGCCGGACCTGGCGGGAGCGGAATCGGGGCTGGAGCCCGGGTTCTTCAAATTCCCTTCGGACGCGATCGCCAGCGTGAAGCAGCCGCCGCTGAAGAACGCGGTGACCGCGCTGACCGAAACGTTCGCGACGCCCCCGCCGCCGATGGGCAGCAACCCGATGTGGCAGTCGCTGAACTCCGCCCTCGGTGCGGAGCTGAAGCTGACCATCGGCACCGACCCGGGCTACCCGGAGAAGTTCGCGACGCTGCTGGCCAGCGACTCGCTGCCGGACCTGATGTGGCTGCCGCCGAACCAGGGCATCCCGAACATCGGCCCGATGCTCGAGGCCAAGTTCCAGGACCTGACCAAGTACCTGTCCGGCGACGCCGTACTGGAGTATCCGAACCTGGCCGCGCTGAAGCCGGCCTCGTGGCGGACCGCGGTGGTGAACGGCAAGATCTGGGGCGCTCCGATCCCGTCCACGCCGTTCGGCCAGGTGATGATGGGCAACCCGAAGACCTGGCAGAAGGTCGGCGGCCTGCAGTGCTCGACCGCCGACGAGTTCTTTGCCAAGTGCAAGGAGCTGACCAACGGCACCAACTACGCGCTCGAGCCGGCCATCATCAACATGCTGCACATGTTCGGCGAATGGTTCGGTGCCCCGAACGGCTGGCGGGTGAACCAGGACCGCTCGCTCACCTACCTGTACGAGACGGACAACTACAAGGCCGCCGTCGAGTACGCCGCCAAGCTCTGGGCGGCCAAGGTGTTCTACCCGGACCTCAACCTGGCCGACGCGACGCCGAAGACCGTGAACGGTCAGATCGCCGCGCAGGTCACGGTCGGTCCGCGGGCCACCTCCGACTTCCGTGCGCTCGACCCGACGCTGTTCGTCGAGACGATGATCCCGTTCGGCCATGACGGCAAGGCGAAGCCGGTCTACGACATGGGCTACGGCACGGTCGGATTCACGCCGTTCAAGAAGACCGACGAGGGCCGGATCCGCGAGCTCCTTGCACTGATGGACTACCTGTCGGCGCCGTTCGGCACCAAGGAGTACCTGATCAAGAACTTCGGCGTCGAGGGGCAGCAGTACCAGCTCGACGGGCAGAAGAACCCGGTGCTCACCAAGGCCGGTACGCAACAGGCGCCGGGCCTGGTCAGCGCGCTGCAGATCATGAACGCACCGGAGAGCGTGATCTTCAACCCGGCGTACCCGGACGACACTCGCAAGATCTACGCCACCGAGCAGAAGCTGCTGCAGTACGCGATGCGCAACCCGACCGCGGGCACGTACTCCGACACGTCGAGCAAGCTCGGTCCGAAGCTGACCGCGGCCTTCCGGGACACGATCGTCGACATCGTCACCGGCCGGCAGAAGATGGACGCGTACGACGCGGCCCTCAAGCGCTGGAAGTCCGGCGGCGGTGACAAGATGCGGGACGAGTTCGCGGCCGTGCTGCCCGCCGGCGTGCCGGTGTCCTGAGCGATGCTGAAGCGAGCGTCGTCGAGGGCGCAGGTCAAGGCAGGCCTGCCGTTTGCGGTGAAATGGCGCCGGGACTGGCAGATGGTGCTGCTGATGATCCCGGGCGTCGTGTTCCTGCTGGTGTTCTTCTACCTGCCGGTGCTGGGCAACGTGGTCGCGTTCCAGGACTTCCAGCCCTATCTCGGCATCATGCACAGCGAGTGGAACGGCCTGCAGAACTTCGTCAACCTGTACGACAACCCGGACTTCTGGGACGCGTTGCGGAACACGTTGCTGCTGGCCGCCGTACAGCTGCTGCTGTTCTTCCCGGTGCCGATCGGGCTGGCGCTGATCGTCGATTCGCTGGTCAGCAACCGGATCCGGCGGTGGTTCCAGACCATCGCGTACCTGCCGCACTTCCTGTCCTGGGTGCTGGTGGTCACGCTGTTCCAGCAGTCGCTCGGCGGTGCCGGGTTCATCAACAACCTGCTCCGGCAGGCCGGGCTGGATCCGATCCCGTTCATGACGAACCCGGACACGTTCCCGCTGCTCGTGGTCGCGCAGCTGGTCTGGAAGGACGCCGGCTGGGCGATGATCATCTTCCTGGCCGCGCTGACGACGGTGGATGTCTCGCTGTACGAAGCGGCTGCGGCGGACGGTGCCGGTCGTTGGCGGCGGCTCTGGCACATCACGTTGCCCTCGCTGCGGACGGTCATCGTGTTGCTGCTGATCCTGCGGATCGGCGACATCCTGAGCGTCGGCTTCGAGCAGTTCATCCTGCAGCGGGACTCGGTCGGGCCCGGGGCGGCCGAAGTACTCGACACCTTCACGTACTACGCGGGTGTGGTCGGTGGCGACTGGAGTAGCGGGGCTGCGGCCGGCTTGGCCAAGGGCGTGGTCGGGGCGTTGCTGTTGTGGGGTGCGAACTCGTTGGCACATCGGCTCGGTGAGCCGGGGATCTTCCAAAGGCGTGGCGCATGAGACCTATCTGGAAAGAACGTCCTTCTCCTGGCTATCAGGCGATCAAGGCATTGGTACTCGGCGGCTTCGCGCTCGTGATCGTCGTACCGATCCTGGTGGTGATCTCGACGTCGCTGGCCAGCGATCGCGACATCATCGACGCGGGTGGGTATGTGTTGTGGCCGTCGCATCCGACCGTGAAGGCGTACCAGACGTTGTTCAGCGGCGGGTTGATGGGCCGGGCGATCCTGGTCAGCGTGTTCGTGACGCTCGTCGGTACGGCGATCGCGCTGGCGGTCACGATCGGGTTGGCCTATGCCACCTCGCGGCCGGTGCTGTTCGGGCGGCCGGTGTTGTTGATGGTGCTGTTCACGCTGCTGTTCGCACCGGGGATCATCCCGATGTTCCTGGTGGTGAAGCAGCTCGGCCTGCTCGACAGTCTGTGGTCGCTGATCCTGCCGGGCGCGCTGGGTGCGTTCAACTTCGTTGTCCTGCGCACCTTCTTCATGAACGTGCCGGGCGAGTTGCTGGAGAGCGCGCGGATCGACGGCGCGAGCGACTTCACCATCCTGCGGCGGATCGTGATGCCGTTGTCCAAGGCTGTGATCGCGGTGGTCGGTCTTTTCTACGCCGTTGGGTTCTGGAATGCGTTCTTCAACGCGCTGCTGTACCTGAACGACACGTCGAAGTGGCCGGTCCAGGTGATCCTCCGGACGTACGTCCTGCAGGGCAAGTCGTTGTCGGCGGACCAACTCGGGGTGGAACCGCTACCACAACCTCAGTCCCTGCAGATGGCCGTCGTGGTGGTCGCCCTCGTCCCGATCGCCCTGGTGTACCCATTCTTGCAACGACACTTCACCAAGGGTGTCATCACCGGAGCGGTCAAGGGCTAGGCGCTACCTGATCTGAGAGAATCTCACTATGACCGGGCAGACGCAGGACCGTCCCACGCTGAGGATGGTCGCCAAGGAGGCGGGCGTCTCGGTTGCGACCGTGTCGTACGTGTTGTCGGGGCGGCATCGCAGCCACACCATCAAGGACTCCACCGCGGACCGGGTCCGGGAAGCGGCGTCGCGGCTGGGGTACCGCCGCAACGATGCCGCGCGCGCAATCCGGACCGGCAAGTCCGATCTGGTCCTGCTGTCGTTGAGCGTGCTCGCCGATCCGTGGTCGCAGGCGGTCGCGGAGACGGTGAGCGACGCGGTCAGCCCGCTCGGGAAGACCGCGCTGATCGTTGCCGACGGCGACTGGCGGACGGTGCTGTCCAATCGGACGCCAGACGTGATCTTCATCGACAGCGTCAGTACGGATCCGGCTCAGATCGCCGAGCTCGAAGCCTTTGCCGCACAGGGCGTGCAGATCGTGGCGTTCAGCGAGACACTCGAGCCGCGGGGGTTCGACGTGATCCGGTCCGGGGCCGAGCCGCGATGCCACCTCGCCGTCGAGCACCTGCTCGAGCACCACGACCGGGTCGGCGCGCTCACCTCGCGGACCACCGGGTTCGCTCGGTTCGACGCGTATCTGAACACGGTCCGCGCCGCCGGCAAGACGATCCGGGACGAGGACATCGAGGTCTTCGAACGCCACCCCGAAGGCGCGTACCGGGCCGCGATGACGTTGCTGAGCAAGCCCGATCGCCCAACCGCGATCTACTGTACGACGGACTTCGCAGCGATCGCCGCTGTCCGGGCGGCCCACCGGCTGCGGATCGACGTACCCCGGGATCTGGCTGTGGTCGGTGTCGGGAACACACCTGAGGGCGAGCACCTGGATCCGTCGTTGTCGACCGTCGGACCGGTCGGTTTCAACGAGGAGCTGGCGCAGATCATCGTCAGCCGGTTGACCGATCGTGAGGGCGCGCCGGGGGAGATCTTCGACTTCCCGTGGCAGCTCCTCGTCCGCGACTCGTCGAAGGTGGTCGCTGGTTGAAAGGCTGGGAACCGGTGACGGGCGGGGAGTCCGGTATGTCGGTGTTCCGGCGCGGGGACGTGTTCGCGAAACGCTGTGGTGTTGGCGATGCGGTCGCGCTGCGCGAGGAGCGGGATCGGGCGGAGTGGCTCGCCAGTACGGGGTTTCCTGGGGCGACCGTAATCGACTGGGTGGAGTCGGCGGACGGTGCTTGTCTGATGACGAGCGCGGTGCCTGGTGTGCCTGGGGATGCGCTCCCGCCCGCCTCTCGTACGGTTGCGGCCGATCGACTGGGGCGGGCGCTGAAGGACCTGCATTCGTTGCCGGAATGCCCGTTCGAGCGGCCGCTGGCGTCGGTGATCGCGCAGGCGGAGGACGTCGTACGGCGGGGTGCGGTGAACCCGGCCTTTCTGACCGACGAGTGGCGGTTGCTGGACCCTTCGGAGTTGCTGGCCCGGGTAGTTGCTGAGCGCCCCTATGTGGAGAGCGTGCTGGAGCCCGTGGTGTGTCACGGGGATGCTTGTTTGCCGAACGTGTTCTTCGATCCGGAGACTTTGGACGTGACCGGTCTGATCGATCTTGGGCGGCTTGGGGTTGCGGATCGGTACTCGGATCTCGCGTTGACGGTGATCCAGATGCACGACGAGTGGTCGGCTGACCCGGCGCCGCTCTTCGAGGGTTATGGTCTCGTGGACCTGGATCGTCGGCGGTTGGAGTTCTTCCGGCTGCTGGATCCGCTGACTTGGGGATGATCGCCGTACCCTGGTTCGATGGGCATTCCGGTCGAGGTTGTCGGGCTGGTGGTCTCGCGGGTGCACGCCTTCGATGGGCGGCCGGATGACGGGCCGCGGCCGGATCCTGAGCCTGTCGGGCGGGCGGAGATCGAGATCAAGGCCGAGCTGGGGATCGTGGGGGATCGGTACTTCGGGCAGACGGTCCACCGGAACGCCGCCGTCACGTTCGTGGATGCGGCGTCTTTGGATCAATTGGCTCGCGATCTGGAGTTGCCGGCGGTGCCTGATCCGCTGCTGATGCGGCGGAACGTCGTACTTCGTGGCTTCCCGATCGACACGCTCGCCGCTCATCGCACTTCTGCGGGCGTTCGCGTGCCGGGGCGTCGGTTCACGCTCGATACCGGCAGTGGGCCGATCACGTTCCAGGCCAAGCGGGCTGCGAGCCCCTGCGCCTGGATGAACGTGGTCCTGGCTCCTGGCGCCCATCAGGCACTCCGCCGGCATGGCGGGATCCGTTCTACCCCGCTGACTTCCGGCACCCTTCGGGTGGGACCGGCCACTCTCGCGTTGCTGGATTGACCCGATTTTCGGGCGGTTTTCGCTCCGGCGGCATACCGTCGGAGGGGTGAGGCTGGTGGCGGGGCTGTGCGTGGTGGCGGCTGGGTTGGTTGGGTGCAGTGACACGGCGCCCACCGGCGGCGCGTCACCCACACCCACGCCTACAAAAACCTCCGCACCGCCAAGCAGCCCGTCCACGTCGCCCACCAGTCCATCCAAGACCCCGACTCCGACCCGCAAGCCGACAGTTTCCGGGGTCGTGACGATGTCTATTCCGGCGATCGGGGTGCGGGGATTGCGGGTGGTGGCTTACCCGGGTACGGCGGACGATCGGCCGGGGACTGTGATCCAGAACCGCGGCGTTGCGGCTAGTCCGCGGGGTCCGGCCGGTGGAGTGGGGCCGGGGGAGATCGGGAACTTCATCATCACCGGGCACCGGGTGAGCCACGGTCGGCCGCTCGAGCGGGTGCCTGGGTTGGTGAACGGTGACCACGTGCTGTTCACGGCCGGTGGGACGGTCTACGACTACGTGATCGGTCGGACGATGACGATCTCGTTCCGCAAACCGGCCGAGAAGGCCCAACAGAACGCAGCCGTCCCCGGGCAGCCCGGCGTACGCCCGACCAAGCCCATGCTCACCATCTCCACCTGCGCCACCCCGGAAGACCACGCCGCCGGCAACTTCTGGCACGACGACCTGGGCAACCCAGAACACCGAATCAACAAAATAGCCACGCTAGTCGCAACCCGCCGCGCGTAACCCGCCCGCCGCACGCGCCGGGTCTCACCCCAGGGCGGCTCGGGGAGAGTTCGGGGGGCCGGATCTGTGCCACTCACCAAGTACGGACCAAGCCGGCCGCGCACGCTCAGAACTAGCCCCGCGACGACCCGGCGGCCGGGTTAGTGAGTGTCACAGGTCCACACCCCAGTCACAAACCCAGGCAACCGGGATCGACACAGCGCCATCCCACGGAATCGAGTGGCGCCAGCTCTGGAGGGCCGGAACTACTTGCGGCCGAGTTTCCACCACTTGGGTTTGTTCATTTTGATTTCGTCGGGCTCCATCGGTGGGGGGACCGGTGGGCGGGACTCCTCGGTGAGGAAGTTGCCGGACTCGGTGTCGTACGGCGTGACGCCGAGCCGGCGGCTGATCTCCATTACGACGGGGATCGAGCGCGGGCCGTCGTTCAGGTAGAACGTGATGTCACGGACCTCGACGCCCTTGCCGATCGTCATCTCGACGTCGTACTCCGGACTTCGCAACGCCAGCCAGGACGGCTTGCTCGTGTCCACGTCCGGTACCACCTCGCGGACCACGGCCACCACGTCGGCCGTCGAACCGACCGATGGGGGCTGGTAGTCGTCCGGCATGTCGTCGAGGCGGCGTACGCCTCCTGGCCCTCGCACCGCGTAAACAGCCCAGCTCATGTCCCCAGCATCCCCTACGCCAGGCCCGCGGGCGACAGGCGGGTCTCAGCGCTTACGCGCAGCGAGCATCGCGAAGGTCAGGTACTCGCCCTGGTCGGCCTCGAGCATGTCGAGCGAGCCGTCGCGGGTCCCGGCGTACTCGGAGACGGCCCGCGACCACATCAGCCAGTCCTCCCAGCCGGACTCCTGCAACCGCGCCGCGGTGACGTCGACGAGCTCGGTGATCTCCCACTGGAACCGCCACCAGTCCGCGGTGTGCCAGGCCAGCGCCTCCCAACCGACCACCTTCTTGATGTGGTCGGGGATGGACCCGAGGTCGCGGACCTCCTTGCGCAGCGCGGGCGTGGCGACGCCGAACTGCCCACCTAGCTTGAGAAACCCGGTGATGTAGGAGAGGTAGTTGTCCGCGGTCCCGAAGTACTCGTAGGCATCGATGCACACGATCGCGTCGAAGAACTCGCGGGCGAACGGCAACGTATGCGCCTCCGCCTTCACGGTCACCACGCCGTCGGCACCCTGCGCCGCGATGTGCGAAGTGGCCTCCGTCGGATCGATCCACAGGTCCGCCGCCCACACCTGTACGCCGTACTCCTTGGCCAGGAACGCCGACGTGGTTCCCTTGCCCGACCCCAGGTCCAGCACCCGCATCCCCGGCCGCAGCTCGAGGTCCTGCGCGAGATCCTCCAACAACCACAGGGGATGCGGCCCCATGTCGCCGGCCAGCACCCAGTCGGCGTCGTACCCGTTGGACCGCGGATATCCGTCGCGCTTCAGCTCCATCAAGACACCCTAGCCACGCGAAAACCACCTGCGCGCGGCATTTTCCGCGGTTGAGGCAGGACCGATCTCGACCCGATGATCCGCTTAGTAGACCGAGTAGCCGCCATCGACCAGCAGCACCGAGCCAGTGGTGAAGCTGGAGGCCGGGCTTGCCAGATAGAGGACCGAGGGTGCGATCTCCTCCGGGGTGGCGTAGCGCTGCTGGGGAGCGTCGAGGATCCAGTGCTGCTGGAACTGCGGCTCGTCGACAGGTGCCATATCCGTTTTCACATAGCCGGGAGCAATCGCGTTGACGCGGATGTTGTGCGGCGCCCACTCGGCGGCAAGGCTGCGGGTGAGGTGATGTACGGCGGCCTTGGAGGCGTTGTACGACGCCTGCCACTGCGGTCGGTTCACGATCTGCGCAGACATGCTGCCGACGTTGACGATCACCCCGCCGCCGGAGTCGATCATCCCGCGGGCGACCGCCGTACTGCAGTTCCACAGCGCGGTCAGGTTGAGGTCGAGCACCTGCTGCCACTCCTCCGGCGGTACGTCGAGTGACGGCCGGTGGATCGCGATTCCGGCATTGTTCACCAGGATGTCGATCCCGCCCAGCTCGGTGGTGACGTCGGCGACCAGACGACGTACGGCGTCCGGATCGGTGATGTCGGCCTGGACCGCGAGACCCCGTCGGCCGCGGGCCTCGATCTCGGTGACAACGGTGGCGTTCCGGTCGGTGTCGCGGCCGGCGATCGCGACGTCGGCGCCCGCCTCGGCGAGGGCCAGGGCGAACGCGCGGCCGAGGCCCCGGTTCCCGCCGGTGATCAGGGCTCGCTTGCCCTTAAGGGCAAAGCTGTCCAGGACGTTCATGCGCGACTCCTCTGAATCGGGGTTACTCGGAGTGACTTCCCGCCGGGAGCGGGTAGCGAAACGATGTCAATAGCTGCAAACCGGTTCCGGTGGGGGTGCCGGAAGGCTTAGCATCCCGTTGGTTCGGGATAGGGGGCATCCCGATAGTCAGTGGGTGGGACCGGCGGAGTCCGGTACTGGGGAGAAGCGGGGAATCATGGCGGACACGCCAGCACCCAAGCCTGGCCATTTTCTGCCAGGTGGGGAGGGTGAGCAGGGCGCCACGCAGGACAAGGGACCGGCCGCGGTCACGCCGCAGCAGGCACCGATGCCGAGGTACACCGGGGAGGGCGGCTCCGCGCCGCTGGCTGCGCCGACGCCGCGGTTGGGCGGCGAAGCGCCGGTCACGCCACCACAGCTGGCGGGCTCCCGGATCGACTCGAAGCGTGCCGGCCTGTCCGGCTCGCGCCTCGGTCCGCCGCCACCCGACGACCCGGCGGCCGCGGCGTACCGGGCTGTCTTCCATCCGGAGCCGATCCCGTTCATCCCCAAGAAGCGGTCGAAGGCGCTGGTCGCCCTGATCGTCGTCGGGGCGCTCGTCGTCCTCGGTGGCGGCGTCGCGTTCGCCGCGAAGGTGCTCTCGTCGTCCGGCGACATCTTTGCCAACCCGATGGGTACGCCGTCTGTCCGCAACGGTGAGGACACGCCCACCAAGGCGGCCGGCAAGCCGACCCCGGACGCCGACGTGGTCGGGAAGAACCCGTTCTACTCGGCCGGCAAGCTCTCCACGGTCAAGTGCGTCGAACCGGCGTACAAGCCGACCTCGCGGGAGAACGTCCAGTCGTACTACCAGGCCCTGATCGCGTGCATGGACAACGCGTGGAAGCCGCTGGTCGAGAAGGCCGGGTTCGAGTTCCGGTCGCCGCGGCTGATCATCTTCGACGAGGGCGACGAGACCGCGTGCGGCTTCCAGAAGAAGGCGGCGTCGTACTGCCAGGACGAACAGGGCGGCAGCGTCACCATGCCTTGGCAGGACCTGATGGACCAGTACCCGAAGAACAAGGCCGCGGCCCGCATCGACATGGCGCAGTCGCTGGGGTTCGTGTACGGCGCTCATCTGCAGAACCTGACCGGGATCTTCGAGGCCTCCGACAACCTGCGCGACACAGCGGCCAACAAGGCCGGCGAGCTGGAACAGGACCGGCGGGCGGCGTTGCAGGCGAACTGTTTCTCGGCCGTCTTCTTCGGTGCGGCCAGGAGCAGCTTCCCGCTGCGGGGTGAGCTGCTGAAGCAGTGGACCGCGCAGATCCAGCACGGCGGTGACGAGTACGCGGAGGACAAGGTCAAGGACCACGGCTCCTCGAAGAGCCTCACGTCGTGGATGAACCAGGGCTTCAGCAGCCTCGATCCGGCCACCTGCAACACTTTCGTGGCGGCACCCGCCAAGGTCAGTTGACGGAGAAGAGGACGACCGATGCCTGAGGACAACCCCTCGGACAGTGCCGGCGCAGACGGCGGCGGTGGTACGCGGCCGGAACCCGGGCACTTCCTGCCGGGCGGCACCGGCGACGTGCTGACCGACAGCGACGCGGCCGCGGCCCGCCCGCTCACCGGGAGCCGCAAGCAGGCCGTCGGCCTCGGCAAGGCTCGCGACATCTCCGGGCCGGATCCGGGCCTACGGCGCGTCGCGCGGCCGCTGCCGACCGATCCCAACGCCACCGGCGAGTACAGCGGTCCGCCTGCGGCCCCGTTGGCCGGCGCCCCACTGACACCGCTGACCGGCACCCGTCGTACCGGTGGATCGCGGCCGGTCGGCTGGCACTCGAATCCGTCCCGGACCGGCGCCCAGTTCACCACCGATGCGCCACCGGTCAAGCCGCCACGGCACTACTCCCGCGCGGTCATCGCCGGCCTCTCCGCCCTGGTCCTCATCATCCTCACCGGCGCCACCATCGCCGGCTTCAAACTCATCGACTCCTACGGCAACCCCGTAGACAACCCCATGTCCCGCCCATCGATCAAAAAGTCCGAGGCCCCCCTCCCGGTCCCGCCGGACCCGACCGTCACCATCACGAAGCAGGGCGTCCCGGACACGGTCCGCCTCCAGCAGAACAAGATCTACACGGTCGGCAAGCTGCCTGCTGTCCACTGCACCGAACCGTCGATCAAGCCGAACTCGCAGTCCGCGATCCTCACCTACTACCGCGCTCTGTTGCCGTGCCTGAACAAGGCCTGGGAGCCGCTGGTGACGAAGGCGGGATACACCTTCCGGCCGCCGAAGGTGGTGCTGCAGTCCAACCAGGGGGCGTCGCCGGACACCTGCACCGGTGAGTCCGACGTGGCGTACTACTGCAGCGACACCGAAAGCATCAACATCAGCTGGAAGAGCGACCTCGAGTGGTACAAGGACGATCCGCTCGGCGCGCGAGTGTGGATGATCGACACCTTCGCGCACGAGTACGGGCACCACGTGCAGCAGATGACAGAGATGATCACCGCCTCGTGGTCGCGGCAGGGATGGACGAAGTCGAACTCGATGAAGCTGGAGTGGTCCCGCCGCCGGGAGCTCCAGGCGACCTGTTTCGGCGCCGCGTTCCTGGGCGCGAACAAGCAGGCACTCGGCCTGTCCGGCGCGAAGCTGGACAAGTGGGAATGGGAAACCCAGCACTCGGGGGATGACTACAACCCGAAGAAGATCCGCGACCACGGCTCCAAGAAGAGCCAGTGGCTCTGGGCCGGCCCAGCCTTCCAGTCCACCAGCCCCGCCTCCTGCAACACCTTCACAGCCTCCGCTACCAAGGTCAGTTGACCGTGCGTACGACGAAGACCGTGGGGATCGCGGTTGTCGTCGTACTGGTTGGGGTTTTGGCTGGTTGTGGGCAGGGGGTGCGGCCGGCGGCGGTGGCGTCCTCGGTGACTACGTCTGCAGCCGGTCCAACCCCGTCCCCACCTTCGTCACCAACGCCTTCGCCTGCTCCCACCAAGACGACACCCTTCGATCCGGGGTCGATCGACATGGGGGCGCAGGTGGTGAAGAACAAGTTGTACGCCGCCGGGAAGGTGCCGCCGGTGCGGTGTGCGTTGCCGCGCCCGGACCTGACCAGCAAGGGGTATCTCCCACAAGGCCGGACCGTGAGTGGGCAACTTGAGATCCAGCGTCGCAAGGAGTTGCAGGCGAGCTGCCTCGGCGCCGCGTTCCTGGGCGCCAACAAGCGCGCCTTCCGTCTGACCGGGGCGCGGCTGGCGATCTGGCAGGATATCGTTCACCACGTCGGCGACGAGTACGGCAAAGTCCGCGACCACGGCTCGCGCAAGAACCACGCGTACTGGACCATCCAAGCCTTCAACACCACAAACCCGTCCGTCTGTAACACCTTCACCGCCCCGAGTAAACGAGTCAGCTGATGCGTCGCGACAGCATCGGCTTTGTGGTTGTCGTCGTACTGATCGCTCTGGTCGGTGGGGGTTGTTCTGGGGCTCGTCCGGCGCGGGAGCGACCGAGCTCTGTGTCTACGCCGCGGTCGATCTCCAAGCCGGTGGTTACTGCGACGGTTGCGCCGGCGCCGCCGGCTACGAAGAAGCCTCGGCCTGCGACGCCGTCGCCGACGCGGCGGGCTCCGGTGATCAAGGATCCGGTGCTGGTGCGGAACAAGCTGTATGGCGTTGGCAAGGTTCGGGCGGCGGCGTGTGCGTTGCCGGCGGACGTTGCCAAGAGCGATGCGGCGTTGACGAGCTACGGGAAGGCTCTCGTGGCTTGCATGAACCGGGCCTGGGCGCCGCTGATCACCCGCTCCGGGTCCGCCTTCAGGCCCGCGAAGATCGTTGCCAATGACACCGGAGTGTGTACCGAACCGCCGAGTACGGCGTTCTACAACTCGGAATTCGAGACGATCTGCATCGACTGGGACAGCTACTGCGTGGAGAATGCTGCGAGTTGGCGGACCGTGCAACTACAGACCGACCTCGCCCACGAGTACGGCCATCACCTGCAGCTGCTGACCGGGATCATGGACAACTACGACCTGGACACGCCGTCGTGGGCGCAGCTGGAACACGAGCGCCGGTTGGAGTTACAGGCGAGTTGCCTCGGCGCAGCCTTTGTCGCCGCCCACCGGAACGCCCTGGCGTTCACGAACTGGAGGCTCAACGAATGGGAGCAGATCGTCACCACGACCGGCGACGACAACGCCCCGACGGGTCCCCGCGATCACGGCTCCCGCACGAGCTACAGCTACTGGAACCACCGGGGCTTCCGGTCCGCGGATCCGTCTTCGTGCAACACCTTCACCGCCGCGCCCGGCTGGGTCAGTTGAGGTCGAAGAAGGTTGGCTGGCCGCTGATCGGCGTACTGGTCGTGTTGCTCGGTGGAGCTTGTGGGGGACCCACGACACCCGCCGCAAGTGATCCCACGCCCACGCCAACCGCGACACGGACCCAGTCGCCGGTTCCGGTGAAGACTCCGATCGGGGTCAGTGCACAGGTGATTGATCGGCACCTGCTGTACAACCCGCTGTACGACGCCGGGAGGGTGGCGGCTGATGGGTGTTCGTTGCCTACTGCTCGGCTGGCCACCGGGAAGGCGATGGTTCGGTATGCGACCGCCTTCACGCAGTGTTTGAACAAGGCGTGGGCGCCGGTGATCGAACGCGCCGGGTTCGAGTTCCGGCCGCCGGCCGCGGTGCACCCGGCCCCGACCGGCACCGAATCGGTGTGCGGAGTGATGGACGAGGACGTTGGTGCCTTCTACTGCGATACCGACCTGGGGATCTATTTCAACTGGCCGTCCTACGCGGTCCCCGGGGCGTCCCAGGAGGGCATCGGGGCATCGGTGCAATACCTGATCGCGCACGAGTACGGCCACCACGTCCAGTTCCTGACCGGTATCTCGGACAGCTACGACGACCGCTACAGCGCTGCTGCCAACGATGCCGCGCGGCAAGTGGACCAGAATCGGAGCGAAATGCAGGCGCATTGCTTCGCCACGGCCTTCTTCGGCGCCAATCGGAGGACCCTTCGCATCCGCGGTGAACGGCTTGCGCACTACGGGCACATTGGCTATGACCGTTCCGAGAAGGACATGGTCAACTTCGATCGCTGGTTGCGGCAAGGGTTCACCAAAGGTCCCGGCGGTTGTGGCACCTGGGCGGCTTCGGCGGGCGAGGTCAGTTGAGTTTGAGTTTGAAGCCCTCGTGGGAGTTGGTGAAGCCGAGGCGGTCGTAGAAGCGGTGGGCGTCGGTGCGGGACTTGTCCGAGGTGAGTTGGACCAGCGTGCAGCCGCGGGTGCGGGATTCCTCGATCGCCCATTCGATCAGCGTCGTACCGAGGCCGGAGCCGCGGGCCGGGGCGGCGACGCGGACGGCTTCGATCAGGCCACGGGACGAGCCGCGGCGGGACAGGCCGGGGATGATCGTCAGCTGGAGCGTGCCGATCACCTCATCGTTGCGTTCAGCAACTACCAAGAGCTGGTTCGGGTCGGCGTCGATGAGCTCGAACGCCCGCAGGTACGGCGTGAGGTCGTCGAGGGACTCGCGGGTGGCGCCGAGTTGGTCGTCGGCGATCATCGCGACGATCGGGGCGACATCGGCGGCGGTGGCGCGGCGGATCACCAGGTCGGTCATGACAGCAGGATCTCAAACGCCTGAAACGGTTCAGCGTTCGGGGGTAACGACCGTAGCCGTCGAACGGTAATTGCCTTATGCAATGACCTTTCCGAGAGTTACACGCCGGTGACGACTGTTTGCCCTGTGCAACCACGGGTACGGGTAATACTGGCACCACTGCATCCGCCCGTGCCGGGGTCGTGTGCGGTGTGCGCGGCAGCGGATGCGGGCCAGTCGGAAGGAAGACCCATGTCCGCGTTAGCGATCGACTTCACCCAGCCGTTCGAAGATGCCTTCAGCAAGTTGTTGTCGTTCATACCCAACCTGCTCGGTGGCCTCGTCATCCTGGTGGTCGGCTACTTCGTCGCCAAGGTGCTCGGGAAGCTGGTCGGCAAGCTGCTCGGCCGGGTTGGGTTCGACCAGTGGATGGAACGAGCCGGCGTCTCCGGTGTGCTGCAGCGGTCCGGCACGGGGCTGACCGCTTCAGCGATGCTCGGCAAGGTCGTGTTCTGGTTCGTGTTCCTGATCAGCTTCACGATGTTCGCCTCGGCACTCGGGGTCCCGGAGATCTCGAACTTCATGAGCGACATGCTCGGTTACATCCCGCGGATCTTCGCCGCGATCGTGATCATCTGCCTGGCGGCGCTGTTCGCGAACTTCCTGGCCGCGATCATCCGGGGCGCGACCGGTAACGAGACGCTCGCCAAGGTCGGCAAGTACGCGGTCCTCGTGTACGCCGCCTTCGCCGCGCTGACCCAGCTCGGGATCGCCGTCCAGCTGACCGGCAACACCCTGCTGATCGTGCTGGCGGGCGGCGCGCTCGCACTCGGCCTCGCTTTCGGCCTCGGGGGCCGCGAGATGGCCGGAAAGGCGCTCACGAACCTGTTCAGCCGCGACAACATCAACAAGCCGGCCGCTTCGATGGGTTCGAACGGTACGGCGACCTACCCGAGCCAGGGTGGATACGAAGGCCAGGGTGGATACGAGGCGCCGCAGCAGGGCGGTCACGAAGCCCCGCAGCAAGGTGGTTACGAGTCGCAGCCGGGCTATGAGCAGCAGCCGCACCACGCGACCCACGCCGCTCCGCAGAACGGCAGCTGGTCCAACGGCACGCCGCCGCAGAACGGCAACTGGCAGGGCGGCCAGTAGTCGGTAGCAATCCCAGGCGGGCGGCATCCACAACGGGTGCCGCCCGTCGCCTGTCTACTGCTGGGTGTCGGGGCCGGCCCGGCGGACGTCCTCGACCTTGGTCATGGCCTCGCGCAGGTCGGACAGCCAGGACTCGCTGTGCTGGGCGACGAGCTTGACGCACCAGCCGAGGGCATCGCTGCGGGAGCGGGCCACGCCGGCGTCGACGAGGGTGTCGAGGACCTTGCGCTCGGGCTGGCGAAGACGCGTCATCACCGGCGCGGACAGGGACGTGAAGATCGTCGTGGTCTCGCCGCACCGGACGCCCCAGGCGACCTTGCGGCGGGTGGCGTGCTCGAGCTCGCGGGCGATCTCGATCCGGCGCTCGCGGGTGTCCTCGCGGTACTGCTTGACCCGGCCCTCCTCGGCGGCGGACCGCTCGGCCGCGCTCACGTCGTCGGCCTGCTCCGGCGCACCGATCCGGCCGACGATCAGGATCTCGTCCCGGTCGATGGTCAGTTCCGGCTCGCCCTCGAACCAGTCACCCGGCAGCCGGCCGGTCAGCCAGCCGCGCACCTTCTCCTGCTCAGTCTGTGTACTCATGTAATCATGATTACACGACACCAAAGCCGCAGAGCAAGGACAAAGGATGACCCGGTCCAGCACGGGGTCTGGACCGGGCCACCCGGCTTCAGCCTGCCGACCTCCTCAGCCGGCCGGGGTTGGGGCGAAAGCGGAACGCAGTTGGGCCTGGGCCGCGGGGTCTGCGGCCGTGTGGTCGAGGCCGAGCAGGGCGGCCCCGACCACCGGCGGTACGTCGACCACCCGCGGCACCGCCTTCGGGGCGGCAGACGCCAGCAGTTGTACGACGCGATCGACCAGCACCGAATGACCGGCCGTGAGGACGCCACCACCCAGTACGACCGTCACCGGCTCGTCCAGCAACTCGAGCCGCCGCAACGCACTGAGCGCCATCGCGACGATCTCCTCGGCCTGCTGCTGAATGACGCCGAGGGCAACGGCATCACCGGCCGCCGCGACCTGGAACAACACCGGCCCGGCCTCGAGTTGACGGTCGGCCGGGAGCTCGCCGAAGTGGAACGCCTCGATCACCGCGGTCAGTGACGGCAGACCGAAGTACGCCGGAATCGCAGTCAGCAACGCGGTTGCGGGACCACGGCCGTCCTCGGCGCGGGATGCCGAATAGAACGCCTCCTCGGCCAACTGCGCGCCACCACCCCAATCGCCGGTCAGCTTGCCCAGCGCCGTGAACCGGGCCGTCCGCCCGTCCGGCAGCAGTCCCGAGCAGTTGATTCCCGCCCCACACACCACCGCGACACCACGCGGCTCGTCCACACCTGAACGCAGCAGCGCAAACGTGTCATTGGTGACGTACACCGACTCCGCCCACCCGCGTGCTTCGAACGCAGCGGCTAGCCGCTCTTCCTCGATCGGCATGTCCGCATTCGCCAGGCACGCGGAGATCTGCTGTACCAACGGCCCGGCTCCCAGCGCCAGGCCGGCCTCCGCAGCAGCTGCCGCGACCAGCGGCTCGAGGCCGGCGATAGCAGCGTCGGCGCCAACGACTTGCGGTTCGAACCCACCGCCGCGGGCCATGCCGAGCACTGTCCCGTCCGCGGCCACCAGGGCGACGTCCGTCTTGCTGTTCCCCGCATCGAAGGCGAGTACGCCGCCGGGAACCGTCACGCCCATGGCAGATACGCCCGGTTGTGCGCCAGCAGCTTGTCGGTCAGCTGCCGCGCGAGGGAGATCTGCCCGACCAGCGGATGCGCCAGCAGGGCCTCGAACACCCGCTCCGATCCACCCTTCACCGCAGCCTCCAGAGCCAGGTCCTCGTACGCCGTCACGTGACTGACCAGACCGGCGTACAAGGTCTCCAGTGCGGACACCGGCTCGGGCGTCGCACCCTCGGCGCCGACTGTCGCCGGCACCTCAATGACAGCATCATCGGGCAGGAAGGGGAACGTGCCGTTGTTGACTGTGTTCACCACTTGGATGTCGCCGGTGTTCTTCAGTAGTGACGACGCGAGTGCCACGGCCGCCTCGGAGTAGTACGCCCCGCCGCGTTGCTCCAGCAGTGCGGGCTTCTCGTCGAGCAGGGGATCGGCGTACATCTCCAGCAGCTGCTTCTCGAGCGCTGCGACCTCCGCGGCCCGGGAGGGCTTGGTCAGCAGCTCCTGCACCACCTCGTCGTGTGCGTAGTAGTAGCGCAAGTAGTACGACGGTACGACGCCAAGCTGCTGCACGACGTCGGCCGGGATGTGCAGATCGTCGGACAGCTCAGCCAGATGCTCGGCGAGCAGCTTCGGCAACATGTCCTCGCCGTTGACCCGGACTGCGCGTTCCCAGGTCAGGTGATTGAGTCCGACGTGGTCCAGCGACACCTCCTGTGGCGTCACGCCCAACCAAGCCGCGAACCGCCGCTGGAACCCGATGGCCACGTTGCACAGCCCCACAGCCTTGTGCCCGTGCGAGAGCAGCGCCCGCGTCACAATGCCCACCGGGTTGGTGAAGTCGATGATCCACGCGTCCGGATTGGTACGCCGTACTCGCTCCGCAATGTCCAGCACCACAGGCACGGTCCGCAGTGCCTTGGCGAGCCCACCCGCGCCGGTCGTCTCCTGGCCGACACAACCGCACTCCAGTGGCCACGTCTCGTCCTCGTTGCGCGCGGCCTGCCCACCTACCCGCAGTTGCAGCAGTACGGCGTCCGCACCGTCGATGCCCGCGTCGACATCTGAGGTGGTGATCACCCGCGCCGGATGCCCTTGTTTCGCGAAGATGCGACGAGCTAAACCACCGACCAGCTCGAGCCGGTCAGCTGCTGGATCGACAAGGACCAGCTCGGAGACCGGCAAGGTGTCGCGCAGTCGGGCGAAGCCATCCACGAGTTCAGGGGTGTAGGTGGATCCGCCACCAACGACTGTGAGTTTCACCGTGTGCTCCTAGGTGATGGGTGGTCCGGCGGTGTCGAAGACTTCGTCGCGGGTGGTGCTCAGGGCGGACTGCAGTGCACCGGCGAGCACCGGGTCGGTGCCGAGCGCCGTCATCAGCAACCGCGGCCTGGGTACGGCGAGATCGGCAAGCTCGTCCTGGACGAGACCGAGCAGCCGCTCGCCGCCGGCGGTGATCACACCGCCGGCCAGGACGATCAGCTCGGGGTCGATCACTGCGACAATCGCGGCCAGGCCGACGGCCAGCCGATGCGCGAACTCGGTCAGCACCGCGTCACCCGCGCCCTCGGTCTGCAGTGCGGCCGCGATCGCAGCCTCCGGTGTCCGGGCCTTCAGACCGTGCTCGCGGGCCAACTGCAACACGGGTTCGCCACCGGCGAGCTCCTGGAAGCCGCCGGCGTTGTTCCGGCCGACATTGCGGACCAGCGGCGTACCGGGCAGGGGCAGGAAGGCGACCTCGCCGGCACCGCCGGTCGCGCCACGCAGCAGCGTCCCGTTGATCACGATCGCGGCGCCGATGCCCTCCTCACCCCACAGCAGCACGAAGTTGTCGCTGTCCTGGGCATGACCGACCCGCTGCTCCGCGATCGCGGCCAGGTTGACGTCGTTCTCGACCTCGAGGGGTACGCCGATCGCCGCGGCCAGCTCGTCGAGCAGATGCGGGGCGTGCCAGCCGGGAAGGTGGGTCGCGTACCGCAGCCGGCCGGTGGTCGGGTCGAAACCACCCGGGGTGCCGATCGAGACACGGTGCAGCCGGTCCAGGTTCAGGCCCGCTTCGCCGGTCGCTCCTTCGATCGCCTTGAGCACCCGGTCCACCGTGCCCTTGGCGCTGCGGCCCGGGGTTGGCAGCTCGTACGTGCCGACCACCTTGCCGGTCAGGTCCGCGACGGCCGAGCGGATCCGGGCCGGCGTGACGTCGAGGCCGGCGACGTACGCGATGCCGCCGTTGATCTCGTACAGCTGCGCGTTCGGGCCCGGCCTGCCCGCAGTCGTGCCGCTCGGGCGGACCAGGTGGGCCGCCTCGAGCCGGGCGAGCAGCTGGGATGCGGTCGGCTTCGACAGACCGGTCAGGTTGCCGAGCGTCGTCCGGGAGAGCGGGCCGTTGCTGAGCAGCAGGTCCAGGGCTGCGCGGTCGTTCATCGCGCGGAGCAGGCGCGGCGTTCCGGGGGTCGTTGCCATCCGCTAACCCTGCCTTCCGCCGCCCGATCCGTGGGCTCGGCTCGCTGAGCCGATGAACTGTTAGGAAAGTTTACTATTAACGCGTGACCGTACGGCGGACTGACCGGAGTGTCAATGCTGATACCTTCCCCGCCCCACCGCCCCGGTCTGGTGCTGCCAGGTGAGTTAGGCTCACCTAACTATGTCACCTGGGGAACTGTTGAGGCGGGCGGTCCGACGGCATCGGGGCCGGATGATCGCGGGGGTGCTGGTGCTCTCGCTGCACCAGGCGACCGAGGCGGCGGTGCCGGTGGCGATCGGCATCTTCGTGGACCGGGCTGTGGCCACGGGCAAGGTGCAGCCGCTGTTGTGGTGTGTGCTGATGATGATCGTGCTGTTCGCCGTCCTGTCGAACGCTTGGAAGACCGGTGCGCGGCAGGTGGTGCGGGCGATCGAGTACGAGACGCACCTGCTCCGGCTCGAGGTCGCACAGCGGGTGCTGGAGCCACGCGGTCAGCGCACTGGGCTGCGGTCCGGCGAGCTGTTGTCGATCGCAACCTCCGACGCAGAACGGACCGCACTGGTGATGCGGGGCGTTTCGATCGGGTGTGCTGCATGCACGGCCCTGATCGTGTCCTCGGTGTCGCTGCTGCTGGTCGACGTACCACTCGGGCTTGGGGTGCTGATCGGCGTACCGCTGCTGGTGTTGGGGATTCAGGCGTTGTCGCCGCTGCTGACGCGTCGTACCTCAAGCCAGCAGGAGGCGGTTGCGCAGACGACCGCGCTGGCGACTGACCTGGTTGGCGGACTGCGGACGTTGCGGGGGATCGGGGCGCAGCACAACGCGGCGGCGCGGTATCGGCGGTCCAGCCAGACCACACTGCGGGCAACACTGCGCGCGGCCTCGACGGCTGGGCTGCAGGACGGTGTGACGACCGCACTGAGTGGCCTGCTGCTTGCTGCTGTGGCCGGCGTCTCCGGCTGGTTCGCGTTGAACGGGCGGATCACGATCGGCGAACTGATCACCGTGGTCGGGTTGGCGCAGTTCGTCGCGGAGCCGGTCGGAACACTCGGGTACGCGAGCCAGATCTTCGCCACCTCCCGCGCATCCGCCAAGCGATTGGCCGCTGTGCTGTCTGCTCCGCCACTCATTGCCAGCGGCACCGATACAACCCTGGACCCCTCGAAGCCGCTGCTGGAGCTGGACGGGGTGTCCTACAAGTCCCTGTCCGCAGTGGATCTGACACTTCGGCCGGATGAGTCGGTCGGTGTGCTCTGCTACGACCCGCGGGACGCCGACGCGTTGCTGACTGTGGTGTCCGGTCGCGCGCCCGAGCACACCGGAGTACTGCGGGTTGGCGGTACGCCGATGGACGAGCTCGACATTGACGTCGTACGACGAACTGTCCTGCTGGAGCGGCACGAGACGGACTTGTTCGAGGGGACGCTGCGGAGCAACCTGCTCGTCGACTCGCCATCGCTGGACCGGGTAATGACCTCGGCAGGCGCGGCAGACCTGATCGAAGAGCTCGACCGTCCGTTGGCGGACCGCGGTCAGTCCCTGTCCGGTGGGCAACGTCAACGGCTCGGTCTGGCCCGCGCGCTGCTCGCTGCGCCACCGGTGCTCGTGCTGCACGATCCGAGTACGGCGGTTGACGCGGTGACGGAGGAGTTGTTGGCGGAGGGACTGGCCGAGGAGCGTGCCGGGCTCACGACTCTCGTCCTGACCAGCAGCCCGGCGTTGCTCGGCAAGATGGACCGGGTGGTCGTCATCGCGGACGGGTCGGTGGTTGCCGAGGGCATCCACGCCGAGCTGGCCGAGTCCGACTCCGTGTACCAGGAGGCGGTACTGCGATGAACCTGCTACCGATCGCCGGTCCGCGCGCGACGTGGGCCGTGTTGTGGCAAGAGATCCGCCGGCAGCCGCTGTTGTCGGTGGTCGCCGCCGTGGTCATCACTGGCGCGAGTGCGGCCGGTCTGGTCGCTCCGTGGGCGCTCGGAGTGCTCGTGGACGACGTCGCGGGCGGTGCGGACAACTCGGCCGTCGTCAAGGTCGTGCTGTTCATCGGGCTGGCTGCGGTGCTGTCCGGCGTACTGACTGCTCTTGGGGTGACGCTGGTCGCGCGCGTCGGTGAGACCGTGCTGGCGCGGATCCGGGAGAAGGTGCTCGACCGGGTGCTGCAGTTGCCGGCCCCGGTGCTGGAGAAGGTGCGGATGGGCGACCTGCTCTCCCGAGTGGGTGACGACGTCGCTTCGGTCGCTGCTGCGCTGACCGAGGTCGGGCCGGCTGTGCTCGGCGCGATGCTGACCATCCTGCTGACTGTGGCCGGCATGTTCGCGCTGGACTGGCGGCTCGGTCTGGCCGGGCTGCTCGCGTTGCCGATACATATAGCGGCCTTGCGGTGGTACTTGCGGCGTTCGGCGCCTTACTACCGCGAGGAGCGGGTGGCACTGGGCGAGCGGTCCGAGGCGATCATCGCGTCGCTGCGAGGTAGTGCGACGGTTCGGGCCTACCGGTTGGAAGACCGGCAGTTGGAGAAGATCAGTGTCACCTCGGGCCGGGCGCGGGACATCTCGATCCACGTGTTCAAGCTGTTCAGCTTCTTCTCGATGCGGATCAACCACGCCGAGTTCCTCGGGCTGACCTCGATCCTGGTGACCGGCTTCTTCCTGGTCCGCGCGGACTCGGTGAGCGTCGGTGCGGTGACGGCCGCCGCGTTGTACTTCCACCGGTTGTTCAACCCGGTCAACGTCGTACTGATGGAGTTCGACCAGATCCAGACCGCTGGTGCGGGGCTTGCCCGGTTGGCCGGCGTACTGGAGATCGAGCCGATCGCCGAGCCGGCTGCGGGTCCCGGTCCGGCGGACTCCGCTCTGGAGCTGGAGGAGATCAGTCATTCGTACGACGGTCCCGAGGTGCTGACTAGGGTGTCGCTGCGGTTCGAGCCGGGCGAGCGGGTTGCGTTGGTCGGCGCCAGTGGGGCTGGAAAGACCACGCTGGCTGCGATCGCGGCCGGTGTGCTCGCTCCGACCGGTGGTGTGGTCAGGCTGGGCGGAGTGGATGTCAGTGCGCTCGGTGAGGACCGGACCCGGGCGCAGGTCGCTCTGCTGAGTCAGGAGGTCCACGTGTTCTCCGGGCCGCTCGCGGACGACGTACGACTGGCTCGGCCCGACGCGTCCGATGCGGAGGTGGAGAGTGCGTTGGAGCGGGTAGGTGCGCTGGCCTGGGTACGTGCGCTGCCGGACGGCCCGGCGACTGTAGTCGGGGAGAACGGTCATCAGCTGACCGGTGCGCAGTCACAGCAGGTCGCTTTCGCTCGACTGGTGCTCGCCGACCCGCCGATCGCCGTACTGGATGAGGCGACCGCCGAGGCCGGCAGTGCGGGTGCACGTGAGCTGGAGCGGGCCAGCATCGCTGCGACCGAGGGACGTACGACGCTGGTCGTCGCGCACCGGTTGACGCAGGCACAGCAGGCGGATCGGATCGTCGTACTCGACCACGGGCGGGTGGTCGAGTCGGGGACGCACGAGTCGTTGCTGGCGACCGGTGGGCGTTATGCGCAGCTCTGGCGGAGCTGGTCCGGGATGGCTACGCCTGATCAGCCAGGAGGGCGAACGACACCAGCCAATGTGTCGACATGAAGTCTCCGTCGGTCACAGTCGGCAGTACGGCGTCAACCTGACGGTCGGCACCGGCTTTGAGCGTCTCCGCGACGTCGGGCAGGGCTGGAGCGATCGTGCGGAGCTGCCAGGCTCGTGAGAGCGCCAGCCCGGAGAGGTGGGCGAGCTGGCCGTCGCCGGAGTCGTCGGTGATGGGAACCTCCAGCAGGTGCTGGTGGTTGTCGGTGCCCAGGCCAGGCAGGAACGCGGTCAGCCAGGTCGCGAACTCGTCGGCCGGGAGCACGCGACGCATCAGCTCCGCCTCCGACAAGGCCGGTGACAGGAAATCGGTGCCGGACGGTTCGAACCGGGTGTCGTAGCCCGTGTCGTCGCCGTACCACTCGATCGCGCGACGCTTGATCGCGTCGACCACGTCCGGCCGGCCGAGGTCGTCGTACGCCTCGCTGAGGAGTGCGAGGGCGAAGGCGCTGTTGAGGTGGACGCCGTGGCGGACCGGGTAGGCCTGGCGGGGCAGCCACTCGAGGACGAGGTCGGCGATGACGTCGCCGAGCGGTTGGAGCGCATCCGCCCAGTTCTTTGCCTCGGGCAACTTAGGTGCGGCGGCGACGAGCATCGCCGCCCAGGCCCAGCCGTACGGGCGCTCGTACGACGGACGCTCCCGCAGGTACGCCGCCTCCGTCGCGATCGCCTCCGGGGTCAGGCGTCCGTCGAGGACCTCCGCCGGACGAGGCCCGACCTGGTCCGGTGCCAGGGTGAGCAACCGGACCAGGGACCACTGCATGTGCGCGCTGGAGTGCCAGTCGTACGAACCGTGGAACGTCGGATGCAGGCGATCCGGCGTCACGTCCACGTCGTTCGCATCGTGCGACGCGTGCGAGGCCCCATAGGGGTACGTCGTCTCGAGTACCTTGCACGCGATATCGGCCCAGGCAGCGGCGTACTTCATGAATCTCCTCGATTAGAAGGCGAAGACGTACATCAGGGCGATGTTGCAGCCCAGCAGCGGGATCGCGGTCGGGATCTGGGCCTTGATCGGTCCGTACTGGTCCTTCATCTCCAGGAGTGCTGCTGGGACCAGGTTGAAGTTCGCGGCCATCGGCGTACAGAGGGTGCCGCAGAAGCCGGCCAGCATGCCGATCGCGAACACGACCGCCGGCGTACCGTCGAACTGCTGCACCAGCAGCGGCCAGCCGACCGCGGCCGTCATCACCGGGAACGCGGCGAACGCGTTGCCCATGATGATCGTGAAGACCGCCATGCCGATGCAGTACAGCGCGACCGCGGCGATCAGCGACCCCTTCGGGATCAGATGATCGGTGACCCGGCCGACGGCCTTGCCGACGCCGGACGCGTTGAACAGCAGGCCGAGCGTGGCCAGCATCTGCGGCAGGATCGCCGTCCAGCCGATGTGCTCGAGCAGTCGCCGTCCTTCGTGCAACGGGACCGCCGGTGAGCGGGGTTTGAGGAGTGCCATCCCGACAGCCAGTGCGAGCAGAGATGCGACGCCGAGACCGATGATGGTCGCCGAGCCGGACTGGAGCAGGAGCTTCCCGTCGCCGAGCTTCACCTTGGCGAGCCACGCGCCGAAGATCGCGGCCACGACCGGGATCACCAGTGCGGGCAGGAAGAGCTTGTTGCCGAACCGGTCCGCGAAGCGCGCGCGCTCCTCGGGGCTCGTGGTGTTCTCCTTGCCCCGCCCGGGGAAGCCGGCGCCGGCCAGGACGGCCAGGCCGATCACCGCGATACCGAGCAGCCAGGACGGCGCCTGCTTGTTCACCACGTAGGTGCCGTAGCCGAACGAGAGGCCAAGGATGCCCCAGAACGCGGCGCTGCCGATCCGCTTCGGGTTGCTGCGGTCGTTGATCACCTGCAGCGCGATCAGCAGGAAGAAGGCGCCGCAGAGCCAGTAGAACCACTCGACCTTGATCATCGGGCCACCTCCTCGCTGTCGCTGCCGGCCTCGGCCTGCTCGGCCAGCTTGTCGAGTTGGCGATCGAGCAGCAGCAGCCGGGCGCCGTGGATGAGCAGCGCGCAGATACCGGTCGGGATGGCCCAGACGGCGATGTCGATCGCCTCGAGGTGCAGGCCGTACGTCGTGTCGACGAAGCCGGTGATCAGCAGGATCGAGCCGATCGCGACGAAGATGTCTTCACCGAAGAACAGCCCGACCGTGTCGGCGCTGGCGGCGAAGCCCTTGATCTTCTCCTGCAGTTTCTCCGGCAGCTTGCCGTACTTGCGCTCCGCGGCGCCGGCGGCCATCGGATGGATCAGCGGCCGGACCGCCTGGGCCGGACCACCGATGCTGGTCAGGCCGAGAGCCGCCGTACCTTGGCGGATCAGCAGGTAGATGGCCAGCAGGCGGCCGGTGGTGACGACCTTCAGCTTCCCGATCAGCTTGCGGGCCTGATGCTGCAGGCCGTAGCGCTCGATCAGCCCGATCACGGGCAGCGTGACGATGAAGACGGTGACGGAGCGGCTCCCCGCGAAGCCGTCACCGAAGGCGTTCAGGATCTTGACCGGTGACAGGCCGCCGATCAGGCCGGCCACGATTCCGGCCGCGGTGACGACCAGCATCGAGTTCAGCCGGAGTGCGAACCCGACGACGACCACCGCGATGGCGAGCAGAACCCACATGGTTCCTCCCGGGGACGGTATGCGATATTCCGGCCACCATAGGAGATTGTTGAACGATCCTGCAATGGATCATTCGAACAAATTTCCCTTCACGCCTGAAGGAGATCCTCCAGGGGAGCAGTGGGTACGACGCCGTCGGCCTTGGCGACGAGCTCCGGGTCGACGCTGACGAGCGCGTCGGCCTGGAGTTTGGTGACGGCCAGGTACTCGGCGTCCCGGAGGGTGTCCCAGTCCATTTCGCGGGCGATCTTCCAGGCGGTCCACCGCGACATCCGGTCCCCGAGCACGCGGATCTTCAGCTCGGTCATCTGGGTGTGCCTCTGGCGGGCGTCCTTCTCGGTCCGATTGCCGGCGCGGACGTCACTCAGCATCCGCTCGAGGGCCTCCGACCGGATCGAGCTGGGGGCGACGAGTTGGTGGGCCGGATCGACGGTCAGGTCACCGTCCACCAGGTGCAGAAGAGTGGGTGCATCGATCGTGAATCGGGTCATGCACCTCAGAGTGCCCTAGTCGACTCAGGACACTAGGGGAGGCGCCAATCGACGGGGGTTGCGCCTTGCTCGACCAGGAGCGCGTTGACGCGGCTGAACGGGCGGGAGCCGAAGAAGCCGCGGTCCGCGGACATCGGACTCGGGTGCGCGCTCTCGACGTACGGCGTACTTCCGAGCATGGGCTTGAGGGTCTGGGCGTCGCGGCCCCAGAGGATCGCGACCAGTGGGCCGCCGCGGTTCACGAGTGCGTGGATCGCCTGCTCGGTGACGGTCTCCCAGCCCTTGCCGCGGTGTGCTCCGGACTTGCCGGGCTGCACGGTGAGGACTCTGTTCAGCATGAGCACGCCCTGCTCGGCCCACGGCGTCAGGTCGCCGTTCGAAGGAGCGGGTACGCCGACGTCCGCCATCAGCTCGCGGTAGATGTTGGCCAGGCTCCGCGGGATCGGCCGGACATCCGGCGCCACCGAGAAGCTCAGCCCGACCGGGTGCCCCGGTGTCGGGTACGGATCCTGGCCGACCACGAGCACCTTCACTTGCTCGAGCGGACTCCTGAACGCCCGCAACACGTTCTCACCCGCCGGCAGATAAGCCCGCCCCGCCGCGATCTCCGCACGCAGGAACTCACCCATCTTCGACACCGTGTCCTCGACCGGTGCCAGCGCTTCCGCCCAGTCCTGGGCAACCAGATCCGTCAACGTCTTCGGGCTCACCCGCCACAGTTTCGCAGCACCCCGCCGACCCGCGCACCCGGGGCTCGTACGACGCACCTCCGCGGGCTGCGGAGGTACGTCGTACTCAGCTGATTCACCAGATCCGGACGCGGTCCTCCGGGGCGAGCCACATGCCGTCTTTGTCGGTGGTGTTGAAGGTTTGGTGGAAGGCGTCGATGTTCTTGGCCACTGCGGAGCAGCGGAACTCGGGCGGGGAGTGCGGGTCGATCGCCAGGCGGCGGGCGGCCTCCTCGGGGCGCGTCTTGGTGGACCAGGCGCGGGCCCAGGCGATGAAGAAGCGCTCGCTACCGGTCAGGCCGTCGATCACCGGAGCCTCGGCGCCGTCGAGGGCCAACTGGTAGGCGACGTACGCGATCGACAGGCCGCCCAGGTCGCCGATGTTCTCGCCGAGGGTGAGCTTGCCGTTCACGTGCTGATCCGGGACCTCGGCCGGCGAGAGCGCGTCGTACTGCGCGACGAGCTTGTCGGTGCGCTGCTCGAAGGCTGTCCGGTCCTCGTCGGTCCACCAGTCCTTCAGGTTGCCGTCGCCGTCGTACCGCGAGCCCTGGTCGTCGAACCCGTGGCCGATCTCATGCCCGATCACGGCACCGATGGCGCCATAGTTGACCGCGTCGTCGACATCCAGGTCGAAGAACGGCGGCTGCAGGATGCCGGCGGGGAAGACGATCTCGTTCATCCGCGGGTTGTAGTACGCGTTGACCGTCTGCGGCGTCATCTTCCACTCGTTGCGGTCGACCGGCTGCCCCAGCTTGGCCAGGTCCCGCGCCGTCTCGACCGCGACGGAGCGGCGAACGTTGCCGAACAGGTCGGTCGGGTCGATCTCGAGCGCGTCGTAGTCCCGCCACTCGTCCGGGTACCCGATCTTCGGCACGAAGGTGCCGAGCTTCTCGAGCGCCCGCTGCCGGGTGTCCGGTCCCATCCAGTCCAGCGCGTCGATCCGCTGCCGGTAGGCCTCGACCAGGTTGTTCACCAGATCGACCATCCGGGCCTTGGCGGCGGGCGGGAAGTGCTCGGCGACGTACAGCTTGCCGAGCGCCTCGCCCAGCGCCGACTCGACCGTCCCGACCGCGCGCTTCCACCGCTCGCGCAGCTCGGGCGCACCGGTCAGCGTCTTGCCGTAGAAGCTGAAGTTCTCGTCGACGAAAGCCCGGCTCAGCAGCGGCGCAGCACTGTGCACGACCCGCCAGCTCAGCCACTCCTTCCACCGGTCCAGCTCCACCTCTTGGAACGCGGTCGCGGCCGCGGTGAGGAAGTCGGGCTCGCGGACGACGACCTGCTCGAACGCACTCGCCGGTACGCCGGCACCCTCCAGCCAGACGGTCCAATCCAGGCCCGGAGTCAGCCCTTCCAGCCCGGCCCGGTCCTGCTTGTTGTAGGTCTGCTGGACGTCGCGGCTCTTCACCCGGTCCCAGTGCGCGCCGGCGACCCGAGTCTCCAGCTCCATGATCCGCTCCGCGGCACCGGCCGGATCCGGCAGGCCGGCCAGCTCGAGCATCCGCGTGACGTGGGCGACGTACGCCGTCCGCACGTCGGCGAAGCTGTCCTCGCGGTAGTAGGACTCGTCGGGCAGGCTCAGGCCGCCCTGCATCAGGTAGACGATGTTCTCGTCGGACTTCTTCGCGTCGGCGTCGACCCAGTAGTGGAAGACACCGGGGACACCCTGCAGTTCGAGCTGACCGAGCGCGGAGACCAGGCCGGAGACGTCCGTGATCCCTCCGACCAGGGCCAACTGGTCGGCGATCGGCTCGACGCCGAGACGCTCGATCGTCTCCTCGTCCATGAAGCTGCTGTACAGATCGGCGATCTTGCGTGGCTCGGAGCCCTCGGGGTGCCCGGCGGCGACGGCTTTCTCGACGATCGCGCGGCTGTCCTGCTCGGCGCCGTCCCGTAGTTCGTGGAACGCGCCGTGGATGGACTTGTCCGCCGGAATCTCGTGCTCGGCCAGCCACGGCCCGTTCGCGTACCGGTACAGGTCGTCCTGCGGCCGCACCGTCGCGGACAGACTTGAAGTGTCGATTCCTGCTGTCATCCCTGCCCCTTGTCCCGTGTCGAGTTGCTGTCAGCGAACATACCCGGTCGCCGGGCGCCGTTTTGAACTATCCACAGGGCTGTCCCGTTCTCCTGGACAAGACCCGAGTCAACGACCACGGATCAGGAGGACCCGCCCATGTCACACCTCGTCCGCCGGCTCGCCACGCTGGTCAGCGTGCCCGCACTGATGCTGGGCCTGGTGAGTACAACGGCAACCGCCGCACCGGCAACGACCAAGTTCCCCACCCGGATCGAGCTCCCGAACGGCTTCCAGCCGGAGGGCATCGCGATCGCCCGAGGTACGGCGTACTTCGGCTCCCGCGCGACCGGAGACATCTACGCCGCCGACCTGAAGTCGGGCCGCGGCAAGGTGATCAGCCCAGGGCCGGGCACCGGCTCGCTCGGCATGAAGATCGACCGCTACGGCCGGCTGTTCGTCGCCGGTGCGGGTGGTGGCAACGGCCGGGTGATCGACACCCGCACCGGCGAGGTCCTGAAGAGCTACACCTTCACCACCTCGCCTCCGACGTTCGTCAACGACGTGATCCTCGGCAAGGACGCGGCCTACTTCACCGACTCGCAGCAGCCGGTGCTCTACAAGGTCCCGTTCGGCCGCCACGGCAGCCTGCCCGCGACCGCCCAGACACTCCCGTTGAGCGGTGACTACCAGCACGTCGCAGGCGTCAACAACGCGAACGGCATCTCGCTCACCCCCGACGGCCGCGGACTGATCATCGTGCAGTCGGCGACCGGCTTCCTGTTCCGCGTTGACCCACAAACCGGTGTGACCCAGCGGGTCGACATCGGCGACGCGCTGATGACGGCCGGCGACGGACTGCTGCTGATCGGCCGCACCCTGTACGTCGTGCAGAACCGCCTGAACCAGATCGCGGTCATCACGCTGAACAAGTCGGGCAGCAAGGGCACTGTGGTCCGGACGATCACCAGTACGGACTTCGACGTACCGACAACCGCGGCGGCGTTCGGGAACCGGCTCTACCTGCCGAACGCTCGCTTCACCACGCCGCCGGAACCCACCACGCCGTACTGGGTCACCGCCGTGAGGCGCTGAGCGGTTTCCGGGCGTACCTTCGGATTGGAGGCACAAATGAACAAACGTCGCATCATCGCTGTGCTCGGCCTGCCGGTTCTCCTGCTCGGCGGCGTCACTACCTCGGCAGCCGCCGCCGATCCGAAGCCGGCGCAATCACCGTCCATCGTGAAGCACTCCGTCAACGACGGTCAGTGCGACCACATCCGGTTCCAGTCGGCCAAGTACTAGCGGGAGCTAGCTGCCGACGGTGCTGCCAACCGTGCTGCCAACGGTGCTGCCAACCGTGCGAAGGTCGCCGCGTGCGGCGGCCTTCAGCCGGCTGCCGCAGGACAGGCGGACGGAGTAGCCGGCCGGGATCGACAGCGGCTCGCCGGTCTGCGGGTTGCGGCCGGTGCGCGGTGCGCGCAGCACCCGCTCGATGCTCAGCAGGCCGGTCAGCGAGACCTTGTTGCCCTTGTGCACGGCTTCGGTGACGACGTCGCCCAGGGCGTCGAGAACCTTCTCGGCCTGGTTCCGCGGGATGCCCGCCTTCTGCGCCACCTCGGCGACCAACTCGTTGCGGTTCACGGCTCTCCTCAGACTCGGTTTCGGACTCGGCGAAAACCTTCCGAGCGGCACCTTAACCGAAATGATTGTCGTTAGCGAGAAGCATCCGCATTCCGGTCAACCCCGGCGGGACGGGAACTTTGCCGCCCGGACGACCGTCGATCAGAGTCCGTCCTGATCGTGCCAGTCCGACTGCCAGCGCGCGTCGATGGCGTCGTCCGCACGCTGGTACCGGATGTCGGTCGAGAGCCGCATCTCGGTCGACACGTTGTCGAGGGCCGCGTGGATCGTGTGGGCGGTGTGGATGACCACATCCCCGGCCGCGTAGTCGGTGACCAGCCAGTTGGCGTCGTACTCCTCGGCCAGTCCGGGCAGGTCCGCGGTCAGAGACGCGGCCGGCCGTTTGAGCCGTCCTGCCGCCTCCTCCGCGAGCACCCGGTGGTGGCTGCGGTCCAGGTAGGTCAGACCGCCTCGGCTGACCGGACAGTCCCCGAGTGGGATCCAGGCCGACAGCACCTGATCACTGCCGCCTCTGAGGTACAGCAGGTCGTAGTGCGCTTGCGTCGCCGTACCGATGCCGTTCTCGCCCGGTGCGGTCTGGCGGATGATCTTCCGCCTGTGCAGGAACGGATCCCCACCGAGGAACCACTCGAACCACCCCTTGAGGGCCGGCTGTGTGCAGAACGCGGCGTACTCCGCTCCCGGCACGATCCGGCCGAAAAGCACCTGCCGGTACGACGCTCTGTCGGTAGCGGAGCCGGTGAGCCCGAAGTAGTACTCGCGGAAGCCCTGGACCGTCACGGGATCCAGCAAGCCGGTCAGGAACAGGTACCCGTCCCGCTGTAGCCGAGCGCGCAGCCGAGTCCGATCCTCACGCTCAGCGGCAGGCACAGGGATGAGCTCCCCGAGCCGCCGTTCGTCCAGCACGTATCCGTTGGAGGTAAGCACCCTCCCATTCCAACCGGCGAGTGTGGCCGGCGGAATGGACACGCGGGATCGACTTATTGGACTCTTGTCACCATGGCGAACTGGTCGATCTACCTGACCCCTGGTGCGGCCGAGCGAGAACTTGGACTCTTCTGCCTGGGAGCCGGTGAGCAGGAGAGCGGTCCGGCGCCGGAGCGAGCGCTCGGATGCCACGCCCTGGTCTGGCTCAAGGAGGGCCGCGGCCACCTACTGCACGGGCCAGATCGCCAACTACACGAAGTGCGAGCGCCGGCCATGCTATGGCTCTACCCCGGCGTTCTGCACGGCTATCGCCCCACTACCCGCTGGCGTCAGTACTGGACGCTGTTCAGCGGACCCGCCACCACAGCGCTCACCACACTGGGCCATCTCGACCTCAACCGACCAGTCCAGCGATACGCCGACCCACGGCCGGTGGATCGCGCTTTCGCTCGGCTCTTACGGGTCTGTACGACGCGCAACGCCGTACAGACCGTTGCTGCGCTGTACGACCTCATCGCGCAGGCAGCGCCCTCCCAACCGGACAGCGTGGCCGCGCAGCTGGCAGAGCTCGCGTGTACTCCGCTGAGCGTGCAGGAGTACGCGGCGGAGCTGGGGCTGACGGTGAAGGAGTTGCGCGAGGCAGTGCGCCGTACGACCGGCTCGACGCCGCAGGAACTGGTCTTGACCACAAGACTCAACACTGCAAAGAGTCTGCTGGCCGAGGAGGACCTGTCCGTCGCAGCGGTCGCCCGGCGGGTCGGGTACGACGATCCGGCCTACTTCACCCGCTTGTTTACTGCCCGGGTTGGGGTTTCGCCGCGCGCGTTCGGGCGGTTTGGTTCGGTCTCGGGCCCGATTTCCTCCTTCTGAAGGAGGCGGTATCTACTTTCCGACGTGTAAAACCATTCACTGGGGTGACGTGCACAGGCACCGGTCACCGATACGGTCGTGGGTATGAGTGAAGCGCAGCCCATCGACCCGCGGGCCGGCACCCGGCGACCGCCGGTCCGCCGCCCCAAGAAGCGGCGGAACTGGTTCCTGAGGATTGTCGGACTGATCGTCCTGCTGTTCATCCTCATGCTGATCGTGGTCCCGCTGTACGCGTGGAGCCGGATCGACAAGATCGAGGCGATGCCGACCGGTCAACGGCCGGCCGAGACCTCGGGTACGACGTACCTGATGGTCGGCTCGGATGCTCGTGAAGACCTCAGCCGGGCCGAGAAGGCGCGGTTGCACACCGGCTCGGACAAGGGCCCGGCCCGGACCGACTCGATCATGATCATGCACGTGCCGTCGTCCGGCCCGACGGTGCTGCTCAGCATCCCGCGGGACAGTGCTGTGGACATCCCGGGCACCGAGGGCAAGCAGAAGATCAACGCCGCCTTCAACAAGGGCCCGGCGCTGCTGATCCAGACCATCGAGAACAACACCGGCCTGCGGATCGACCACTACGTCGAGGTCGGCTTCGGCGGTTTCGCCTCGGTCATCGACAGTATCGGCGGGATCAACATGTGCTTGCCCAAGGCAATGAAGGACAAGGATGCGCACATCGACCTGCCGGCCGGCTGCCAGGACCTCGACGGCGTGAACGCGCTCGGGTACGTGCGGTCCCGGCACGCCGACGGCAACAACGACTTCGGCCGGGTGGAGCGGCAGCGCGCGATGGTCGGCGCGGTGGCGAAGAAGGCCAGTTCGCCGTCGACGTTCCTGAACCCGATCCGCTACTACAACGTCGCCACCAAGGGCGTCGACGCGCTGACCGTGGACAAGGAGATGAGCCTGTTCGACTTCATCGGGTTCGCCCGGGGGATGCGAGCGGTCTCCGGCAGCAGTGGCGTCACCCTGACCGTCCCGATCGCCGATGACAGCTACCAGCTGAGTCGCGGCCGGGGTGTCGCGGTGAAGTGGGACACCAAGAAGGCGAAGGCGATCTTCGACGCTCTCAGGGCGGACAACACCAGCGGTCTGAAGAGCAGTTGATCCACCTCGTCCATGCGGTGGTCAGCCTGGGGATGCTGGTCGTCGTACCGCTCGGGCTCACCCTGCTGCCAACGCGAACCACCAGCACCCGCTGGTGGTTCGCGTTCGCTGTGCCCGGCGTGGTGTCGCTCTGGCTGCCGCGTGGTGCGGTGTCGATCACGTTGGCGTCGGTCTACTTCGTCGGCACCCTGGTCCTGATCACCTTGGCGGCCCGTCACTTCCTGCGGCACAAGACGATCCGGCCGCGGGAGATCGCGCTCTACACCGCGCTCGGTACGCCGGCCATCGCCGGACTCGCTCTGGTTGCCGAGCGGTCGTCGTACGAACTGTTCGGCTTCAGCCTCACGGTCCTCTCGCTGACCGTCGCCCACTTCCACTTCGCCGGCTTCTCGGCTGCGCTGATCGCCTACCTGGTGGGTGACGTGCCGACTCCGGTGACCACTGCGGCCGCGATCAGCGTTCCGCTGGGCACAGGCGTCGTACTGCTCGGCTTCTTCCTCGGTGACCCTGTTGAGCTGGCGGGTGCCGCCGTGCTGACCGCAGGGATGTGGCTGGTCGGGTGGAACCTCTGGCGCCGGTCACAACAGGCAGACCGGACCACTGCGGTTCTTCTGGTGGTCTCGGCGTCGGTGCTGGTGGTGACGATGCTGTTGGCGCTCAGTTGGGCGTTGGGGCATGTCGTGGACACGCCGTACCTGCCGTTGGGGTGGATGGTGGGGACGCACGGGGTGGCCAATGCGGTGGGGTTTGCGTTGTGCGGGGTACTGGCCTGGAGGCGACTGTTGGAAGGGGTTCGATGAAGCTGGAGGATCTGTCCGGGCTGCGGTTCGGGTACGACGCGATCGGCTCGACCCGGTACGACGAGACGCCGCCGGGCTACCACCGACTCGAGTACCGGACCCGGATCGGCGCCGGGAGTGAGGTGTTCGCCCGGGCCGGTCAGGCGCTGCTGAACTGGCGCATGCACCGGGCTGCCGGCTTGCCGATGACCGCGACCGACACGCCCCCGGCGATCGGCACCAACACGCTTGGCCGCCTCGGCGCCGGCGTGCTGATCGGCCGCCTCCGCACGCTGTCGCCACTGGGCTCTCTGGGCCTACCGGTCCCGTGCCGCGTCGTCTGGACCGTCGACGAGCCGGACCGGATCGGCTTCGCGTACGGCACCCTCGAAGGTCACCCGGCCGCCGGTGAGGAGTCCTTCGTGGTCTCCCGCGAGCCCGACGGCATCTACTTCACCGTCCTCGCCTACAGCCGCGCCGCCACCTGGTACACCCGCCTCGGCGGACCCGCCAGCCGCAAAGCCCAGCACTACACCGCCCGCCGCTACGCAAAAGCCCTGCAACACCTCGCAACCACATAGCAAAGGCCCCGCAAGCTCATACCTTTGCGGGGCCGCCACCTTTGTACAGGGTGTGACAGGGCCCCGGGTTGGGCGACACGCGAACGGCGGGCGACAACCCGGGGGCAAACGCTGGATTTAGGAGGCCATCCAGTTCTGGATGGCGTCTACGGTGCGGGGCATGGCTTCGGAGAGGTTCTCGGCGCCGGTGTCGGTGATCAGGATGTCGTCTTCGATCCGGATGCCGATGCCGCGGAGGTCCTCGGGGACGGTGAGGTCGTCGGACTGGAAGTAGAGGCCGGGCTCGACGGTGAGGATGTAGCCGGTCTCAAGCGGGCCCTTGCGGTACATCTCGGCGCGGGCGGCCGCACAGTCGTGGACGTCGAGGCCGAGCATGTGGCTGACGCCGTGCAGGGTGTAGCGCTGGTAGAGCATGCTCTCCGGGTCGAGCGCCTCCTCGGCGGTGACCGGGAGCAGCTCCATCGCGTCGAGGCCGTGGACGATGACCTCCATCGCGGCGTCGTGCCCGGCCCGGAACGTCACGCCAGGCTTGAGCGCGGCGATCCCGGCGTTCTGCGCGTCCAGGACGAGCTGGTACAGGTCGCGCTGGCGCGGGGTGAACTCGCCGCTCACCGGCAGCGTGCGAGTGATGTCGGCGGTGTAGAGCCGGCGGTTCTCCACGCCCATGTCGAGCAGCATCAGCGTGCCGTCGACGACCGGGCCGTCGTTCTCGATCCAGTGCAGCGTGGTCGCGTGCGGTCCGGCCGCGGCGATCGAGCTGTAGCCGACGTCGTTCCCCTCGGCCCGGGCCCGGCGCCAGAACGTGCCCTCGATCCAGCGCTCGCCGTACTTGCGGACCTGGTCCATCTCGGCGAGGACATCGGAGAAGCCGCGGTGGGTGATCGCGACCGCGTCCCGGAGCTGCTCGAGCTCGAACGCGTCCTTGACCAGGCGCAGCTCGGACAGCGTGCTGGCCAGCTCGTTGTCCTTCAGGTCATCGGTGCGAGCGCCGCTCAGCAGGGAGGCGATCGACTCGTCCTCGTCGCGCCGTACCCGGGTCGGTACGTCGCCCTTCAGCGCGTCGGCGAGTTGGTCGACGTGCCGCGTCTCGATGCCGAACTCCTTGGACGTCTCCGTCAGCGACGGACGCCGACCGGCCCAGAGTTCGCCGTACATCCGGTCGCGCCAGAACTCCTCGCCCTCGCTGCGATCGGAGCGAGGGCGGAAGTAGAGGACCGAGTCGTGGCCGCTGGTGCCGTTCGGCTCGAGCACGAGGACCGCGTCGGAGGTCTGGTCGCCGGCCAGCCAGACGTAGTCGGTGTGCGGCCGGAAGACGTAGTCGGTGTCGTTCGAGCGGACCTTGTAGGTGCCGGCCGGGATCACCAGCCGCTCGCCGGGGAACGCCTGCGACAGGGCATCCCGCCGCTTCGCCGCCCACACCCCGACATCGCTCAGCGTCACGTCCTGTCGCTCGGAGTCGGCCCACCCCGAGTTCATGAACGCCCGCAGTTTCGGGTTCGGCTCGTTGTCGTGAGAGGCCGTCTTCGGCGTGCTGCTCTCGGTCGTGTCCGTCATCCTCGACCAGTCCTCGTCTCAGCGCGTGTGCAGTTGGTCACCGCGGAGCGTGCCGGAGTCCGGCAGCGCTTCGGCGGGGTCCGAGCCGATGCGGGTGATCGCATTCTGCTCGTCCACGAAGACTACGCTCGGAACGAAGCCCTTCGCCTCAACGGTGTCGAACATCCCATAGGCGATCAGGATGACCAGATCGCCAGGGTGAATGAGGTGCGCCGCGGCCCCGTTGATCCCGACCACCCCGGATCCCCGCGGCCCTTCGATCAGGTACGTCGACAACCGGTTCCCGTTCGTGATGTCGACGATGTCCACCTTCTCGCCGGCCAGCAGATCGGCCGCGTCCATCAGGTCGGCGTCGAGCGTGCACGACCCCACATAGTCGAGATCGGCCTGCGTCACCGTCGCCCGGTGCACCTTGGACTTCATCAACTCACGCCACATGGCGGTCATCATCCAGGTCCGGCCCGGCAGTGTCAGTGGCAACCGTCACCCTGCCGTGGGTCAGCCCCGCCGAACGGCTCGGCGGGGCTGACCTGGGGGCTATTCGGCGGCGCGTGTCTGAGCGAGGGGCAGAGCCGCGACCTTGACGGTCTTCGTCGGGACCGGCAGCGCGTGCCCCGGCACGGTCGTGTCACCGGCAGGCAGTTCGCCCGTCAGCAGGTACTTGGTACCGATGGCGTTGGCCGCCGGGTTGGCCGCGGCCTGCGGGTTCGCGAAGACGCAGTGCTTGCCGGAGTCCTTCTCGGTCACCAGCACCGAGGTGGGCAGGGACTGATGCATCTTCAAGGCGCCTTCGTACGGCGTGGCCGGGTCGCCGATCGTGTTGAACATCAGGACCCCGGGCAGTCCCGCCCCGGTGATCTTCACCCGGCCAGGGCTGCTGATCGGCCAGTTCTGGCACGGGCTGCCGCTCGTCCAGATGTTGTACCAGGCGAACTGCGAGACCTGCGCGACCCGTGCGGCGTCGCGCTCGTACGTCGCCCGGTCCCGCGACCAGGTCGAGTCCACGCAGATCACAGCGTTGAAGATCGCGTTGGCGTGCTCGGTGCCTGCACTCGTGTCCGGCGTGGAGAAATCGACAAGTTCGGTGTCGTCACCAGCAACGGCGTACGCGCTGATCGCCTCGGCGAACGGGATCCAGTAGGTCTCGGAGAACATCACGGCGTACGCCGTGCCGAGCAGCTCACTGCCGCCGACCACACCGTGCGGCGTAGTGCGGAAGTCGGTGAGTGTCTTGTTCCATGCAGCCCGGACCTGCGCGACCGTGCTGCCCAGGTGGTAGACCGAGTCGTACTGCGCGACCCAGCCGAAGTAGCTCTCGAGCCGTTTCTGCAAAGCTGCCGACTGGGTCAGGCCGGCCTGGTACCACATGTCCTGCGGGGTCGGGTCGATGTTGCCGTCCAGGATCATCCGCCCGACCTTCTGCGGGAACAGCTGCCCGTAGACCGCGCCGAGGTAGGTGCCGTAGGAGAAGCCGAGGTAGTTCAGCTTCGGGTCGCCGAGCGCCGCGCGGATGGTGTCCATGTCGCGGGCCACGTTCGTCGTGCCGAGGAACGGCAGTACCGAGCCGGACTTGGCCGCGCAGCCGTCGGCGTACCCGCTCCAGCTCTTCCACAAGGTGGCCCGGTTGGCGGGGTTGTCGGGGTCGGGCTGCGGTGGCGCGAAGTACGCCGGATCCACGCAGCTGATCGGCGCGCTGTGCGAGACCCCGCGCGGGTCGAACCCGATCACGTCGTACGAATCCAGGACGGCGGGGTCGAGCCGTCGTACGCCGTTGGCGTCGGCCTTGGTGAGGCTGCCGGCGTAGCTCGCGCCACCGCCGCCGGGGCCACCTGGGTTGACCAGTAGCGAACCGAGGCGCTTGGCGGGGTTGTTGGCGGCACGCTTGGTGATCAGCAGCGAGACGGACCGGCCGACCGGGTGGGCATAGTCCAGCGGCACTTTCAGCGTCGCGCAGGTGAGCTCCGGGTACGACCCGGCGATATCGGCCGGACAGGCGCCGAAGGCGAGTGACGATGCGGCACTCACTGTGGCCGTCACAGTGGCTGGAGTCGTGGCTGGAGTCGTGGCGGGAGCGGCGGCAGCCGGGACCGCGGGAGCGGCCAGAGCCGTCACGGCGATCGCGGTGAGAGCGAGACGAGAGGTCATCGGCGAGATCCTCCAGAGGTGGGCGTCAGCCCGCAGTCTGGCCTCCGGAACCGGTCTTTGACCCGGCCTTCGAATTTCCTCGAATAGTCGCTTCGGATGCAACCTCAGCGGGTGGCTACGACGTCATGGTCGACGCCTGGACAGCGAGCTCGCGGAGGGCCTCGTAGCGGGGGCGCATGGCTGCGACACGCTTCGCCTCCTCGTCGATCGGGGTGAGGTGTTCGCCGCCTGGTGAAGGGGAGAGGCCGAGGGCTACGGCCGCTGCGCCGCGGGCGCCTACCTCGGCTTCGGCGCAGACCGTGGTCGGTCGGGCGAAGGTTGCGGTGAGGCAGCGGCGCCACCAGGTGGAGGCATCGATTCCGCCGCCGCCCAGGACCACCTCCAACTGCCGCCCGAAGAGCCCGTCGAGCATGCGCAGCCCGCGGTCGATCTCCAGGGATGCGCCTTGCAGGGAGGCGGCAAGGAGGTCGGAGGCGGTGTCGTCGAAGGAGAGACCGAAGTACACCCCGGACCCGCTCGGTACGGTCGCCGGCGGCCGCGTCCCGGCCATGAACGGGATCGCGATCACCCGCGAGTCCCCGATCGGTACGCCGGACGGTTCGTCGGAGTCCAGCCGCAGTACGCCGGTCAGCCACGCGTGCAGGTTGCCCGCGGCCGAGAATGCCATCCCGGTCACGGCCCGCTGGTCGTCGACCCGGTAGCGCCACAGCTCCCACGGCAGCTCCGGTGCATCGTCGATCGGGTGCACCACCCGTACGGCGGCCGACGTCCCGACCGTCACCGCTGCGGTCCCGGAGTCGTACCCGCCGGTCCCGACGTTCGACGCAGCTCCGTCGCCCGTCGGCGGATGGACGGGTACGCCGACCAGCCCGGGCCAGCGGCGTCCGTACTCGGCGGACAACGTCCCGGTCCACCCGGTCGGGACGATAGACGGCAGCTGACTGGCTTTGACTCCGGCGATCTCCAGCGCCTCGTCGTCGTACTCACCACTGGCCAGGTCGAGGGTCCCGGTCCCGGAGGCGATCGACACCGAGGTGGCGCGCTCGCCGGTGAGTCGCTCGAGCACGAGGTCGGGCAGTCCGGCGAACCCGGCTGGATTACCGGCCGACATCAGCCACGGGATCCGGCGGGTCCAGTAGAGCCGGTGCAACCAGGCGCCGGTCCGGGCGTGGAAGGCGTGTTCGTCGAACGACGATCCCAGGTCGAGGTCGACCGACCGCGTGTCCGCCCAGGTGATCACCGGCGTCTGTGCGTCGCCCTTGTTGTCTAGGGCAACGATCGAGTGCCACTGGGACGAAAGGACGATCGCGCTGATGTTCTCCAGGTGACCGTTCTGCTGGAGCTCGTCCAGGCAGCCGAGCAGGCCCTCGACGTACTCGTGCAGGTCGAGTGTCGCCGATCCGGCACTGCCGTAGGTCGGCGAGATCTTGTGCCGGGCCAAGGCGCCGGCGACGGGGGCGGCGTCGTCCGCGGACAACACCAGTGCGCGCGCCGAGGACGTGCCAAGGTCCAGGGCGAGCACATCAGTCTTCGTCATGCAGTGCCTTGAGGAACGACCGCGCCCACACGTTCACGTCGTGCGCGGCGAGGTGCTTGCGCATCGCCTTCATCCGGCGACCGAGCTGACGGTCGTCGGTGTTCATCGCGTCGACGATCGTGTCCTTCATCCCGTTGATGTCGTGCGGGTTCACCAGGAACGCCTGCCGGAACTCGTCCGCGGCACCGGCGAACTCACTCAGCACCAGCGCGCCGGTGTCGTCGTACCGGGTGGCGACGTACTCCTTGGCGACCAGGTTCATGCCGTCGCGCAGCGGGGTCACCACCGCGACATCGGCGGCCCGGAGCAGTGCGGCCATCTCGGTCCGCGAGTACGTCGTGTGCAGGTAGTTGATCGCCGGCGTGCCGATCCGGCCGTGCTCGCCGTTGATCCGGCCGACCAGCAGCTCGATCTCGTCCCGGAGGACGCGGTACTGCTCGACGCGTTCGCGGGACGGGGTGGCGACCTGGATGAAGACGGCGTCGTCGACCGACACCCGGCCCTCGTCCAGGAGCTCACCGAACGCACGCAGCCGCTGCCGGATGCCCTTGGTGTAGTCGAGCCGGTCCACGCCGAGCAGAATGTGCGCCGGGTTGCCGACCTCCTGGCGCATCTCGGCGGCGCGGGCGATGGTCTCCGGCTGCTTGGCCAGGTCCTCGAGCTCGCCGACGTCGATGGAGATCGGGAAGGCCTTGGCCCGGACGATCCGGTCGTCGGGCAGGTGGATGCGGTCGCCGCGGGTGCGCAGGCCCATCCGGTTGCGGGCCAGGCGGGCGAAGTTCGACGCGGCACCAGGTCTTTGGAAACCGACCAGGTCCGCACCCATCAGCCCGTCGAGGATCTGCCGGCGCCACGGCATCTGCGCGAACAGCTCGGTCGGCGGGAACGGGATGTGCAGGAAGAACCCGATGCGTACGTCGGGACGCAGCCGGCGCAGCATCGCCGGGACGAGCTGCAGCTGGTAGTCGTGCACCCAGACGTCCGCGTTGTCATCGGCGGCCTCAGCAGCGGCTTCCGCGAACCGGCGGTTCACTGCGACGTACGACTCCCACCACTCGCGGTGGAACTCCGGTGCGACGATCACGTCGTGGTACAGCGGCCAGAGGGTCGCGTTCGAGAAGCCCTCGTAGTACAGCTGAACGTCCTCGGCGGACAGCATCACCGGAACCAGGTGCATACCGTCGGCCTCGAACGGGTCGACCTTCTCGTCCGCACTGCCGGTCCAGCCGATCCACGCGCCGTGATGGCTCTGCATCACCGGGGCAAGTGCGGTGACCAGTCCGCCTGGACTGCGGCGCCACGCCGTACTGCCGTCGGGCATCTCGATCCGGTCGACCGGCAGCCGGTTGGCCACCACTACGAAGGAACTGCGTCCGTCAGGCATATCAGCGTCATCCACTCAGATCGTCGTCGTCACCGGGGTAGCGCACCCCGATCTGGCTCCGGGTCTCGTCGAGCAGTTCGAGAATCTCCAGCGTGGCGGCGTGGGGCAGGGCGGGGACCTCGATCAGGTCGTTGCGCAGTGCACGCATCACTTCGGCCGCCTCGTAGTGGTACCCAACGCCATGCGTCGGTACGTCGATCCGCTCGGTGCCGGCCGCCGTACTGCGCACGTAGTACTCGGGATGGTGGAAGCGGTGGGGCAGTTGCAGACTGCCGTCCGGACCGCTGACGGAGGCCACCCACGGGTTCTGCGACTTCAGACCGCACGTGAGGGCCGCGACGGCACCGGAGTCGTAGCGCCAGGCCATGGCGACGTTGAGGTCGATGCCGTCGTCGTTGAGCGAGCCGACAGCCTTCACCTCGGCCGGATTGCCCAGCGCCATGTACGCGAACGTCATGGGGTAGATGCCGCCGTCCATCAGCGAACCGCCGCCGAGCGCCGGGTCGAGCAGGCGGTTGGGGAGCGAGGGCTTGTGGAAGGCGAAGTCCGCGACCACTTGCTGTGGTTCGCCGATCACACCGCTGTCCAGGTCCTGGAAGAACGCCTGGATGACCGGGTTGGTCCGCATCCACATCGCCTCGGCGAACAGCGTCTTGTGTTCGGTGGCGACGGCGATCAGGTCACGGGCCTGCGCGGCGGTCAGCGTGACCGGCTTCTCGCAGAGGACGGCGATCCCGGCCTCGAGAGCGGTTCGGGCGATCGCGTAGTGCTGGGGGTGCGGCGTACCGATGTAGATCACGTCGACCGTGCCGGAGTCGATCAGCCGGCGGTAGTCGTCGTACGCGTTCTCGATGCCGAACTCGGCCGCGAACCGGTCGGCCGATTCCTGCGATCGGGACGAGACCGCGGTGGCGACCGCGTCATCGGTGAGGAGCCCCAGGTCGCGGGTGAACTGGGTCGAGATGTTGCCAGTAGCAACGATGCCCCACTTGACGCGATCTATACCCACTGGGTTAACTCCGGGGTCGGGAACGGTCCGTCAGCCTTGATTCTCGCGGTTTCGAAGGCGTGAGCCAAGCGAATGAGCGTGGCGTCACTCCGCGCGGTGCCACTGAACGTGATCCCGACCGGCAGTCCGGCGACCAGTCCGGACGGCACCGAGAGCAGCGGATAGCCGGCCAGAGCGGCGTGCGAGGACGAGCTGCCGAGCACGTGGTCGCCGTTGACCAGGTCGATCGCCCAGGCCGGCGAGTACGCCGGACTGACCAAAGCGTCGAGCTGGTTGTCGATGAGGAGGTTGTCGATGCCGTCCCGACCTGCGCGTAGTGCGGTGAGGCGGGCGGCCACGTAGATCGGCGAGCTGAGCCCCTCGGTGGCGGCAGCCCGCTCGAACAGCTCCTGACCGAACCACTGCAGCTCCTGGTCCGCATGCTGTTCGTTGAAGGCGATCAGGTCGTCCAGCGTCTTCGGGCCGCCTGGAGCGCGGGTAGACAGGTACGCCGCCAGGTCGACCTTGAGCTCGTGGGACAGCACCTGGAGCTGGTCCTCGTCACCACCCGGGCTCGGCAAGGACAGGTGGTCGACCAGGGTGGCTCCACACCGGCTGAGGATCTCAAGCGCTCGTTCGGTGACCTCATCGAGGCCGATCGAGTAGCCCCAGAGCGGTCCGCGCGGTATGCCGATCCGGACGTCGCTGAGGTCCTCACCACGACAGTGCTCGGTGTAGTCGGTCTTGCTGCCGGTCATGACCGAGAGCAGGGCTGCGGTCTGGGTGACGGTCCTGGTCATCGGACCGGCGGTGTCCTGCGAGTGCGAGATCGGGACGATGCCTTGCTGCGGGATGAGACCCACTGTGGGCTTCAGGCCGACGATGCCGTTCAGTGCGGCCGGGCAGACGATCGAACCGTTCGTTTCGGTGCCGATGGCGTAGTCGGCGAGCCCTGCGGCGACCGCAGCGCCTGATCCGCTCGAGGAACCACCGGCGGAGCGGTTGAGCGCGTACGGGTTCCGGGTGAGGCCGCCGTACGCGCTCCAGCCGGAGGAGGACGCCGAGCCGCGGAAGTTGGCCCACTCGCTCAGGTTGGTCTTGCCCAGGATGATGCAGCCCGCTTCGCGGAGTCGTCGTACCAGTGGGGCGTCGTTGGGCGGAGGTGGCTGATCGGCGAGCGCCAGTGAGCCCGCCGTGGTCGGCAGGTCGGCGGTGTCGATGTTGTCCTTCACCAGGATCGGTACGCCGTGCAGCGGGCCACGGACCCGCCCTTCGTCACGTTCCGTGTCCAGGTGGGCGGCCTGAGTGAGAGCGGCGGGGTTGGGCGTGCAGATGGCGTTGACCAGCGGGTCCACCTCACGGCTCTTGGCCTGCAGCTCTTCCACCAGCGCCACGCTGGAAAGAGTTGAGCTCACCCCCTGATCCTGCCAGAGTGGCGTCGGTCCCGTTGCCCGCTCAACGACACGGTTCGTGTCGGTGCACGGTGAATGACATCGCTGTTGTTCAACACGTACAGTGGGCAGCGGACGGACGATCACCGACCGCACAGGAGTCACCAGCAGATGGACAGCGCCAACGCCAGCTCTTCCGGCCCCGCCGAAGCTGCGCAGCCAGTCGTCGCCGGACTCTCGGAGCGTGATGGAGCCATCCTCGCTTTCGAGCGGCACTGGTGGAAGTACGCCGGTGCCAAGGAGCAGGCGATCCGCGACCAGTTCCAGATGTCGGCCACGCGGTACTACCAGGTTCTGAACGCACTCATCGACCGACCTGAGGCCCTCGCCCACGACCCGTTGCTGGTCAAACGGCTGCGCCGACTGCGCGCCGCCCGGCAGCGCGCCCGTTCCGCACGCCGGCTGGGTATCGAGGTCTGACAATGCAACGCCCGAAGGGCGACCGGGGTCAGGTCCTTTCGTCCCTTGTCGCTGTGGCCGCCGTCGTCGCGATCGTGGCCGGCCTGCTGGTGCTGTTCGGCACCCGGGGACACAACAGCGAGGCCGAGGAACCGTCCGGCGCGAAGAGCCAGAAACCGTCGTCGGGTCCGTCGACCATCGCGGCGAGCATCCCCAAGCCGTCCTCGAAGCCGACCGATCCACCGTCCACGGCGCCGTCGTCCCAGCCGACGACCGCACCGAGCACTGCACCAAGCTCTGCGTCCAGCTCGAAGCCAACCACCGAGCCTCCGGCGACCCAGCCTCCGACCGCCGGGCCGAAGACGATTCCGGCGACTGAGCGGCCGGCGATCGAGGTCTACAACAACACGCCGCGCAAGGGTCTGGCCGACCAGGTCGCGGGCCGTGCGCGGCAAGCCGGCTGGACCGTCTCCGGTTCGCCGGACAACTGGCACGGCAAGATCGCCGAGAGCACCGTCTACTACCCGCCGGGCATGCTCGACGCCGCCAACCAGCTCGCCCGCGACATCGGCGTGGGCCGGGCCAAGGGTGCGCTCGACAACATGAAGAAGGACCGCCTCACCGTGATCCTGACCTCGGACTACACCGGATGAGCACTCCGGTCATCGAGACCGACGCAGGTCGCGACGGCTGGGAGGCGATCGTCGCCGACCCGGCCACCGCGGTCATTTCGAGCGACTTCGACGGCGTACTGTCGCCGCTCGTCGAGGACCCGGCGATGGCCCGTCCGGCCGAGGGGGCGCTGGACGCATTGGCCCGGCTGGCTCGTTCGGTCCGACAGGTAGCGATCGTCACGGGCCGCCCCGCCCTGGTCGCGACGGAGCTCACCGGCGTGACTGGTCACCCCGGGCTCGGCGGTCTCGTCGTACTCGGGCACTACGGGCTGGAGCAGTGGGACGCGTCGACCGGCATGGTGACGAGTGACCCGGTGCCGGCTGGCGTGGCTGAGGCCCGGTCGCGGCTGCCGCAGTTGTTGAGCGAAGCCGGCGTGCCTGATGCGTTCGTGGAGGACAAGGAGAGCTCGCTGGCGGTGCACACCCGTCGGCTGGCCGATCCGGCTGGTGCGTTCGAGCGACTGCGTACGCCGTTGACCGAGCTGGCTGAGTCGACCGAGCTGCGCCTGGAGCCGGGCAACCTGGTCCTGGAGCTCCGGCCACCCGGAATCGACAAGGGCGTCGCTTTACGTCGACTGCTCGAGTCCACCGGCGCCAAGTCGATCCTGTACGCCGGTGACGACCTGGGTGACCTGGCTGCGTTCCGTGCGATCGAAGAGCATCGCAAGACCGGGCTCCGCGCCGTACTGCTCGCCACCCGCTCGTCCAACGCCACCGAACTGATCGACGCGGCCGACATCGTGGTCGACGACCCGACCGGCGTGGTGACCGTACTCACGGCCCTTTCGGACGCGATCGCAGCCCGGTGAACGCCTGCGTCACCGTCTTCCCGATCGGCTGAATGGGCCTCTCGACGTACCCGCCCTCTTTGAGGTCGGCCAGCCGCTCGAACAGGTTGCGTGAGGCCGGGTCGCCGGTGAGCAGGAACGAGATGACCACCGCGACGCCGTAGAACGGCAACATCGGCAGTCCGATCAGCCAGAAGTACTGCCACGAGTGTCGTTCCTCGTGCCGCACCAGGGCCGGGTTGTCGAAGTACGACCGCGGGTGCTTGCTCAGTACGACGTTCCCGATCGTGAACGCGCCCGCCACCGGAAACCGCAACTTGTACCCGTTGGCGAACACCAGCCCCCGAGGCCCCCGGCTGAACGACGCCCGCCCGATCACCCCGACGGCAGCGCCGGCCACGGTGGAGAGATTGAGGAAGTTGCCGACCAGCTTCACCCACTGCCACCCGCTCATGGCGCTCAGTATGAGGTTCTGTCGGTGGGGTGAGTAAGACTTGGCGGGTGAGTTCGGAGGTGCGGGTCTGGCGGGCTGGGCGGGTTGTAGATCCGCACTCGGTGATCGGTGGATTGCGGAAGGGGCCAGGGGATCCGGCGTACGTGTTCGACCCGCTGCGGCGGACGGTGTGGCGGGCTACCCGGACGCCCGAGGGGCCGGTGCTTCTCCGGTTGACGCCGTACGCCGGAGCTGTCGAGGCGGAGGCGTGGGGTCCGGGTGCGCAGTGGGCGCTCGACGGGGTGCCGGAGTTGCTGGGGGAGAAGGACAGCTGGGACGGGTTCGAGCCGCTGCCGGAGCATCGGGCGCTGGTGGATGCGGCCCGGCGGTTCCCGGATGTACGGGTGCCGCGGACGCGGGCGGTGTTCGAGGCGATGGCGGCCGCGGGGATCGAGCAGGTCGTGACCGGCAAGGAGGCGTTCCGGGCGTGGCGAGTCCTGCTGCGTGAGTACGGCGACCCCGCGCCTGGCCCGACCGGTCCAGAAGGACGCGTGCTGATGGTGCCGCCGGCGCCGGAGGAGTGGCGGCTGATCCCGTCCTGGCAGTGGTTGCGGGCGGGTGTTGAGGGCCGCCGATCGCGAGTGGTTCTGACTGCGGCGACCCGGGCCAAGGCGTTGGAGCGGACGCTGGAGCTGACCGACTCGGCCGAGATCGAGGCACGGTTGCGATCGCTGCCTGGTGTGGGCGTGTGGACCGCGGCCGAGGTCCGGCAGCGGGCACACGGCGACGCCGACGCCTTCTCGTTCGCGGACTATCACGTGTCGCGCGACGTCTCGTACGCGTTGATCGGCGAAGAGCTCGACGACGACGGCTGCGCCGAGCTGATCGAGCCGTACCGCGGTCACCGCTTCCGGGTGCAACGGCTGTTGGAGATGGCCGGGAACCGGCATCCCCGCTATGGGCCGCGCAAATCGTTGCCAACTCACACCCCGGGTGCGACGCATCGTCTGCGGTAGTCGGGGCACTAGGTTCCCATCATGAAGATCGACGGGGACGGCCTGTATCTCGTGGCAGGCCTGGCGCTGCTGCTCGGCGCCGTCCTGCCGCGTCTGCTCCGCCGGTACGCCGTCTCCGCACCGATCGGTTTTCTCGGTGCCGGCCTGCTCCTCGGCCTGGCCGTCGACCAGTCCCACCTCAGTCCGATCGTCGAATCCGGCCTCACCGAGCACCTCGCCGAGCTGACGATCCTGGTCGCTCTGATGGGTGTTGGCCTGGCCATCGACCGCCCGATCGGATGGCACCGGTGGAAGGTGACGTGGCGGCTCCTGCTGGTCGCGATGCCCGCATGCATCGCCGCCGTCGCCGGCGCAGGCTGGCTGCTCGGTCTCGCTCCGGCGACCGCCCTGCTGCTCGGTGCCGTGCTCGCTCCGACCGATCCCGTGCTCGCCTCGGACGTCCAGGTGCAAGGCCCGTCGACGGGTGCGGAAGCCGAGCCGGAAGAGGACGACGAGGTCCGCTTCGCGCTCACTTCCGAGGCCGGCCTGAACGATGGCCTGGCCTTCCCGTTCGTCTACGCGGCGGTGTTCGGGGCGACCAAGGGTGCGGTCGGTGGCTGGGCGCTCGAGTGGTTCGCCTGGGACCTGGTCGGGCGGACCGTGATCGGTGTGGCGGTCGGCCTGGGCGTCGGCTGGCTGCTCGGCAAGATGGCGTTCTCCGCACCCTCGCGCACCTTCCGCCTGGCAGATTCGCGTGAGCCGGTGCTGGCGCTCGCGATGACGCTGGGCGTCTACGGACTCGCCCAGGTACTGCACGGCTACGGATTCATCGCGGTCTTCGTCGCAGCACTGACGCTCCGCGCGGCCGAACGGCATCACGACTTCCACGAGGACCTGCACGGGTTCGTCGAGCAGCTCGAACACATCCTCACCTGGGGGATCCTGCTGCTCCTCGGGTCCGCGATCACGGCCGGTCTGCTCAAGCCGCTCACCCTCGCCGGCGCCGCCCTGGGACTACTACTCGTGCTGGTGCTCCGGCCCCTGACCGCATGGGTCGCGTTGGCCGGGACCCCGCTGCGCCGCTCCGAACGCTGGGTGACGGCCGCTTTCGGCATCCGGGGAGTCGGGTCGGTGTTCTACCTGGCGTACGCCGGTTCAGACTTCGGCACCGATCTGCCGTGGTTGTGGGCGACCGTCGGCTTCACCGTCGTACTGAGCGTGGTTGTTCATGGTGTCGCCGCGACGCCGCTGATGCGGATGCTCGACGTACGCCGGGATCGGGCCGGCTGAGCGCCCTCGTTGCCGGCCGGATCCCGTGGCGGATCGCATTGGCGGCGTGGATTCCGGCGGCGAACTCCTTCAGTGCGGTGAACATACGTCCATCGTCCGAGGCTGCGCCTCGACGGAGAAGTGGCGTAAACGACGCCTGTCGCTAAGATTTTGACATGGCCCAGCAGACCGTATCGGTGCTCGCGTACGACGGTATGACGGCCTTCGAAGCCGGGATCGTGATCGAGGTGTTCGGGCTGGTCTGGCCGGACATCGACCAGCCCTGGTACGAGCTGAAGGTCTGCACCGAGACCCCGGATCCGATCCGCGTGATCGGCGGCGCGACCCTCAGCAGCCCACACGGACTCGAGGACTTCGCCGCGGCGGACACGGTCGTTATCCCGAGCGTCGTCGACCCGCGCGACGAGACGTCCGCGGAGCTCATCGAGGCGTTGCGGACAGCGCACCGCCGTGGCGCCCGGATCGTGTCGATCTGCTCGGGTGCCTTCGCGCTCGCGGCCGCCGGCCTCCTCGACGGTCGCCGCGCGACCACCCATTGGCGGTACGCCGACCTCCTGCGCGAGCGCTACCCGGAGGTCGTGGTGGATCCGGATCCGCTCTACACCGACGAAGGCGACGTACTCACGAGCGCCGGCTGCGCGGCCGGGCTCGACCTCGCGTTGCACCTGGTCCGCAAGGACCACGGCGCGGCCGTAGCGAACGCGGTTGCGCGGCGACTCGTGATCCAGCCCTACCGGTCCGGCGGGCAGGCGCAGTACATCGAATCCCCGGTGCCGCCCGACGCCGGCGACGACTCGGTCGCCCAGAGTCTTGGTTGGGCGCTCGAGCACCTCGCCGAACCCATCGGCGTACCGGATCTGGCCAAGCAGGCGGGACTGTCGCCGCGGACCTATCTGCGACACTTCGCGAAAGCCACGGGTACGACGCCCGGCAAGTGGCTGATCGCCCAGCGGGTACAGGCGGCGCTGAGCATGCTGGAGACCGGGGATGCGCCGGTGGAGGAGATCGCGGTGGCTGCCGGGTTCGCGACCCCGGTGACGCTGCGGCATCACTTCGCCAAGCAGCTCCACACGTCGCCGTCGGCGTACCGCCGTACCTTCCGTGAGCGTCGCCGCAGCTGAGATCGGCTGTCTCGGATGGTGGGAACGGAAGACACAATATGGACCCGATTGGGTAATGTCGGAGGAGCTCATCCAGAGGGACTGAGGGAAACGGCCCGTTGAAGTCCCGGCAACCCTCCCCGTCGAGCCCCCGCCCGGGGCGCCTCGCGGTGGAACGGTGCCAAATCCGTCCCGCCGCCGAGATCCGGTGTTCGCGGGGAAGATGAGAGGGGAACCTCACTCATGAGCCTGGCCACCACCACCCACACGATCCGTGAAGGTGCCTTCGGCAACGGTACGCACCTGAGCTGTCGCGCCTGTGGGGCGAAGTCGCCACTCGGCCCGTTCTACGCCTGTATGGAGTGCTTCGGTCCGCTCGAGGTCGGATACGAGTACCCGACGATCACCCGTGAGCAGATCGAGGCCGGTCCCAAGAACATCTGGCGCTACCAGCCACTGCTGCCCGTCCCGGTCGACGTGGCCAGCTTCCCGAACACCGAGCCCGGCTACACCCGGCTCGTCGACGCGCAGAACCTGGCCCGCGAGCTCGGCCTGCGCAAGCTGTGGGTGAAGGACGACTCCGGCAACCCGACCCACTCCTTCAAGGACCGCGTGGTCGCGTCCGCCCTGAGCGCCACCCGCGAGCTCGGCATGACGGTCTTCGCCTGCCCCTCCACCGGCAACCTGGCCAACGCCGTCGCCGCGGCCGCCGCCCGGGCCGGCATCCGCTCGGTCGTGTTCATCCCGCACGACCTCGAGCGCCCGAAGGTGATCACCACCGCCGTGTACGGCGGGACCCTGGTCGCCGTCGAGGGCAACTACGACGACGTGAACAAACTGGCCTCCGAGATCGCCGGTGAGGAGGAGGGCTGGGCGTTCGTCAACGTCAACGTCCGGCCGTACTACTCCGAGGGCTCCAAGACGCTGGCCTTCGAGATCGCCGAACAGCTCGGCTGGCGGATCCCGCAGCAGTTGGTGATCCCGGTCGCGTCCGGCTCGCAGCTGACCAAGATCGACAAGGGCTTTACCGAGCTCGGCAAGCTCGGCCTGGTCGACGCCACCGACTACAAGATCTACGGCGCTCAGGCGACCGGCTGCTCGCCGGTGGCCCAGGCGTTCCGGGCCGGCCACGACGTGGTCAAGCCGGTGAAGCCGGACACGATCGCCAAGTCGCTCGCGATCGGCAACCCGGCCGACGGACCGTATGTGCTCGACGTTGCTCGCCGTACCGGTGGTGCGATCGAGGATGTCAGCGACGAGGAAGTTGTCGAGGGCATCCAGTTGCTGGCCCGGACCGAGGGCATCTTCGCCGAGACCGCGGGCGGCGTGACGGTCGCGACGTTGAAGAAGCTGATCGCCACCGGCCAACTCGACCCCGAGGCCGAGACGGTGATCATCAACTCCGGCGACGGGCTGAAGACGCTCGACGCCGTGGCCGACCGGGTCGGCCCCAAGGTGACCATTCCCGCGTCGTACGACGCCTTCGTGAAGGCAGGCCTGCAGTGAGTGTGAGCGTTCGCGTCCCGACCATCCTGCGGCCCTACACCCAGGGCGTCTCCGAGGTCTCCGCCGAGGGCTCGACCCTGAGCGAGGTGCTGGACTCGCTGGACGGTTCGTACCCCGGTATCAAGAGCCGGGTGCTGGACGACTCCGGGGAGCTGCGCCGGTTCGTGAACGTGTACGTCGACGATGACGACGTACGGTTCGCCGACGGGCTGCAGACGGCGATCAAGGACGGCGGGCAGATCTCGATCATCCCGGCCGTCGCCGGCGGCTGATCCGGGCGCGGATCGTCCGGAATAGGTACTACCGTCGCCTGCATGGCGACGAACTGGACTATCGGTGCGGATGCGGCCGAGCCGCAGCGGCTCGCGGACTTCTGGGCGGCGGCGCTCGGCTACATCCTGGAGCCCGGGTACGACGACCCGGACGGAGCCTCGATCGTGGACCCTGACGACGTCGGGCCCGCGATCGGGTTCCTCCGGGTGCCCGAGCCGAAGACCTCCAAGAACCGGCTCCACATCGACATCCGGGTCGCCGGGCCCGTTCGCGATGAGGCGGCTGCGGACCGGATGCGGTCGAAGGCGGCCTCGTTGGTGGAGCTTGGTGCTGTGCAGGTGCGGGAGGAGTTCTACGGTCCCGACGTACTGGGCCACATCGTCATGCTGGACCCGGAGGGCAACGAGTTCTGCGTCGGTTAGGGTGCCGGAATGCGCGCTGTGGTGGTTTCGGAGTACGGCGTACTGCCCGTTGTGGAGGAGGTCCCGGAGCCTGCTGTTGCTCCTGGCTCCGTGGTTTTGAGGGTCGAGGCGACGGGGCTCTGCCGGAGTGACTGGCACGGGTGGATGGGGCACGACTCGGACATCGTGCTGCCGCATGTGCCGGGACACGAGTTGGCCGGGACGATCGCTGCTCTCGGTGCGGGTGTCGAGGGTTGGCAGGTTGGCGATCGGGTCACGACGCCGTTCATCTGTGCGTGTGGATCCTGTGAGCAGTGCCTTGCCGGTGACCAGCAGGTGTGCGTGCGGCAGGAGCAGCCCGGCTTCACCTACTGGGGCTCCTTCGCCGAGTACGTCGCCGTCCCGTACGCCTCGGTCAACCTGGTCAGGCTGCCCGATTCGTTGGACTTCGCCACTGCGGCGGGCCTCGGTTGCCGCTTCGCCACGTCATTCCGCGCCATCCGCCAGGTCGGCCGGGTGGCGGCTGGGGAGAACGTGGTCATCTTCGGCTGCGGCGGGGTCGGGCTGTCCGCCGTGATGATCGCTGCGGCCCTCGGCGCTCGGGTGATCGCCGTCGACACGAATCCGGATGCGTTGAAGCTGGCCCGTTCGTACGGCGCCTCCGACACGCTGACCGCATCACCGCAGACGGTCGACGAGATCCACGCCCTCGGCGGAGCCCACGTCACGATGGACGCCCTGGGCTCGAACGACATCGTCCAGCAAGCCCTGCAAGCGTTGCGCCCCCGAGGCCGCCACCTCCAGGTAGGCCTGCTCCCGTCCGGCGTCCACCTGGACGTCAGCCGCCTCATCGGCCAGGAACTCGAATGGCTGGGCAGCCACGGCATGCCGGCCCACGCCTACCCCGAAATGCTCTACTTAGTTGCCACCGGCAACCTAAACCCCGCCGACCTGGTCACCCGCACGATCTCCCTCGAGGAAACCCCCGTCGCCCTAGCCGCCCTCTCCACCGCCACCCCGGCCGGCGTCACCATAATCCAGCCGTAGACCTCAGGCTGCCTTCGCCGCCCGCCGGGTGGATTGGGGAGCATCTTGTGCCGTTCTGGGGGCAAGATCCTCCCCACCCGAGCTGCGGCCTGCCGATGTGGTGAGGGTTAGAGGACTGCGCCGTAGGCCTCGGTGAAGGCGGCTTTGGTGTAGGCGTTGGTTGCGTAGGCGTAGCCGTTGTCGCCCCAGTTGGTGCCCCAGCTGTTGCGGACGATGAAGCCGGTGCTGGTGTAGCCGACGAGGGCTACTGCGTGGCCGGCAGGTTCGGCGGGCTGCTTGTAGGTGGTGAGTTTGCCCTTGGGGGCCTTCATCCAGGTGGAGTCGACGTCGAGGCGGACGAGGATCGGTCCGGCGTTGGCGATCCATTTGCGCCAGTCGGCCAGGTCTCGGCCGAGGTTGAAGTACGACGCGATCTTCAACTGCGCGGCGATGGCGTAGAAGGTCGCCGTCGGGCCGCCGTACAGGGTCGTCGGTTCGAACGGCAGGAGCGATTCGCGGACCGAGCCCCACTTGCGGGCGACGTCAAGGGCCGCCTTCAGCCAGGTGCCGCTCGTATCGATGAAGGTCGTCGGGCGGTCCACCGACTCGTCGGTTTCCTTCGCGGCCATCCAGATGAAGCGCTGGGACATCTTGTCGGCCTTGTCGATGCGGCTGGCCTGTACGAAATGCCAACGCAGTACCGAATCCGCCAGCGCCCAGCCGACACACGATCCGGTCGACTTCTGATCACCGATCTCCCACCAGGAGTCGTCGCGAAGATCCATCGACTTGGGCACTTGAGCCGCAGCCACCAGACCGGCTTCGTCCGCGGTCCGGTACCCCCAGTCGTTCTCCTGCTCGGGCGACGGCAAACAGTTGAGAATGCGCGTAACCCCCGCAACCTCAGCCGTAGCAACACCTGCAGTCGGATAACTGTCCATAATTCCCCCACCCCCAACTCCAAACAGCTCCCACCACCCCCGATTGTCAACCCCACAACCCACTTGAAGCTCTCGCTTGGGGACTTCTACAGGCGGATGAGGTAGACGGTGGGTGGGCGGCCGGTTCGGCCGTGTTGTTGGGTGCCGGTGGGGGCGGCTAGGCCGGCTCGTTCGAGGCGTTTCAGGACTCGGCGGGCGGTGCGGAGTTGGACGGCCAGGTGGTCGGCTACGTCCTGGGTGGTGAGGCCGTCGGGGAGGGTGGCGGTGAGTTCGCGCATGCGGGCAAGAGTTTGGGTGTTGAGGCCTACTCGGCGGGCCAGCAGCGGGAGGCTTTCGGGGCCTCGGGTGGTGACTGGTTGGTCGCCGGAGGGCTCGATGACGATCTCTACGTCGTCGGACATCGACACGACGCCGGCGACCGTACCGATGGACTCCGCGCGGCTGACGGCGCGGCGGGCGAGAGCTTCGGCTTCTGCCGCCGTACGGCCGACGCCGAAGCCGACGTACGCCGTGCTGTGCCGGGCCGCGAGGCTGTCGAGCAAGGGCATCCGGCTGAACTGTTCGGTGGCCTGCTCGAGCAGGCCGCGGGTGGTGACGACGAGATGCCGGCCGTCGGGCAGCGCGGCCAGGCTGCCGCCGAGCGTGATCAGGTCACCGGCCAATGCGTCGTCCGGTTCGGGGAGGGCGATCACGCCGAGCGCGACCTGTGCGTCGCCGACGTGCTGACCGGTCGTGGTCAGGACCAGCGCCTGCAGGGTGGAGCGGATCGAGTACCGCGACGGGGCCAGGCGGACCGAGGGCATCTCGTTCTCGAGGAGGTGGAAGGCCGAACCGAGGCAGCTGATCGCGACCTTGGTGTCGTGCTTGTCCCGCGCGGCCCGGTGGAACGCGACGATGTCGTCCGAGGTCAGCCCGGGCCGGTACGGCAGCACGTGGATCTGGTCGGTCGGCAGCTTGGCCTCAATTAGCGTCTCCAGGACCTCACTGCGCCGGAGCGTGTCGATGGAGAACTGGGTGACGTTGTGACCGAGCCGGAGCAGTTCGACCAACGCCCGGAGCAGCGTGGCTCCGTCGTACGAGACGTACATCGCGGGCCGGTTGATCGCGCCGGCCTCGGTGGCGATCGTGTACGGCACCACGCCCGTGAACAGCAGTGCGTCGACGCTCTCCTGTGCTTGCTCGACGAGTTCGACGGCCTCGGTCTCGTGCCGGTAGGGCAGCGGGAGGAGGGTCGCGCCGCTCGGCGGGCCGAGCAGGATCACGCGCTGAACCAGGTCCTCCGGGCCGACGACGCCGACCGTGACGCTCATCAGGCCACCGCACTTAGGGTCTGCACGGGACTCCTCTGCACCTTGGGACAGCTCATCGACTTCTGGTCTGGCCCTCAACTCGCAGAATAGCGCAGGAAGCTGCAAAGGCCTTGACGTTCACGCCTGCCTCTTTTAGTTTCGGTCAAGACCACAATTACCGCCATCCCTGAGGCGGTCGAGCCGGCGCCGGTGTGGTGGAGCGAGGGAGGGAGCGCGCCACCTCACGGCCGGCCTAGCCGCGCAGGTCCTCCAGGCAGTGGACGACCACATCCCGCTCGCCAGGCGGCAAGGACGGTCCATAAGGGTCGTACGACGCCTCTTCCGGCAGCAGCCCCTCCCACACAGCCGCCCAGAGCATCCGCTGCACGTACCCCTCGATCGGCGCGTAGAACGTGGCGGCAGCGAACCGGTCCAGCCGCTCAGAGGCCGTCAAGAAGCCACTGTGGTCACCAGCGGTCCACGCCGCGAGCACATCGGCAGACAGCGCGACCTGAGCCGCCGCGATCCCGACCAGGGCGGTATCCGCGCCCCACATAAACGAAGGCCCGTACATGCGGTCCTCGCCAGTGATCAGCAGCTTCCCGGTGCCACGCCCAGCCCAGATGGCGTCCTGGCACCCGATAGCGCGGTCCAGCGTTGCAGTCTTCACGCCAAGCATGGAGTCCAGGCCCAGCAGGTCCCGGATGAGTGCAGGGGAGTACGGGTACCCGCCGGCCTCGCCGTGCAGGTAGAAACCGACCAGTGGCAGCCCGCTCTCCGCTGCGACCCGCTCGTGCAGCGCAACAGCCTGAGCGTCTCCGTCCGGCAGGTCTCCCAGCGCAGCGAGCGGATAGACCATCACTGCGTCCGCACCGCCCGCAGCAGCCTGCAGCGCCATCGCCACAGTCGCGTCTGCCGCCTCCTGCAGCGTCTGCGCGGACTGAGACCGCGGTACGCCAACTCCCGCGACGATGGGCACGTCCGTGGCGGACCGCCACGTCTCCAGGACCTTGGACCGGTCTGACGCGGACAGGTACAGCCCTCGCCCGGTGTGGGCCCACACTGCGATCCCACCGATGGGCGCTGCCGTGAGAGCACCGGCGTACGCGGACAGAGCGTCGTACGCGACGACACCCTCGGAATCCATCGGCGTGACGACCGCGGGGAGCACAGTGCCGCGGAGTTTCTCGATCAGTGCGTGCATGGGTGACCTCTCAGACGTCGTGGCCGAGGCCCGGGCGCTTCGGTACGTCGATCCAGCCGTCGCAGTCGGCGAACACACTCGGAGCCAGCGGGTCCTCGTCGACCATCAGCGGCCCGACGAAGTCGCCCGCGACGGTGGCGCCCGGTACGGCGGCAGCCAGGTGGACCGCGGCCAGTGTGGCCACCCCCAGCTCCGGCATCGAGCCTACCTTCACCGCGAGCCCGGCAGCCTCGGCCACGTTCGCGATCTGGAGCGCGCGATGCAGTCCGCCGACCTTGAGGATCTTGATGTTCAGTACGTCGGCCGCCCCGCGCCGCACGATCTCCAGAGCGTCGTGCAACGAGTGCATGCTCTCGTCGACCATTACGCGGACGTCGAGCCGGTCACGCAGCCGCACGAGTCCAGTCAGGTCCCAGCGGGGAAGTGGCTGCTCCAGGAGGGTCAGACCGGCCTCGGTCATTTTGGCGAGGTACGGGAGCGCTGTGGTTGCGTCGTACCCCTCGTTGGCGTCCAGGCAGAGCTCTGCGTCCGCTGGGATGGCTGAACGGACCGCACGGACCAGCTCGAGGTCCTTGGCCGGGTCCTGGCCGCCCTTGACCTTCAGGTGCTGGAAGCCTCTGGCGGAGTACTCCGCGGCCTCTGCGGCCATTTCGTCGAGTGTTCCGAGGCCCACGACCCAGGTGGTCTGTACACGTTCTCTGACGCTCCCACCGAGCAGTGCGTGCACCGGCCAGCCGCTGAGTCGCCCAGCGAGGTCGTACAGGGCGATGTCGAGCCCGGACTTGGCCACCTGCTGCCCGCGCAGGACGGTGTCCATCAGGACGTGCGCACCGGCCCGGTCGAGCGGATCACGGCCGATGAGGGCCGGTGCGAGGTGCTCCTCGATCGCGGCGGTCACCCCGGCCAGTGTTTCGCCGGTGTACGCCGTCATCGGGGACGTCTCGCCGATACCGATCGCACCGTCCGCGGTGTGGATCTCGACCACCAGGCTGATCAGCTCGGTGCTGATCCCGCTGCTGATCTGGAACGGCCGGCGATACCGGGCGCTGACCACGCGGGTCTTGATCGCGCTGATCGGGCTCGACGGCGCGGCGGGGGTTGGCCCGGTCGGCAACCCGACCGGATGCGATGCAACACTCAATTCCGGCTCCTAGGGTCGCATTCTGATCGGAAAGCATTTACGGTCAAGACCGTAAATACCGCGAGCGCTCCCTGTCAACGGAAGGTGGCACCCCGATGCGGCTGGGTCTCTATCTGAATGGCTACGGCACCCCCGGCGAACCGCCGCGGCTGGCCGACGCCGTCGAGCAGGCGCGACTGGCCGAGCAGGCCGGCTTCGAGTGGATCGTGCTCGGCGAAAGGCACCTGCACCGGCCCGGCTACCACGAGATCCTCACCTCGCTGACCTGGATCGCGGCTCACACCGAGCGGATCGGGATCGCCACGGCCGGGATCGTGGCGCCGCTGTACGACCCCGTCGTACTGGCCGAGACGCTGGCGCATATCGACGTACTGTCGGGTGGGCGGCTGACCGCCGGGTTCGTGCTCGGGTACCGGCCGGAGGAGTTCGCGCTGTACGGCGTGACGCAAGCCGAGCGGGTCGCCCGGTTCGAGGAGTGCGTGACGATCTTGACCCGGCTGTGGACCGAGGAGTCGGTGACGTACGACGGGAAGTTCACCAGCATCCGGGATGCGTTCCTGTCCCCGCGGCCGGTGCAGTCGCCGCGCCCGAAGCTGTGGAACGGCGGCCGGGTCTCGGCGATGCTCGAGCGTACGGCGCGGATGTGCGACGGCTGGACCACGTCCTTCAACGAACTCGACGCGGATCTGCCGGACAAGATCGCCGAGTACCGGGGCTACCCGCGCGGTGAGGGCACGCTCGGGGCCGAGGTGATCATCTGCCGCGAGGGGTTCTGCGCGCCCACGTCCCAGGACGCACGGGATGCGCTGGAGGAGCCGCTCCGCGACCTGTACGACGCCTACACCGGCTGGAAACGCACCTCCGCCGACGCGAGCCGCTACACCCAGGGCTGGGACGACATCGCCGCCCGCAGCGTCATCGGCTCGCCGGCCGAATGCGCCGACCGGATTGCCCACTACGAGCAGATGGGTGCCGACGGCATCATCCTCCGGATCCAGCCTCCGGGCATGCCCCAGGCCGACGTACTCCGCTCGATCGAAGCTTTCGGCAACCTCAGCTAGTCGGACTCGGGCTCGGGCTCCGGGGCGGGCTCGGATTCCTCCTCGTGCGCCGGCGTCGGGGCACCGGAGATCAGTCCACTCACCCAGCGGGTGGACGGATCGGCGTCCAGTAGCAGCGCCTTGGCCAGGAGCGACAGCGGAATGGCGAGGATCGCGCCCAGCGGACCGAGCACCCAGCCCCAGAAGACGAGCGACAGGAATGTCAGCGTGGTCGACAGTCCGACCGCGTCACCGACGATCTTCGGCTGGATGATCGACTGGAAGACGAAGTTGATCACGCAGTACGCCACCACCACCCAGACCAGGGTCGACCAACCTTCGGCGAGCAGGCCCAGCAGCGCCGGCGGGACGACCCCGATGAAGAATCCGATGTTCGGGATGTAGTTGGTGATGAAGGCGAGCAGACCCCACAGCCACGGCAGTGGGATGTCGAGCAGGTAGAGCACCGCGACGTCGACCAGAGCGACGATCAGTCCGAAGACGGTCGAGACGACCAGGTAGCGCGTCGTACCGCGGGCGAAGCCTGCCAGTGCGGTGGTGATCCCGGGCCGAACCTTCGCGGCGTCGGTCAGGCGCTCGGTGAAACCGTTGGCGTCGAGGCCCATGAAGAACAGCAGCACCACGATGAAGCCGAGATCGGAGAAGACCCCGAGCAGGCCGGTCAGCCAGCTCTGCAGGAGGTTGAGCGCCTTGCCGAGGTCGAGCGCCTGCAGGGCTCGCTGGATCTCCTGATTGCCGATCCCGAGTTCGGACAGCCAGCCCCGTACGTCGCCGACGAGTTGCCCGAACGTGCTCTGGTACGACGGCAGCAGAGTGGCCAGCCGCGCGACGGAATAGGCCAGGGCGGCGGCCAGCCCGAGCAACAGCGCGTTCACCACCAGGAGCGCGACCAGTCCGGCGACCCATTTCCGGGCGCCGCGCCGGATGAGCAGCCGGCGCAACGGACTGACGGCGATGGTCAGGACCAGAGCGAGGAAGATCGGGCCGGCGATTCCCCCGAAGGCGCGCAGCCCGGCGGCGGTGATGAACGCGCCGGCGGTCCCGAGCAGGACGACCACGCCGCGCGGGAGCGACCACGGATCAGGCACCGCCGGAGTGGCGTCCAGCGGAAGCGCAGCGTCAGGGGCCTCGGGCATGGTTCGTCACCTCCCTACCCGCCGGACCAGGGGATTCGAACATCCCGGACATCCCGCCCCGCGGCATCACCCGCCCTGGGTGAAGCGTCCGTACCGGCCCACGCCTAGCGTCCGACGAGCCCGCTGGGCGAGGATCAGGGGAGCGCGGCGAGGGAGAGGGGCCGGATGGGCGTCGAGGTCGTGTTCTGGAGCGTCGTACTGGCGCGGTTCGCGCTGCCGCTGCTGATTCCGCGGTATCCACTGCCCGCGATCATCGGCTGTCTGCTGCTCGACGGCGTCGACCAGACCATCTTCCAGACCTTCGGCTACGACCCGCCGAACTACCAGAGCTACGACAAGGCGATGGACGTCTTCTACCTGTCGATCGCCTACCTGGCCAGCCTGCGCAACTGGACCAACCAGGGGGCTGTCCAGGTCAGCCGTTTCCTGTTCTTCTACCGCCAGATCGGGGTGGTGGTCTTCGAGCTCACCGGGCTCAGGTTCCTGCTGCTGGTGTTCCCGAACACGTTCGAGTACTTCTTCATCGCCTACGAGCTGGTCCGCGCCCGGCGGAACCCGCTGCGCTACGGGCTCAAGTTCTGGATGCTGGTGGCGGCCGGGATCTGGATCTTCGTCAAGCTGCCGCAGGAGACCTGGATCCACGTCGCCCAGCTGGACCTGACCGACACCATCCGGGACGTGCCGTGGTTCCTGCCGGCCCTGGTGGTCGCCGTACTCGCTCTCGGTGCGGTGCTGTGGTTCGTCGTCGTGCCGCGGCTGAGTCCGCCCGACTGGCCGTTGCGCCTGAAGGCGGACCCGCTGCCGGTCGAGATGGACGAGGCTGACGAGCGGGTCGCCTACCAGGCCGCGCACCGGAAGGTCTTCGACATGGCGTCGGTCGAGAAGATCTTCCTGATCGGTCTGATCAGCGTGATCTACGGACGGGTCCTGCCCGGCGTCGAGGCCAACGATCTCGAGCTGTTCCTCGGCATCGCGGTCTTCGTCGTACTCAACTCCGCGATCGGACTCTGGTCGGTCCGGCGGGGGTACGGCTGGGACTCCGCCTGGATCTCGTTCGCGGCCGTCTTCGCCATCAACGTCGTACTGGTCGTCGTTGCCGAGCTGCTGCTCCAACGTCGCGACGACGACCTGCCACTGACCGACACTCTGTTCTTCGTGTTCCTGGTCAGCATCCTCACCATGCTCTACGACCGGTACCACCCGGTCAGCGAGTACCGCGCCCGGCGGGCATCGTTGTCCCCCACAACGGATGAGGCCGGGTGAGTCGGTGGTGCGGATGATGAAGTGGTGGACACCGACGCCGAGTCACCCCGGGGAAGGCACCTGACGCCGCCTGTCCCCGGTGAGGTCGAGGTCCCCGAGTGGCCGAGCCGCTGGATCGGCTGGATCATCTTCGCCGGCGTGATGATGATCGTGCTCGGCATGTTCCACGCCTTCCAGGGCTTCATCGCGCTGTTCGACGACGACTACTACCTGGTCACCCCACGCGGCCTCACCATCCACCTCGACTACGCGGGATGGGGCTGGATCCACCTGGGCCTGGGCGTGCTCGTCGTCGCGGCCGGCATCGCCCTCCTCAACGGCCGCCTCTGGGGCCGGATCGTCGGCGTCGTCCTCTCCGTCCTGAGCCTGCTGGTGAACGTCGCCTTCCTCGCGGCGTTCCCGATCTGGTCCACGATCATGATGGCCGTCGACATCCTCGTCATCTGGTCCCTGACAGTCCACGGCCAAGAAATGCACACCATGCTCAACCGCACCCCACCGACGACCTGACAATCAGCCCTAGGCTTTGAGGCCGGACATGGCGATGCTGTCGGTCAGGTAGCGCTGGAGTAGGCCGAAGACCAGGAGGCTGGGGACTACCGTGATGGTGGCGCCGGCCATGATCTGGTTGATCGGGACGGCTTGGGTCTGGAGGGTCGCGAGGCCGACGGTGAGGGTTTGCATCTTGCCGGACTGGCCGATCACCAGCGGCCAGAGGAAGTCGTTCCAGTGCCAGAGGAAAACGAAGATGCCCAGCGTCGCCAGCACCGGGCGGATGAGTGGCATCACGATCATCGTGAAGATGCGCCACTCGGCGGCGCCGTCGATCTCGGCCGCTTCGAAGAGTTCGTCGGGGAGTTGGCTGATGAACTGGCGCATCAGGAACACGGCTTGTGAGTTCGCCAGCGTGGGCACGATCAGACCCCAGTAGCTGTCCACCCAGTCGAGGCGTGCGACCAGGATGTACGACGGGATCAGCGTCGCCTGGAACGGGACCATCAGCGTGGCCAGGAACGCCCAGAACATCAACTCCCGGCCGGGGAACTTCTTCTTCGCGAACGCGTACCCGGCCATCGACGAGAACAGCAGGACGCAGACGACCGACACGAGCGAGTAGATCAGCGAGTTGACCGTCCAGCGGGGGATGTCCGAGCTGGACAGGACCTTCTGGAAGTTCTCGAGGGTGAAGTTGGCCGGGTTCAGCGCGCCCGGGAAGGTCTGGCCGCTGGGTGGTGCGAACGCGACCAGGACCATCGCCGCGAACGGGAGGATCGTGACGATCGCGGTCAGCGTGAGGAGCGTCGGCAGGGTCAGCCGGGCGGCTGGGCGCTTGCCGACGGCATGGGTGTCGTTGGTCTCCTCGACCGGGGGGCGCTCGAGTACGTTCACCATCAGTCGTCCCTCCCGACGAGTCGTCGTTGCACGAGCGAGACGATCAGCACGATCAGGAACAGGACGAGCCCGATCGCACTGGCGTAACCGAAGTCGAAGTACTTGAAGGCGCTGTCGTACAGGAAGTAGACGAGCGAGTAGCTGGAGCGGACCGGGCCGCCGCCGGTCATCACATAGATCGCGTCGAAGACCTGGAACGCGCCGATGGTCTCGATCACCAGCACGAAGAACAGGATCGGGCGGAGCTGCGGGAGCGTGACGTAGCGGAACCGTTGCCAAGTGGTGGCGCCGTCGATCATGGCCGCCTCCAGGTAGGACTTCGGGACCGCTTGCAGGCCGGCGAGCAGGATCAGCATCGAGTAGCCGAAGCCCTTCCAGGCCGAAGTGACGGCGATGGAGGGCAGGACGGATCCCGACTGGCCGAGGAAGTCGATCGGGCCGACCGAGATCAGGCCGAGGAGTGAGTTCAGCAGGCCGTCCTGTACGTCGTAGATCCATTTCCAGATCACTGCCGCCAGGACGATGCTGGTCACGTACGGCAGGAAGAACACACCGCGGAAGAAGCCGCGCTTCCAGATCACCTGGTGCAGGAGTACGGCGGTTCCGAGCGACAGGAGCATGGTCAGCGGGACGAAGATCACCGTGTACAGCAGGGTGACCAGCAGGCTCTCGTGGAAGAGGTTGTCCGAGAGCAGCCGGCTGTAGTTGTCAAAGGCAATGAACGACCACTTACCGCTGAGCCGGTAGTCGGTCAACGAGAGCAGCAAAGCCCCAACCACAGGCAACAGCCGGAACACCAAAAACAAAACCAGCATCGGCGCAACAAACAACAACCCGACCCACGGCCTTCTGAGCGTGCCGCGCCGCCCTGCGGGCGACGCGGCACGCAGGAAGGAAAACCGGGATCCACCACCAGACGACGGACCGCCCGGACCGGAGCCCGCCGGACCGGAGCCCGCACCCGTGCCGGAGCCCGCACCCGTGCCGGGACCGGAGTCCGTTCCCGGGCCGGAGGTCGCACCCGTGCCGGGACCGGAGTCCGTTCCCGGGCCGGAGGTCGAGGTTGGGTGGGCGGCCACGGGTCCCGCCCGACCCGTGGCCTGGTCTGGTGTTTGGCGTGCGTTGGTCAACGTTGTCTCTCGAGGAGGTCGTTGGATTGTTTGGCGGCGTCGTCGAGGGCTTGTTGGGGTTGCTTCTTGCCGGTGAGGACGGCCTGGATCTCGGTGCTGAGGAAGGACATCACCTGGCGGGCGGACGGGTTCGCCTCACCGGGGAACGCGTACTGGAGTGCGTCGGCGAACCTGGTCGCGTTCGCGTCGGTCGTCGGCGGCTTCGCTCCGGCGAGCGGGGTGAAGAACCCGGACGCCTTGCTCAGCCCTTCCAACTGCGCCGGCTGCATCATGAACGACAGGAACTTCTTCGCCGCGTCCTTGTTCTCCGACGCCGCGTTCAGCACGAGCCCACCGGGAATGCCGTACCCGACCTGCTTCTTACCGGTCAGCGGCGCGCCGAGCTCGACGTTCGCGGCACCCCAGGTCTTCGCGACGGTGGCGGCGTCGGCCGGCGTGGCCGTCATCGCCATCGCGACCTGACCCTTGCCGAACGGCTGGTCCGCGACCTTGTTCCCGTTGCTCAGACCGCTCTTCGGGATATCGCCCTGGTCCCAGAGCGTCTTCAGGAAGGTCAGCGCCTCCAGACCCGGAGCCTGGTTGAACGCGACCGACTTGCCGTCGTCCGCGAACACCTTCCCGCCCGCCTGCCAGAGCAGAGGGTAGAAGTTCAGGTTGAGCGTCGCCTCTGGTGAGGCGGAATAGTCCAGCGTGGAGAACCCAGCCGCCTTGATCTTCGGCGCGGCCGCCTTGATCTCGTCCCAGGTCTCCGGCGGCTTGCTGATCCCGGCCTTGGTCAGAACCGTCTTGTTGTACATGGCCGTGGTGACCGTGTGATAGATCGGCGCACCGTAGACCTTGCCGTCCACGGTCAGACCAGGAACCGCGGCCGGCAGGAACTTGTCCTTCTCCGGCGTGACGATGTCGTCGATCGGCTCGAGCGACCCGTTGGCGACGTACTGCGGGATCTGGTCCGGGATCATCAGCAGGACGTCCGGGCCCTTCTTGCCGGAGAACGCGGCCGCGATCTTCTGCTCCCGGGCGTCCCAGGTCTGGGCCTCCATCTTCAGGTCGACCCCGGAGTTGGCCGCCTCGAAGTCGGTCTCGACCTTCTTCCAGTAGGCGTCACTTGTCGCCTGGTCACCGATCACCGGATACATCCAGAGGGTGACGGTCTTCTTGGCCGTGTCCGAGGCGTCGTCCGAGCCGCCGCCGCACGAGGAGAGTGCGGCGGCCAGTACGAGCGCCGTGAGTGGTGCCGCGATGCGGCGGACAGTGGATCTCATTGCCACCCCCAGGGTGTCCGGAAGTCAGGGCCGGAAAGTAGGAGACCGAATAACGGTCAGGACCGAAAGTAGCCGGGGTGAATTTCGGCTGTCAACGGCTGATATCAACTCGGAACAGCTCGGAGCCGCTGGTGAGCAGCAGCTGGTGATCTCCACGGACGCCGAGCCGCCGGTGTGCGTGCTCGACGAACAGCGTCGGGACCTGCTTCTTCCCCGGCGCGATCCGGTAGATCTTGTTCAGGTCGATGCTCACGTAGACCGCCTCCCGGGTCGCGACGATGTCGCCGCTCGAGGTCGTGGTCCCGAGTACGAAGGACCTGACCACCTTGCCCGACTTCGGGTCCACCGCGAACACGGTCTTGCCGGCCACGCCCCAGAGCAGCCCGTCCGGGCCGATCGTCACCGACGAAACCGTGGCCGCACCCGGCACGGGAACGGTCTCCCAGAGCTTCTTGGCCTTCTTAACGTCCCACGCGAACACGGTGCCCGCATCCCGGGTCGGCGGTGTGGTCGCGAGTCCGCCGACGATCGACGTACCGCCGTAGACGATGCCGCGGCGGGCGGTCAGGCCGAAGACGCTCTCGTCCTGGACCACGTTGCGGTACTTCTGCGCCGTTCCGGTCTTCGGGTCGTAGATGACCAGCGCGCCGCCGAGCCGGTCTCCGTCGGGTACGGTGCCGACCGCGATCTTCCCGTTCACCTCGGCCAGCGCCCGGGCCCGGGTCTGGAGCAGGTCCGTCTTGAGGTTGAGCGCCAGCGTCGGGTTGTCCGGCGTACCGGGCGGTCCGGGGGAGTACTCCGGGCTGCTCCAGGGCTTGGTCAGGTCGTAGGAGTACAGCCGGGCCTCGGGGTAGGCGCCGATCCACAGTTTGCCGTCGGACCCCTCCATCAGGGCCTCGACCTGCGAGAACCGATTGAAGGTGGATGCGCCGGTGGTCGGGTTGACCACGGACACGCCGCCGTTGAGGAAGCCACCGGCGTAGATGTTGTCCTTCCCGCCGGCCACGGACAGGATCTCGATCGGCTCGCGGCGTACCTGGGTCTGGAAGATCTCGGACTTGCCGGTCTGCGGGTTGTACCGGAACTCCTCGCCGCGCCAGAGGGTCCCGACCACGCTCGTGCCCGGGTAGTCGGGCAGGCCGAGCTCGGCGTACCCGATCGCGCGGGCGTTCTGGATCCGGCCGGTGAAGGTCAGGCCGGTCCCGGTCAGGGTCTTGGTGGCCGGGTCGTACTTCTTCAGCTCACTGGCCTGGATCAGGTACAGCGATCCGTCCGCACCGACCGGGGAGATGTCGAGGCCGTGCGCGTTCGGGATCTCGTCGACCCACGTGCGCGAGGCGATGTCCCAGACGTACAGCGGACCTGGGAACGCAGTGCTGACCCGGGCGTACACCCGGCCGCCGCGGGCGTTCAGGTCGTAGACGACCTTGTCCGCCGGGTCGCCGAGCCCCGGTGGTGACGGGAGTTCGGTGATCGCGCCGGTGGTGGCGTCGACCTCCATGATGTGCGCGTCGGGCAGTGAGCCCGTATAGATCTTGCCGTCCGCGTAGTCGATGCTCTTGACGTACGTCTGGCCCGGTTTGACCGTGCCGTAGTCGCGGACGGCGCCGGTCTTGTCGTCGTACCGGAACACCTTGCCGTTCGGGAAGGTGCCGCCGTACACGTTGCCCTGGTCGTCGGTCGTGATGCGCCAGATGAAGGTCTCACTGGCGATCGGCCGGCCGAGATCCTCGACGGTGCCGCCGGGGCGGAGGCGGTAGAGGTGGCCGTTGTTGTACGTGCCGACGTAGATCGTGCCGTCCGGCGTCGCGGCGACCGCGTAACTGCCGTCGGCGCCGGGGAGCGCCGCGGAGAGCAGGCTCGCGCCGGTGGCCGGGTCGATGGCGTTCAGGTACGCCGGACTGCCGGTCGAGACGTTCCAGATCGCCGCCTTCCCGTTCGGGCCGGGTGCGACGGTGCCTCCGATCAGGAGTACATCGGACAACGGGGTGCCGAGCGAGACGAGCGTTCCGGTCGGTGGGTGATGAGAAGCCTGGGCGGGCGTGGTCAGGGTGGTGACGAGAACGGCGGCGAGTACCACCGTGATGAGCGAGCGGGCAGATCGCATCCGATGCCTCCGGGGGTGCCGTATTTACGGTCCTGTCCGAAAGTGAAGCCCTCACGGTGTCGCCAAGTCAACCACTCACGCGGATTTGCTCCTACTGACAGCGAATGCTCCAGTTACGGCCTCAGCCGTAAGAGTTCGTTGGCGCAGCCGCTAGGGCGTGGGGAGTCGGGTCAGCAGGTTCTCGAGCATCGCGCGGGTGGCCGCGAAGTAGCTGTTCTCCCGATGCAGAGCCCGGTGGAACGCCTCCAGCTCGGCCGACGAGATCGTGTTCGAGAACGTGCTGATCTCGGTCAGGTCGAGGCGGCGGTTGAACAGGTGCACGGTGTCCCGCCAGCGGTGCAGCAGATCGACCAGCTCGGCGTCGCGATGCAGCCCGAGCGCGCCCGAGACCAGCGCGAGGTCGACCGCGGACACGACCAGCCGCGGGTACACCTGCCGGGTGGTCGGCGCCTTCGGCGAGAACCGCTCGTCGCCCAGCAGCCGCGTGTTCTCCTGCAACTCGTTCGCTACCGCCCGGAGCACCTCCGTACGCCGTTCTGCCTCAGCGGTCAGCCGTTCCACGAAGATGCCGGTCAGGCCTGCGACCAGCGTCAGCGAGTTGACGGCCGGTTCCCAGCGGGCGTTGTTGGGCGAGATGAACCAGATCACGCCCAGTACGAACGCCAGCGCGAGCAGCCCGTAGCTGACCGCGGTCACGACAGTTCGCCGGTACGCCGTCCAGCGCGCGACGGCTGAGGTCATGTCGACCAGATGTCGTCGGCGAGGGTGGTGGCGGTGGTGCCGTCGACGGTGCCGGGCGCGAGCAGGAGCAGGTCGAGGCCGAATGGGCTCGGCCTGCGGGCGTACTTGAAGACCGAGTGCGCGTGCTCGATCGGGGTCAGCTCGCAGGCGGTGGTGAGCTTCTTCAGCCGCTCGGTGGAGAACTTCCGGGTGGTGTAGAGCAGGATCGTGTCCTCCGGGTCGAGCACGACCTCGGTGTGGTCGGGCAGGCCCATCACGATCGGCTCACCGGTGTTGTTCTGCCAGACGATCTTCACCCGGAGGGCGTCGTCGGTCTCGACCTCGCCGCGGAAGTCGATCCGGTCGTTGTCGATGGTCAGGTCGGTGTTGTAGCGCAGCGCGCTGGTGACGAACTCGGCGAAGGCCCGGGTCTGGTGGTACTCGTCGGCGGCCGCCTTCGCCGCCTCCTGGTCCAGGCTGCTCGTGGTCGCGACCTCGAGCAGCAGCCGGTCCTGCGGACGCAGCACCCGGGTCAGCGTGCTGAGCAGCTCCTCGTCGCTCTCGAAGTTGGCCAGCGTGTTGCCGGTCAGCGTGAACAGGATCGGGTCCTTGCCGACCAGCCGGGCCAGCATCTGGCCGAGCTCGTCGATGTTGTCGGCGATCGAGAAGTCGAGCTGGACCGGCAGCACCTGCGACATCGGGAACCGGGCGCCCCGGACGGGCTCGAGTGTGCCCATCCGGAGCATCTCCGAGCTCATGTCGACCGGGATGTAGAACATGTCCCGCTTGTTCCGGCGCAGGTCACCGAGGATCGTGCGGTCCTTCACGCCGGTGCCGACACCGAGGCTGACCAGGTGGAAGCCGCCGTTCACGACATGCGGGAGCACCTTGCGCCAGTGCCGCAGGAACGACTCCGCGCCGGCCTTCATGACCAGGTAGAACGGGTCGTTGGTGGCGTTCGCCCAGGCGATCGTCGGGCCGATGCCCCAGTACGAGAACCCCGAGGTGATCTGCTTGCCGTCGCCGGTCTTCGAGTACGGTCCGCGCAGGTCACCGGTGAGCGTGGCGAGCTTGTCGGTCTGGTCCTCGCCGACGAGCAGCAGCGACCAGGCGAAGTCGTCGTCGGTCAGCGCCTGCTCGAGCTTGCGGATCACATGTACCGGCTCTGTCACGTACCCACCCCTCACACGGTGAGACGACAGGTTATCGGTTGCCGACGCTCCGTGCCGACCGGAAACCTGGGTACGCCGGGGTGGCGTCAGACCGGGGTGACGGTGTCCGCCTCGCGGCCCTTCGGACCGTCGACGATCTGGAACTCGACCGGCTGGCCGTCCTCCAGCGTCTTGTACCCGTCGGAGACGATCTTGCTCCAGTGGACGAACACGTCGTCGACGTCGTCCGGGCCGTCGACAGCCAGGAAACCGTAGCCCTTGTCGGCGTTGAACCACTTCACGGTGCCGCGCACCATTACAAACTCCTCGACCACGGGACCCGCTTGACCAGGACCCCTCCGGTACTTCGCGGTCCACAAGCCTATCCGAGCCGGGCCCGGCGCAGACCGGCCGTCCCAAAGCAGAGCGCCGTACCGACCAAGGCGGCGCTGACCCACAGTGGCGCCCGGTACCCGCCCTGATCGATGCCCAGACCACCGATCACCGGGCCCACCGCGGCACCGACGTTCAAGGCCGCGGTGGCCAATCCACCGGCCAGGACCGGGGAGTCCGAGCCGGCGTACAGGGCGTACGCGATCAGCGTGGATCCGACGGCGAACGAGAGCCCGCCCTGGAGGAAGACCAGTACGACGGTTGCCGCCGGCACGGACGCGGTGAGCGCGAACGCGCACCACCCGAGCAACAAGATGCCACCAGCAACGAAGACCGGGCGGTGGCGGCGACGATCGGCGTACCGGCCGGCGATCGTGACGCCGGCGAACGAGCCGAGACCGAAGAGGGCCAGCAGCAACGGAACCCAGGCCGCCCGCAGCCCGGTCACCTCGGTCAGCACCGGCGCGAGGTAGGTGAACGAGCAGAAGGTCGCGCCGTTGACGAGGGCACCGAGCAGCAGCAGTACGACGAGACCGCGGCTGATCCTGAGTCCGGCAAGGGCCGCCGGGCCGGTCATCCGCGCGGGGACCGACCGGAGGATCGCAATCAAGGCCGGGAGCGAGATGATCGCGACCGCCCAGAACGCGGACCGCCACCCGAGGTGCTGCCCGAGCAGAGCACCCGCAGGTACGCCGACGATGCAGGCGAGCGTCGTACCGCCGAGGAGGACGGACGTGGCGCGGCCCTTGGCGTCGGGGCGGACCAGGCTGGTGGCGGCGGCGAGTGCGATCGCCAGGAACCCGGCGTTCGCGAGGGCGGCGAGGACCCGCGTCAGCAGCAGGATCGTGAAGCTGGTGGTGAGGGCTCCAAGCACGTGCACGACCAGGAAGACCGTGAGCGTGATCAGCAAGGTGCGTCGTCGGGGCCAGCGGGCGCCGAGGACGGCGATCGCCGGGGCGCCGGCGATCATGCCGAGCGCGAACGCCGAGGTGAGCCAGCCGGCGGTGGGGATCGAGACGCCCAGGTCCTGGGCGATGGCCGGGCCGAGCCCGGAGAGCATGAATTCGGAGGTTGCCTGGGCGAACACGGCCAGGCCGAGCAGGTACAGCACGAAAGGCATGAAGGTACTCCCGTGAACCATCGATGGAATGAGTCATCGGTGGTTACGGTCTGTCGGCCTCCGGGCTGGACATGCGGGCGAGTCTAGGAAACGGCGTACGCCCGGTCGAGCAAATTAACTGCGGTGGGACGCGGCCAGGCCGATCACGCCGGCGGTGACCAGGAGCAGGGCGCCGGTGACGCCCAGGTCGTCGGTCTGCAGGACGCCGTTGTCGTTCAGCATCCAGATGGTGGCGGCGCCGGTCAGGATGGTGCCGGCGACGACACCCGGTACGTCGGGCTTGGCTCTCTTCTGAGGCTGCTTCATCCGCGTTCCACCTTGATGCTGCCTAGTCGCAGGTCCAGGTCCAGGGTGACCTTCTGCGGGCCTGCCTTGCCGTCGGGGCCGAGGTCGTTGACGTTCAGTTCGGCATTATGGCCGCCCTTGTGCTGGTTCAGCCAGGCCACGTCACCGGTCTTCGCCGTCAACTGGCCGATGACGTCCACGTTCTCCGGCACCTTGACGATGATCTCGCCGACCCCGCCGTGGACGTCGACCTTGGCGTCCGGAGCGAATGTCGCCTTGGTCAGGTCCAGCGTCACCGACCCGACGTCGAACTGGTAGCTCGTCCCGGTCGCACTGATCATCTGACCGACCGGCGCGACGTAGTTGGTGTCGGCGACGTTGCGCGGCACGCTCGGGAAGACGGTGCTTGCGATTGCCCCGATCGCGAGCAGGATGCCCAGCGGAAGCAAGGCGAGCGTACGACCGACGAAGCCACCGAGCAGCATGCCGGCGCCGAGCGTACCCAGGCCGATGACCAGCATGGTCGCCGTGGTGGCACCCGCGAGCGCGGCGATCCCGATCGCCAGGCCAGTCAGTACGACGACGATCGACTTGATCCCACGGACACCCTTCGCGGGCGGTTCGGCGGTCCTGGTCCGCGTCGGCGTTGCGGCCGCCGGCGGCTCGTCGACGTACAGGCCGAGGGGGTCGTCCTCGGTCCACACAGCCTGGACCGGTTCGACGGTGCGGTCCTGTGGTCGCTGCGGGGCCGAGGACGCCGGGCCCGTCGGGGGAACTGACGGGCCGGTCGGAGGGGCCGTGTACGCCGAGGTCGTCGGCTCGCCGGCCGTGGGCGAGGTGTCCTGCGGGCGGCCGGTCCAGTTGGTGCCCTGGCCGGTCCAGTTCATGCCTTGCCCGGTCCAGTTCGGGCCCTCGCCGCCGTTCTGGCCGCGACGCCGCTCGCCGCCCTTGCGCTGCTTGGCGATCACGAAGATGATCGCGAGCACGATCAGTGGGCCGGGAACGAACCGGCCGAAGTCGAACGACGACATCATCGCGATCGCGGCGAAGACACAGACGCCGATCACGATCGGCCACAGCCACGGGTGGTCGGGCCGGACCCGGTCGCCGAGCAGACCCTGCGCGGCCGAGCGCTCGCTGCCCTCGTCGGGCATCAGCACCCAGGCGGCGATGTAGAAGATGATGCCCGGGCCGCTGATGATGAGCACGGCCATCACCACGCGGATCAGGACCGGGTCGATGTTCAGCGTGCGGCCGATACCGCCGCACACGCCGGCCACCCACCGGTCCGACCGGCTCCGCTGCCAGCTCTGCATGTTCTGCAGGCGGCCGCGGTCGAACCCACCGGGTCCACTCTGGTTCTGCTCCATGACATCGATACTGACCTGCCGGCAGCCGCGATCACATCGGGGATCCCCCCTGAGCACCCCGGAGTCCGCGGCCGCAGCGGTCAGGCGGAGCGGTCCGGTCGGGGTTCTCCCCGAGGAGACCCTGACCCCGGGTGAGCGGGTGCTGAGGAGTCGGCCGGGGACAAGCCTGCTGGTGTCGGCCCGGTCGGCATGTGACGATCGTAGTGATGAGCCAGCCAGCAGCCGCGCCTCCGGGCGGGTCCTCCGCGAACGGAGCCCCGGCCGGTGCAGGCACGCCTGGGACCGGCGAGTGGCAGTACAAGGGCTGGGGCCCGCAAGGCCCGAAGCAGTACCAAGGACCGTACGCCGCCTACGCCAGCCGGATGCGGGCACAACAGGCGGGCAACGGCGCCATACCGCCCGGTCAAGCCACACCGCCCGGCCCGGCTGGTCAGCCACGGCCGGCGCTCGACCCACCGCCTGTCCGTCGCGCGTACCGCCGTACCGAGGGACGGGTCATCGCGGGAGTCGCGGGCGGGATCGCGGATCACCTGGGTGTGTCCGACACGGTCGTCCGGCTGGTGCTGATCGCGACCACGGTCTTCGGCGGTTTCGGCGTACTGATCTATGCGGCGTTGTGGTTCCTGATGCCGCTGGCTCCGGCGACACTGCCGGCCGCGCCTGGGCTGGCAGCGCACACGCGGAGCGGTCTGCGCTCGGACGAGCCGTCTCCGCCGGTGGCCGAGGCCAAGGCGCGGAAGCGGGAGAAGAGCCGCGGTCAGGTCACTGCCCTGGTGGCGATCGGGATCGGGGCACTGATCCTGCTGCAGGTCGCCGGACTGGGCGTCGCCGGGAAGCTGTTCTGGCCGCTGGTGTTCGCGGCCACCGGTCTGGCGCTGATCTGGCGACAGGCCGACGAGAGCCAGAAGCAGCAGTGGGCTCGCGATGTGCGGGTCCCGATTCTTGGCGTCGTACTGGGCAAGGGCGGCTGGAAGTCGCTGGTCCGGATCGCGGTCGGCCTGATCCTGCTCGGGACCGCGGTCACCGTGTTCCTGGTCCAGAACGGCCGGCTCTCGATGGTTGGCGACGTACTGGTGGCATTGCTCCTCGCCGTCGTCGGCCTCGGCGTGATCGCCGGCCCTTGGGTGCACCGGCTGACCCGGGACCTGAACAACGAGCGTGCCGAGCGGGCCCGGTCCGAGGAGCGCGCCGACATGGCCGCGCACCTGCACGACTCGGTGCTGCAGACGCTGGCGCTGATCCAGAAGCAGGCCGACGACCCGCGCGCCGTCACCCGGCTGGCGCGATCGCAGGAGCGCGAACTGCGGTCCTGGCTGTACGACGAGGACGACAAGACCGACCAGACTCTCGCCGGAGCCGCCAAGCGCGCTGCCGCCGAGGTCGAGGACTCGCACGGCGTACCGGTCGAGGTGGTCACGGTCGGCGACTGCGACCTGACCGAGGGGCTGTCCGCGATGGTCCGGGCCGCGCGGGAATCGATGGTGAACTCGGCCAAACACTCCGGAGCTGCGAAGATCGACGTGTTCGTCGAGGTGGACGGGGACCGGGCCGAGATGTTCGTCCGGGACCGCGGCAAGGGATTCGATGTCGACGGTGTGCCGGACGACCGGCTCGGGCTGCGGCACAGTGTGATGGGCAGGATGGAACGGCACGGCGGCCGCGCAACAGTGCGGTCCGATCCGGAGACGGGGACCGAAGTGCGACTGGAGATGGACAGATGAGCAGCAGGCGCGTTGTCGTCATCGATGACCACGACATGTTCCGGGCCGGGGTGCGTAGCGAGATCGGCGCCTCGGTCGACATCGTCGGGGAGGGCTCCGACGTCGACTCCGCGGTCAAGGCGATCGTCGGCAATGAACCCGACGTCGTACTGCTGGACGTCCACCTGCCCGGTGGCGGCGGCACCGAGGTGATGAAGCAGGTCCACCAGCGGCACCCGGAGGTCAAGTTCCTGGCGCTCTCGGTGTCGGACGCGGCCGAGGACGTGATCGGCGTGATCCGGGCCGGCGCCCGCGGGTACGTCACCAAGAACATCAGCGGCACCGAGCTGATCGACGCGATCAACCGGGTCGCCGAAGGGGATGCGGTCTTCTCGCCGCGGCTGGCCGGCTTCGTGCTGGACGCGTTCTCGGGTGCCATCGACATCGCCTCGGTCGACGAGGACCTGGACCGGCTCTCCCAGCGTGAGCGCGAGGTACTGCGGCTGATCGCGCGCGGCTACGCCTACAAGGAGGTCGCCCGCGAGCTCTTCATCTCGGTGAAGACGGTCGAGACGCACGTGTCGTCCGTACTGCGGAAGCTCCAGCTCTCCAACCGGCACGAGCTGACCCGCTGGGCGACGGACCGCCGCCTCGTCTGACGCAGCCTGACGCTCGACCTTCCGGCTACTGGAAGGTGGGGTAGTCGGGCGTGAGCCCGTGCAGGACCTTCGGGGGACCGGGTGGGACCGCCCCGCCCCCGGAGCGGAGGTTTCCGCATGGAGTTGGTCGAAGGGCGCCGGTGGGTGCGGCCGCTGTGCTGGAGTGCGGTGCTGCTGGACGGGTTCGATCTGGTCGTACTGGGGACGATCACACCCGTTCTGTTGAGCGGGAAGGTCTGGGGTTACACGCCGGACAAGGCTGCGACGGTGGCGACCGTCGGGCTGGTCGGGATGACGATCGGCGCGCTGCTGATCGGGACCGTGACGGATGTGATCGGGCGACGGCGGGCCTTGCTGGTCGCGGTTTCGTCGTTCTCCGTCTTCACGTTGCTGTGCGCGTTCGCGCCCTCGGTGGAAGTCTTCGGGCTGCTCAGATTCCTGGCCGGGCTGGGACTCGGCGGGTGTTTGCCGACGGCAATCACCTTGGTGACCGAGCATTCGCCACGGGGACGCAACGGTGGGCCTACCACGCTGATCATGACCGGCTACCACGTCGGCGCCGTACTCACGGCCTTGCTCGGGATCCTGGTGATCCCGTCGCTCGGCTGGCGGGCGATGTTCGTGATCGGCGCCGCGCCGGCGCTCGTACTCTTCCCGCTGATGCTCCGCCACCTGCCGGAATCGCCCGTTTTCAAGGGGGATCGGCCCGGTCTCGACGCGGTGAAGTCGTTGCTCCGGCCCGGCTTCCGCCGGCCGACGCTCGCGTTCTGGATCACGTCGTTCATGGGTCTGCTGCTCGTCTACGGCCTCAACACCTGGCTGCCGCAGATCATGCGCGAGGCCGGCTACCCACTCGGTGCCGCGCTCAGTCTCCTGCTGGTGCTCAACGCCGGCGCGGTCGTCGGGCTGCTCGTCGCCGGTCGGATCGCCGACAAGGTCCCGATGCGCCCGGTCACGCTGGGCTGGTTCGCCGGCGCGACCATCACCCTCGCGCTTCTCAGCATCCGCCTACCCGCTCCGGTCTTGTACGTCGTGGTCCTGCTGGCCGGCTGTTTCGTTTTCGCGGCCCAGGTGCTCGTCTACGCGTACGTCGGTCGCGTCTACTCGGCGGACAACCGCGCGACCGGCCTCGGCTGGACCGCCGGCGTCGGCCGGCTCGGTGCGATCGCCGGCCCGATCCTCGGCGGCGCACTGCTGTCCGCGGGCCTGGCCTTCCCGTGGGGCTTCTACGCCTTCGCCTTCGTCGGACTGCTCGGAGCGATCGCGGTCAGCCTGGTCGAGCGGGTCTCAGTTCGGTTGCCAGGGGAGCGACGTACGGCGGACCGACTTGGGAAGACCGGAAGCACTGGGAGCGCCGAGCACGCGTGACATGCCCCGGGCGGCAGCCCGGATCAACGGGACCAGGGTGAGCGGGTCGTACTGGCCGTACGGAACGACTGTGGACACGGCGGCCGCGACCCGGTCGTCGGCGCCGTACACGGGAGCCGCGACCGACAGGCTGATCTCCTCGATCGCCCGGCTGCTGATCACGTACCCGTCCCGCCGGATGTCCGCGAGCCGGCGCCGCAACTGCTCACCGTCGGCGACCGTGTGCCGGGTGAACCGCTGCAGCGGGCCGGCGATCACGCTCTCCTGCAACTCCCGATCGGCGTGGGCCAGCAACACCAGGCCCACGCCGGTCGCGTGCAAGGGCAACCGGCCGCCGACCCGGGTGAACACGTGCACCGCACCACGGCCGGAGATCCGCTCCAGGAACACGGCGTCGGCACCGTCGAGTACGGCGAGCTGCGCATGCTGGCGGGTTGCCTCGAAGACGTCCTCGAGGAACGGCATCGCGAGCTCACGCAGCCCGAGGCCACGCGGGGCCAATGCCGCGAGCTCCCACAGCCACAGGCCGATCCGGTAGCGGCCGTCCTCGTCCCGCTCCAGCGCACCGCCCTGCAGCAGTTCGTGGACGAGCCGGTGGGCGGTGGTGAGCGGCAGCCCGGAGCGACGGCTGATCTCCGACAGGGTCTGGGACGGCGTGCGGTGACTGAAGGTGCGCAACACCGTCAGTAGTCGCGAGCTCACACTGGCCGTCATCCCGGCAGTATGGCCCGCCTTCCACTCAGCGGAAACCGCAGCCTTCCGTCCAATGGAAGATCAGTCATCTATCGGAAGGTCAGCGGCTGGACGACGTGTAGGGGAGCAGGGCCATCTCGCGAGCGTTCTTGATCGCCCGGGCGATCTGCGACTGCTGCTGCACCGACAGCCCGGTCACCCGGCGGGACCGGATCTTGCCCCGGTCGGAGATGAACTTCCGCAGCAGCGCGGTGTCCTTGTAGTCGATGTAGGTGATGCCGTCGCGGTCCAGCGGGTTCTGCTTCGGCTTGCGCTTTCCGGTCGGGGCCGGGCGTCGAGGCATGGCCACCGCCACCTCTCGTCTCTGTTGAATGTCGTTTTCATCTAGCCTAACGCAAGGGCTCGTTGGTGGCGGGTTGTGGACAGGGCATTGATGCGCCACCCCGGTAGGGCGATGCGGGCTTGGTCGCTGTTATACCGTCGACTGCTATGGAGCGGAATCTCACAGCCGAACAGCTCGCGCTCTTCGAGAAGGAGTTCGCGTCGAACCCGCAGTACCGGGTGATGCAGAACGCCGTCACGCAGACGCCGGTCAATACCATCGCCCTGGATCGCCAGGTCGTCACCTCGCTCGACCATTCGGTGTCGAACCTGCTGGACGACTGGAAGGTGACCAATCAGAAGAAGAGCGGCAGGTGCTGGCTCTTCGCCGGGCTGAACCTGCTCCGCGTCGGCGCGGCCGGCAAGCTCGGCGTCAAGGACTTCGAGTTCTCCCAGAACTACCTGCTGTTCTGGGACAAGTTCGAGCGCTCGAACTTCTTCCTCGAGGCGATCATCGAGACCGCGGACCGTGACGCCGACGACCGGACGGTCGCGCACCTGCTGTCCGACCCGATCGGTGACGGCGGCCAGTGGAACATGTTCGTCGCGCTGGTCCAGAAGCACGGCCTGGTGCCGAAGTCGGCGATGCCGGAGACCGAGAGCTCGTCCGCGACCGCACAGATGAACGACATCCTGCGCAAGCTGCTTCGCCAGGGCGCCCGCGACCTGCGTGCGCTCGAGGGCACCGAGGCGCGGCGCGACCGCAAGCAGGAGATCCTGACCACCGTGCACCGGGTGCTGAGCATCCACCTGGGCACGCCGCCGCAGAAGTTCCTGTGGCAGTGGAAGGACACCGACAAGGCCTTCCACCGCGACGGCTGGACCACGCCGGCCGAGTTCGCCGCGGCGTACGTCCAGCTGCCCGTCGACGAGTACGTCTGCCTCGTGCACGACCCCCGGGAGAGCAGCCCGGTCGGCAAGACCTTCACCGTCGACTACCTGGGCAACGTCATCGACGCCCCGCCGGTGGTCTACCTGAACGTCGAGGTCGACCTGATGAAGCAGCTCACCCAGGACGCGATCGTCTCCGGTGAGCCGGTCTGGTTCGGGTGCGACGTCGGCAAGCAGATGAACGGCGACCTCGGCTACTGGGACGCCAAGCTGTACGACTACGGCTCCGTCTACGACACCGAGTTCACGCTGGACAAGGCCGACCGCCTGGTCCACCACGAGACCCTGATGACGCACGCGATGCTGTTCACCGGTGTCGACGTGGTGGACGGCCAGGCGCGGCGCTGGCGGGTCGAGAACAGCTGGGGTGACGAGAAGGCCGACAGCGGCTTCTGGACCATGAACGACTCGTGGTTCGGCGAGCACGTCTTCGAGGTCGCCGTACGCCGTTCCGCCCTGCCGGCCGAGCTCCGGGCCCGTCTCGACGAGGAGCCCATCGTTCTGCCGGCCTGGGACCCGATGGGCGCCCTGGCGGACTAGAGGATCAGTCGTAGCGCTTCGGCAGGACGCTCGAGGGTCGGCAGGTGGCCGGCCCACGGGAGCTCGATCCGCTCGGCGTTAGGCAGTCGTTCGTACAGGTACGTCGCGCAGTCGGCGAAGAACTGGAAGTCGTGCGCACCCGTGATCAGTCGCACGGGTGCCGCGATCTTCTCCGGCTCGACGGCGTACTCCTCGTTCTCGACGTCACCCGCGGGGATCTGTAGCTCGTAGGCCCGCTTCTGCATGGCCCGGAGCAGCTCGCGGGCCTCGTCATCCGCGTCCGGACCGATCCACTTCTGCACTGTCAGGTCGGCGGCGCCGTCCACGTCGCCGGCCTCGACCAGCCGGTTCTCCTCGGCCCACACCGCGCGGAGGTCGTCGGTCGGTACGACGTGGTCCGTCGGCGCACAGATCAGTACGAGCCGGTTGAACCGCCCCGGCTCCCGGCTCGCCGCCTGCTGTACGACGTACCCGCCGTACGACGCCCCGACCGAGGCGACGCTGTCCACGCCGAGCTCGTCGAGCACGGCCAGGAGATCACCGGCGTCCGAGTACTTGGCGCCGACCTCCAGCGGAGTCTCGCCGTACCCGCGCAGATCCACCGTGATCACGCGGTGGTCCGCCTTCAACTCGTCGACCTGGCGGGCCCACATCCGCGCGTCCGCCACACCGGCGTGCACCAGCAGAACCGCGGGCCCGTCGCCAACCACCGCATGAGTAATCGTCATGCCCGCACCCTGACGGGTCCGGCGTACACCTGCAAAGGAATTAGTCCCGCCTGATGACGGTGAAGTCCTCGGCGTAGTGGTTCGGGGGAAGACCGGCAGCGGTGGCGACCTGGGCGAAGTGGGCCCGGATTCCGGTGCGGAGGCCGTCAGGATCGCGGTGCTGGCTGGTGTGGCAGAACAACGCTGCCAGCTTCTGGTCGAAGGTGTCGGTGATGTCGACGTAGTGGTTGACCTCCGGGTGATCCATCATCCAGAGCTCGCCGACGTCCCAGGCCTCCTCGTCCAGGTCCGGGTACGCGTACGGGTTGCCGGACGCCGGGTAGAACGCCTGGACTGTGGCCTCCGCCGCGGCCAGGTGGTCGGGGTGCGACACCTGCAGCCGCGACCACACCCGCTCCGGGGACTGCGTCAGCAAGCGCTGCGGACGGACCGCCCGGATCACCCGGCTGATGTCGCGGACCAGCGCGAGCGTCGGCTCGAGCGCACCGTCCATGTAACCGAGGAAGTGCAGGTCCCGGACGCCGACCTGCTGGGCGGCCGCGGTCTGCTCGGCCCGGCGTACGGCGGGAATCTCGGCCCGGTCCCGATCCGGCTCGAAACCGCCCGCCTGACCGTCGGTGACGATGCAGTACTGCACCTCCAGGCCGGCCTTGGTCCACCCCGCGACCGTGCCGGCGCCGCCGAAGTCGATGTCGTCCGGGTGGGCGACCACGACCAGTACTCGCTCGATCTCGCTGTCCGGTCGCGGATTTCCCTCAGGCACGGTCACGCGCTCGACCCTAACTGCTTGGTCTGACCGGGCAAGCTGGTTTCAGGGAGGGTCGATGGAATTCGGTGGCGCGTGCGAACCGCAGGACGTCGGGCTGGATGCCGACCGCCTCCGCGAGGCCGTCCGGCTCGTCGAGAAGCGCGGCTCGATCGCGCAGCTCTGTGTGATCCGCGACGGGCACGTGGTCGTCGACCGCTCCTTCGGATGTGCGCCGAACGCGTTGTTCTGGATCTTCTCCGCGAGCAAGCCGTACGTCGCGATCGTGATCCATCAACTGGTCGAGGCCGGTCGGCTCCACCTGGACGACGCGGTGGCGGCGTACTGGCCGGAGTTCGCGCAGAACGGCAAGCGGGAGATCACCGTCCGCGAGGTGCTGCGGCACCGGTCCGGCGTGTCCAGCGCCGGCTCGTACCTGGGTGATGCCAGAGCCATGGCCGACTGGGACCGGTCGCTCCGGCGGATCGAGGAGACCAGTCCAGGACGGCCGATCGGCACGGTGGCCTACAGCCCATTGGCCTACGGGTTCATCCTCGGTGAGGTCGCCTACCGCTGCAGCGGGCAGCCGATCGAGGAGCTCGTACGTCGTGCAGTCCTCGAACCGCTCGCGGTCACGGACACCTACCTCGGACTGCCCGCCGACCAGTGGGACCGGCACGTTCCGGTACGTATGGGCGGACCGGCCGGACCCTTCTTCCAGTCCGTCTTGAACCGGCGCAGTACCCGCGCGGCCGTCGTACCGGCGGCTGGGATCTCCGCCACCGCACGGGACCTGGCTGCGCTGTACCTGGCCCTGTTGCAAGATGGAGTCGGGCCGGCCGGTCGGGTGTTGCGGCCGGAGTCGCTGGCGATCGCGCTCGAGCCGAGCAGCGAGGGCGAGCTGGATCCGGTCGCGCGGGCGCCGATCCGGTGGTCGCAGGGGTTCCAGCTCGGTGGACCGCGCTGGCTCGAGGGCGCGGTGAGCTCACTCGGGGCAACGAGCAGCCCGCGGGCGTTCGGCCACAACGGCAGCAATTGCTGCATCGGCTGGGCCGACCCGGACCGGCGGATCGCCTACGCCTACCTGACCAACCGCCTCGGCCGCCCGCGGACCGCCCTCGCTCACCACGCCGCCGTCGCCGACGCCGTCCTCGCCGCCGCCAACGACAGGACGTAGTCCCTCGATCGGCCCGGATTCCGGTCCGATCAGCCCTCAGCGGCGACTACCTCCTGTCCTTAGGCGACCTGTCCTTGGGCGAACTGGCCTCAGCTGAAGGCAGGGAGCTGTACCCGCTCGGCGATCACCTCGTCGACGATGCCGTACTCCTTCGCGCCCGCCGCGCTCAGCACGTGGTCGCGGTCGGTGTCGTGCCGCAGCCGTTCGACCGTCTGACCGGTGTGCCGCGCCAGGATCTCCTCCACCTGACCCCGGACCCGGACGACCTCATCCGCCTGCAGGATCAGGTCCGGGATCGTGCCCTGACCACGTGCGGCCGGCTGGTGCAAGACCACCCGGGCATGCGGCAGGATCGCGCGCCGTCCGGGCTCGCCCGCGGCGAGCAGGACCGCCCCGGCCGAGATCGCCTGGCCGATGCCGCGGGTCGCGATCGGCGACCGGATGAACCGCATCGTGTCGTAGATCGCGAGCATCGCGGTCATGTCGCCGCCCTCGCAGTTGATGCAGAGCTCGATCTCCTGCTCCGGCTTGTCCGTCTCCAGGTGCAGCAGCTGCGCGATCACCGCGTTCGCGACGCCGGCGTCGATCGCCGTACCGATGTAGATGATCCGCTCGCTGAGCAGATGCGAGTAGACGTCCATGATCCGCTCGCCGCGTGGTGAGTTGGCGATGACGTTGGGGATCGTGTAGCTGCTCATGCTGCCACCTTCGGTGCGGGCATCACCTGGTTGAACGACTCGACGATGTGGTCGATGAAGCCGTACTGACGGGCCTCTTCGGCGGTGTACCAGTGGTCGTGCCGGGAGTCCTCGTGCACGGTGTCGAACGACTGGCCGGTGTCCTCGGCGATGAGGGCCAGCACGGTGTCGCGGATGTGCCGCAGGTCGTTCGCCTGGATCTCGATCTCCACGGCCGACCCACCGATGCCGGCCGAGCCCTGGTGCATCAGCACCCTCGCGTGCCGCAGGGCGTAACGCTTGCCCGGGGCACCGGCCGACAGCAGGAACTGCCCGGCACTGCAGGCCAGTCCGATCGCCAGCGTCGACACGTCGCACGGCACCAGCCGCATCACGTCCCGGATCGCCAGCATCGACGGCACCGAGCCGCCGAGCGAGTGGATCCACAGCGCGATGTCGGCGTCCGGGTCCTCGGCGGCCAGGGTCAGGATCTGGGTCGCGAGCAAGGTCCCGTTGTCGTCGTCGAGCGTTCCGTCCAGTACGACGATCCGCTGCCCGAGCAACCGCTGCCGGGCCGACTCGTTGAACAGCGGTGGTTTGTTGTCTTCTGCCATGTCATCCACCTTGACCGGACAGACCCCACCGACCCCAGCTTTTCTGCTGACGGCAAGTCTGCCCACAGCGGACAAGCTCGTATGACAGGCTCTGCGGGTGAATGTGAGTGACAACGCGATCCTGGTGGCGGACGACCTGTCGGATCAGGAACGCACCCTGCTCGAACTGACCGCCACCCCGGCCGCGACCCTGCTCGGCGCGGTCTCGATGATCCTGCGGACCACGCTGTTCAGTGAGGACCCGGCCGCCTGGGTCGACATGTGGCAGGCCCGCCCGGACCTGGCCCGGGTCGAGTGGATGGACGGCCCCGAGCTCACGAGTGTGGTCGCGCATCTGGCCGCGAAGGACTACGAAGGCACGATCGAAGGCGTCCCCGGTCTCCGGATCACTTCGTGCGACGACAACTCCGCGAAGATGCTCTGGCTAGGTGCCAGCACTCCGGTTGTGCTTCAGCTCACTCGCCAGCTGTCCTGAGTGTTCCCTTCAGCCGACCGGCGAAATCGGCCGGGAAGGTGTGGCCGAGACCGGGCACCCGCTCGATCGTGCAGCCGAACGCGGTCAGCCGCTCCTCGGCATCGGCCACGACCTCGAGCAGGTCGTCCTCGGTGCCGATCCAGATCGTTGCTGGTGACAACTTTCCCGACGCAGCGGTCGGCAGCTCACGCAGTGCGGGCGCCATCAGCAGCGCACCGGCGGGCTGCGTCGGCCGCGCGGTCAACGCCCAGTCCAGCGCTGCGCGGGCACCAGCGGAGAAGCCGGCCGCGATGATCGGTACGCCGGTCAGTTCGTCCGGCAGCTCGCCCAGCGCACGGGTGATGTCGCCGATCGCTTTCTCCCGATCCGGCCAGGTCCGGTACTTCGGTGACATCCGCTGCGACGACTCCACGCAGACCAGCGCATAACCGAGCTCCAGCACCCCGGTCCAGTCCCGTCGGGCGTGGGACGCGCCCTGACCCGCGCCGTGCAACGCCACCACCACACCGGCCAGCGGGATGACGGGGACCTCGACCAGGGCTGGTGCCGGGTCCTCCTCGACTCGCCCTCGTGACACCTCGACCAACTGCTTGAACTCCGGGCGGTCCTGCAGTGCGGCCAGATCGTCGTCGTCGGTCAGGATCGACGGATCCCACCACGAGCCGGTCGCACTCGCGTCTTGCAGGGTCTGCAGCGCCGCATCGGCCTCTCCGGAAGCACCTAGCAGGCAGGCCTCCAGGTGGGCCAGCTCCGCGGTCCAGGCCTCCAGGCCGTCACGTTCGGTCGCGAGCAGGCCGAGTGCCCCGCGGAGGTTGCCCTCGTTGTAGAGCAGCTCGACGGTGTCGACGAGAGCGTCGTACCGGGTTTCAAGGATCATGAGGCCTCCGATCGGATTGCGCGGCCGAGGATGTGTGGTGCGGCCGGGTTGAAGCCGGTGGGTGGGAAGTCGAAGCGGTCGAGGTCCGTGATGGTGAACGCGGCCGCGGTGATGGCCGCGGCGGTGTCGCGGTGCAGGTGGCACCCGCCGGCCAGCGGTGGATAGATGGTCGCGTCCAGTGCCTTCTGTACGGACGCCATCCGGCCGGCGGCGGCGACATGTTCGTAGAACCGGAGCTCGCCGCCAGGACGTAGTATCCGAAATGCCTCAGCCAATGCGACGGCCTGATCGGGGACCGAGCAGAGGACCAGGGACGTCACTACCGCGTCGACGGAGTCACTCTCGAGCGGCAGACGGTCGGCCGTGCCGTTCACGACCTCGACCCGGACGGGTGCTTTGACTGCCTGTTGTTCGGCCTTGCTGCGGAGATAAGGCTCCGGCTCGACGGCGATCACGCTCGTCACCTCGACCGGGTAGTGCGCGAAGTTCCCGCCGTCCCCGGCGCCGACCTCGACGACCTGCCCGGTCAGCCCGGCCAGCAGTCGCCGCCGATGCTCCGCCGCGCCGTGATCGTCCATCTGCGGACGCACCCGGGCGTAAATCCGCGCGAACACCGGATGTCTCATGCCCACCCACCCTAGTGCCCCGACCTCTGCCGACACCCGGTTCGAACCTCCGTTCGGTAACTGTCGGAGCTAGCGCCTAAGGTGTTGGGTGATGACTACGCTGTTTTCGCCTGACGAGCTCCCGGTGCCGCTGGAGGAGCCGAAGAAGCATCGGACCGACCCGGATTCGCTGCTGGAAGGGCTCAATCCACAGCAGCGCGCCGCGGTCGTGCACGCCGGCAAACCGCTGCTGGTGGTGGCCGGTGCGGGCTCCGGCAAGACCCGGGTGCTGACGCGCCGGATCGCCTATCTGCTGGCGGCCCGCGACGCGCACCCCGGCTCGATCCTCGCGATCACGTTCACCAACAAGGCCGCCGCGGAGATGCGCGAGCGGGTGGTGGACCTGGTCGGGCCGCGGGCGAAGCTGATGTGGGTCTCGACGTTCCACTCGTCCTGTGTGCGGATCCTGCGCCGCGACATCAAGCGGTTCGGGATCAGCTCGACGTTCTCGATCTACGACGACACCGACTCGCGCCGGCTGATGACGCTGGTCTGCCGCGAGCTCGACCTAGACGTGAAGCGGTACAACCCGCGCGCCGTGCTGAACTGGATCAGCACCCAGAAGAACGAGCTGATCGACCACGAGACCGCCGCGGCGAAGACCTCCAACCACCTGGAGGAGACGTACGCCGAGTGCTACCGGGTCTACCAGGAGCGGCTGGCCCAGGCGAACGCACTGGACTTCGACGACCTGCTGATGACCACGGTCAACCTGCTGCAGGCCTTCCCCGAGGTCCGTGAGTACTATCGCCGCCGGTTCCGTCACGTCCTCGTCGACGAGTACCAGGACACCAACCACGCGCAGTACTCGTTGATTCGCGAGCTCTGCGGCGAGGACGCGCCGGGCGGCAACGATCCGACCGCGCCGCCGGCCGAGCTGATGGTGGTCGGTGACTCCGACCAGTCGATCTACGCGTTCCGCGGCGCGACGATCCGCAACATCCTCGCGTTCGAAGAGGATTTCGCCGGCGCCGAGACGATCCTGCTCGAGCAGAACTACCGCTCCACCCAGACCATCCTGACCGCGGCCAACGCGGTGATCAGCCGCAACGAGGGCCGGATGGCGAAGAACCTCTGGTCCGACCAGGGCCAGGGCGAGCAGATCGCGGTGTACGTCGCGGACAACGAGCACGACGAGGCCCAGTTCGTCGCCGACGAGATTGACCGGCTCGCCGACGCAGACAAGGTGAAGCCGTCGGATGTGGCGGTCTTCTACCGGACCAACGCGCAGTCCCGGGTCTTCGAAGAGGTCTTCATCCGGACCGGCCATCCGTACAAGGTGGTCGGTGGCGTCCGGTTCTACGAGCGCAAGGAGGTCCGCGACGCGCTCGCGTACCTGCGCGTGCTGGTGAACCCCGAGGACACCGTCTCGCTGCGCCGGATCATGAACGTGCCCAAGCGCGGGATCGGCGATCGGGCCGAGGCCGCGATCGAGGCGCTGGCCGCGCGGGACCGGATCTCGTTCGCCCAGGCGATGCGCCGGGCCGAGGACGCACCGGCGATGGCGTCGCGCTCGGTGAACGCCGTACAGGCCTTCATCGACATCCTCGACGAGCTGACCGCGATGGTCGACTCGGGGGCGCCGCCGGACGACATCCTCGATGTCGCGCTGCACCGCTCCGGGTATCACGAGGAGCTGTCCAAGTCGCCGGATCCGCAGGACGAGACCCGGCTGGAGAACCTGGACGAGTTCGTCTCGGTGGCCCGCGAGTTCGTCGAGGAGCGGACGGCAGCCGGTGAGCCGGCCGATCTACAGGCATTCCTGGAGCGGGTCGCGCTCGTTGCCGACGCGGACCAGATCCCGGACGCCGCGGCCGACGGTGGCGTGGTCACGCTGATGACGCTGCACACCGCGAAGGGTCTGGAGTTCCCGGTCGTGTTCCTGACCGGGATGGAGGACGGCGTCTTCCCGCACTCGCGGTCGCTGACCGACATGAAGGAGCTCGAGGAGGAGCGCCGGCTCGCGTACGTCGGCATCACCCGGGCCCGGCAGCGACTCGCGCTCTCCCGCGCCGCGGTCCGATCGGCGTACGGCGCTCCGCAGCACAACCCGCCCTCCCGATTCTTGGAGGAGCTCCCGGCGGAGCTACTCGACTGGCGCCGGGACGAGTCCGCGATCACCCGCTGGTCCGGGACCGGGACCACCCGCGGCAGCGGGATCTCCAGCCGGTACGAGCCGCCTCGCAAGACCGCCTCGGACAAGCCGGTGATCAGCCTGAACCCAGGCGATCGCGTCGTGCACGACAGCTTCGGGATGGGCACAGTCGTGGTGGTCCGCGGAGAAGGCCAGCAGGCCCAGGCCGACATAGATTTCGGATCCGAAGGCGTCAAGCGACTGCTGTTGCGTTACGCACCTGTAGAAAAGATTTAGAAGAAGAAGTTGAGAGGAATCTGGCGTCAAACGGCTGCTGTTGCGGTATGCACCAGTAGAGAAGATCTGAGTTAAGGCCGTGTCTGATGGTCCCGCGGCTACTGCGCGGCACTCGGTGCGGCACCTCGGCGCACTGGAGCAAAGACCACGATGGAAGAACATCGAGGCCTTCACTCCAGCACGCCGATGCACCACACCGAGCACCTGCTCGCTACGCCGCGGAACCATCAGACACGGCCTGGCGGCATAGCTCCGTCAAGGTTTTGGACGTTTACGTTGCGTCTGAGCCGGAGATTGAGACAATCAAGGCTCTTCGCCCCTCCCGGAAGCGTTTCCCACATGCCCAAGTCGTCGGCCGGTAACAACCGCCGGATCATCCTGGCGGGGTCCAACCCTGGGCTGCGGCTGTTCGACGAGAACGGCAAGGTCACGGCGTACGCGTCGATCTGGATGGTCGACTGGTCCATCCGCGGCTCCGGTGCGGCGGTGGTGCTCTGGTTCGACGGGATCGTCCGGGTGGTCTCCGAGGACGTGGACCTGGCCTCCTGGCTGGAGCAGTACTTCGTCCGCTCGTTCCTCGAGGTGCAGGGCCTGCCGTGGCACGAGCCCGCGGTCGAGCGTGACATGGTCCAGGTCTCGATGAACCTCGCCGACGGTCTCAGCGCGAAGGCGGCCGACATCCAGATCGAGATGGGCGGCGTTCTCGACCGCCGGCTGTTCGCGACCGAGAACTTCCAGCTGGCCGAGGGGAACCACAGCCTCAGCCTGGTGATCGCCCCGGTCCGTTCGGCCACGGTCTCGATCGGCGGCGCCTCCGTCCCCGGCTTCGTCCAGGTCGACGGTTCCCCCGACCGGCCCGGCTCGTCCGCGTTCCTTACCACCGCCGAGGTCTGGCAGCGCTGACTTACGCTGTACGAATGGCGAGTCAAGCACCTGTTCCACGGACACCACTGAGCCGGGACCGGGTGCTCCGGGCAGCGGTCGAGATTGCGGACGCCGACGGTCTGCAGGCCGCGACCATGCGCCGGATCGGCGAATCCCTCGGCGCGGAAGCGATGTCGCTGTACTACCACGTCGCCAACAAGAACGATCTCCTCGACGGCCTCGTCGACGTACTGATGGACGAGATCACCGAAGCCGTCGATGGCGACCGACCGGCTGATGACTGGAAGCAGGCGCTGCGGCAACGGATCCTGTCCGCACGGCAGGTGATGCTGCGGCACCGGTGGGCTCCCGGCCTGCTGGAGGGCCGTACGTCGATGCGCCCGGCAGTGGTCCTGTACCACGACCAGTTGGTCGGCCTGATGCGCTCCGGCGGCTTCTCGTACGACCTCGCGCACCACGCCCTGCACGCGCTCGGCAGCCGAGCCCTCGGGTTCTCCCAGGAACTGTTCGACCCGTCTGCCGGAGCGGGAGAGGTCTCCGACCGGATGCTCGCCGAGCTGGCCAGCCAGGTCCCGAACCTGGCCGGCATGCTGGCCGAGATCGCCCACGACGACCCGGAATCGACCATCGGCTGGTGTGACGACCAGGCCGAGTTCGAGTTCGCCCTCGACCTGATCCTGGACGGTCTCGAGCGCCTGAACTCTTGACGGATTCTTACGGCGTAAGGCAGCCTTACGCTGTAAGAACCCGAGGAGGGGTGGGCCATGAAGGCGATCGTCCAGGACCACTACGGATCACCCGACGCACTGCGCTTCGCCGACGTCGACAAGCCCACGCCGGGGGACACCGAGGTGCTGGTGCGCGTCCGCGCGGCCTCGGTCAACGCCCGGGACTGGCACGTCCTGCGCGGCGACCCATACATCGCCCGCCCATCCGCCGACCTCGGCTTACGCCGCCCCAACGTCCCCATCAGCGGCACCGACTTCGCGGGCACCGTCGAGGCGGTCGGCCCTGCGGTGAAAGGGCTACAGCTCGGCGACGAGGTGTACGGCGAGGCCCCCAGAGCCTTCGCCGAGTACGTCGCTGTCCCGGCGAACCGGGTCGACTCGAAGCCGGCCAACCTCACCTACGAGCAAGCGGCGGCGATCCCGCTAGCTGCGAACACCGCCCTGATCGGTGTCCGGGACGCGGCCAATCTGCAACCGGGCCAGCACATCCTGATCAACGGAGCGGCCGGCGGTGTCGGCACCTTCGCTGTCCAGATCGCCAAAGCGCGAGGCGCCGAGGTGACTGGCGTGTGCAGCACCAAGAACGTCGAACTCGTCGACTCGATCGGCGCCGACCACGTCATCGACTACACCAGCACCGACTTCAGCCACACCGGCCCGTACGACGTAGTCCTCGACCTGGTCGGCAATCGCTCACTGGCAGCGTTGCGTCGGGCAACGACCAGGCGCGGGATCCTACTGCTGTCCGGCGGCGGGCTGTTCACGGGTGGAAGTTTCTTCGGCCCACTCGGACTGATGATCAGGGGAAAGCTGATCGCACCGTTCGTTGCCCAAAGCATCGGTCTCTTCAATGCCGTTACCAGCAAGGCGAATCTGGTGACCCTGCGCGAGCTCGCCGAAGCCGGCCGACTCACCCCGGTCATCGACCGGACCTATCCACTCGCAGCCGCAGCTGACGCGATCCGCTACCTCGAGACCGGGCACGCCCGGGGCAAGGTCGTCATCACCGTCTGAGCGCCCACCAGTTGTCCATCCGCTCGACCGCGGTCTGGTCCCCGCCGAGCATCCGCTCGAGCCGGAACAGGTACGCCGCGATCCCGGCCGCACCCTGCATCCAGCCGATGCCGGGTGGCAGCAGGGGATCCTCGTTGCGGTGCTCGATGAATCGCCAGTAGGCATCGTCGCCGTCACGATGAACGCGGTCGAGCAGGGTGTCGCCGAGGTGGACGGCGAACTCCAGGTCCTGCTTGTCGCCGTCGCGGAGCCACGCATCCAGGAACGCGTCGCCGGCTCCCGCCGTACCGCAGCAGCGTCCGTCGTTGTCCCAGAAGCCTGGATAGAGGCGTCCGGGGATCCCGGAGTACCGGACGCCGTCGAGGCAGCGCCGGCGCCAGGTGGTCGGCGAATCACCGGCGACCAGGTCGACTCCGGCGTACTCGAGCGCGCTGAAGAGCAACGCCGTACCGGCGCCGCCGTGGCACCAGTTGTAGGTGTACTCGTCGCCGTGGCGTTCCGCCCACGGGATCACCCGCGCGACGCGGAAACCCTTGTCGTCGTTGATGCCGAGGCTGACCAGATGCTCGGCGCCGCGCTGGGCCGCGGTGACGAGCTCGGGTCGCTGTAGCTCGACTCCGGCGATTGCCAGTAGGGCGGCGATTCCGGCCAGTCCATGCGAGAAGTTGGGCATCTCGGTGGGTGGGTCGACCAGGAATCGCCGCGGGATGAACAGCCAGTTCAGGCCGTTCGGCGTCTCCTCCTGTTCGGCGAGCAGGAGGTCAGCAGCGCGGTCGGCCAGCGGCCGGGCATCCTCACCATGGCGCAGTAGCCACAGCGCACCCATCAGGGCGCCGGCGGTCCCCAGGGTCGCGTCGTTGCACACCGCGCCCGGGTAGTACTTCTCCTCGGACTCCAGGAAGTTCTCGTGCCAGCCCGCGTCGATGGCGATGCCGAGCGCGCGGTCGACCGCGGCGGCCGAGCCGGTCTCGCCGAGGGCGGTGAGTACACCGATCGAGCTGACCAACCCGTCGAAGAAGGTGATCGAATTGTCGGTGGGGACGGCAGCGCGGATCCGGTCGGCCATCGATGTGGCGAGGTGTTGCTCGTCGGCTGTCCACGGGCGGCTCAGCTTGATCTCGGCCAGAGTGTGGGCGAGACCGCCGATGCCGCTGTGCATGCCGTTCAGGTACTCGGTGGGCTTCTCACCACCGGCCGCCTCCGGGATCCAGGGGCCGCTCTCGTCCCACTGCGCCTGCCGGAGCACCCAACGCCACGCCGCTTCGCCAATCTCGCCGTACGACCTCATGGGCGGGCGTTCCGCATCCGGATACCGCTCCACTCGAGGGTGCTGGTGACGACCTCGGACCAGAAGTCGTGCAATCGCGAGAGGACGCGGAGCTGGATGCCGGCCTCGTCGTGCAGGTCGAACAGGTTGCTGACGCGTTCCGGGGGACCGAGTGGCCGGACCTCGGTGGTCGCGACGACGGCGGCGTCGAGCTCGGTGAAAGGCTCGGCGGGGAGACGGTAGGCATACAGCTCGACGGATCGGATCGCATCGAGCCAGCCGTACTCGACGGCGTGTACGCGGGTGCCGGAGCCGGCGCCGATGATGCGGTCGCGGTCGCCCGGGGTGGTCTTGGGGCCGACCCACGCCATCGCGCGGGGGCACTGCCGGGGGAACCAGTAGTCGGGGGCGCGGTCGTGGCCGACGGCCCACACATAAGGGGTGGCCTCTCGCGTCGTCCTGGCGACGTGGGGCCGGAAGAGCTCGATGGTCGGGTCTTCGGAGAAGTGCAGGACCTCACCTGCTGCCGGACGCATGCGCCGCAGCTTAGCCGCGGGCGACCGATCGGTGCCCGGGGATTTACCGCCGTCGGTGTCTAGCCGGCGGTGTAAGGGTCGAGGCCGCAGTGGTTGCGGAGCCACGGATCGGGGTCGATCGGATCGCCACCGTCCGGCCGGACCTCGAAGTGCATGTGCGGGCCGGTGGTGTTGCCGGTCATCCCGACCGCTCCGACCTGGTCACCGGCGTACACGGTCTCGCCGACCGACACGCTGAACTTCGACATGTGGTTGTACCAGGTGACGGTGCCGTCCTCGTGCCGGACCTGGACCTGACGGCCGTAGGGGCCGGCCCAGTCGGCGAAGATCACCACGCCCTTCATCACCGAGCTGACCCGGGTGCCGATCGGGGCGGCGAAGTCCAGGCCGGTGTGGTTGTGGGCCCAGCGGCCGCCGCCCTGACCGAAGGTCGCGGTGATGTGGTAGCCGGTCAGCATGATCTGGCAGCGGGTCGCGGACTCGCGGGCCTTCGCCTCGGCCGCGTCGGCCTTGGCCTTCGCGAGGGCGAGTGCGCTCGCGCGCTTGTTGGTGAGTTGCTGGGTGACGCTGAGCTTGGCGGCCCGGGCCTTCGCCAGCTGGGCGGCCGCGGCCTGCTTCTTGGTGGTGTCCGTGGCGGCCAGCTGGACCCGGGAGGAGTCACGGGTGGCGAGCTGGCGGGCCTGAATCCGTGCGGTGGTGATACCGGAGAGCTGCTCTCCGCTGGACAGGCTGAGCGCGGCGAGGTTGACCGCGGAGTTCGCCTGCGTCGGAGACGCGAGCGAGCTGTGGCTGAAGCCGACAGCGCCCGCCGCCGCGGCCAGAGCCGCGGTCAAACCGACGATCTGCGTACCACTTGGTGTATTACGCCTGGCAACACGATGCTTGGCACTGTGACGTCCTGCGCCGGGTTTGCGCGCAGTGTTGCCGGGCGTGACGCGGTCGCCCGCGGCACGGTGCTGGGACACAACGTGGCCTTTCGGTCACAGGGGAGGGGCAGTCCACCCTTCCGAGGGATTTATTCCCCCGTCGGGCTCATGCACCATAACGGATGGGTCACGAGGGTACAAACCCTGCCACCCCCTTTTGCCCGCCACCTTCACGAAACTTTTGCATGAGCGGCTGCACGTGCATCCGCTCCGAGTGGCCGAATCCCTTCCCTGTCAGGCAGATTCCGGCTTGCTCACCGGTTCGTCCAGGTGAGCCAGTACGCCGGTGATCTGGTGTACGACCTCGCCGTGGAACGGCAGCGACAGGTGGCCCACGCCGCGGACCCGCACGTTGCTGGCGGCCAGATCGGGGTGCTGGATCCGGGCTCGTCGCTGCGGCACGATCAACTGGTCGACATCGCTGTAGAAGGCAACGAATCGCGTCCGGCACCCGGGCGCCGGTTCGGACAGCTCGTTCATCAGGTCGCTCTCCGGCCGCACCTGCTTGACCAGGGGCCACGGCAACAATCGGGCCGCGGCCGTGCCCTGATGCGGAGTGCCGAGCGTGACGCAGGTGTGGACGCGCTCATGACCGCCGAGCCGCTGGATGTAGTACCGGGCGATCAGTCCGCCGAGGCTGTGCCCGATCACATGGATCTGGTCCGACCCCGACGCCTCGCAGATCGCCTCGATCTCGCGGCCCATCCGTTCGGCGGTACGGCGTACGTCCAGCGTCAGCGGCGAGTACGAGAACGTGTGGATGCTGCTGAACCCGCGGCGCAGCAGTTGCCGGCGCATCAGCGTGAAGACCGTGTGGTTGTCGATGATCCCGTGGGCGAGCAGGATCGGCGTACCGGCGGCTCGGACGTTGCTGACCAGGAGGCTGCGCTGGGCCGGGGTGAGTCCGGTCAGCGTGAGCCGTTCGATCCGGGAGCCGGATCCGCCGAGCAGTCCGAGTGGATACATGGCGAGGTGGGTCGTCAGCCAGCCGAGCTCGACGGCCGCCCCTTGCAGTACGCGCGGATCCAGCGCGGACCGGGCGCCGTACCTCAGTCCGTCCAGCGCACCGCGTACCTCGTCTTGCCAGGAACTCATGGGCGACACCTCCCGGCGAACCAGACCCCCCGAATGGTCCGATCTCTTCTACGGTAACCGGTTCCCATCCTGGGTGTGGGGGAACACACGCGTCCGTGTCTTATCCGTGAGGTAAGGACCGGTTAGCCTGCGGACATGCCTGCTACGAGTCCTCTGCGCGTCGTCGTCGCCAAGCCTGGCCTGGACGGCCACGACCGCGGCGCGAAGGTCGTCGCCCGGGCCCTCCGGGACGCCGGTATGGAGGTCATCTACACCGGTCTGCACCAGACCCCGGAGCAGATCGTCGAGACCGCCATCGCCGAGGACGCCGACGCGATCGGCCTGTCGGTGCTGTCCGGGGCGCACATGACGCTGTTCAAGCGGGTGCGCGAGTTGCTGGCCGAGCGGGACGCCGAGGACATCGTGGTGTTCGGCGGCGGCATCATCCCGGACGCGGATCTGCAGCCGCTGGCCGAGCTCGGCGTTCACAAGATCTTCACTCCGGGCGCCACCACCACCGAGATCGTCGAGTGGGTTCGCGGCCACGTCGGCGACGCGTCGGCCTCGACGGCCTGAAGCAGTTGTCTCAAACGACTGTCTGAATCTTCTACCGGAGTCTCGGATCCGCTCCGGAGCGTGATGACGACTGCCCGGAGTCGTTCTGAACAGTCACGGCCCGTTTAGTTGGGTTACTTCTCGGTAATACCGAATCGTTAAGAAATACCTGGTTGTGCGGGCTTCCGAATCGCGGTCGCATACAGCCATGCGGCTGTCCGTTCCAGAGACCGTCGAGTGGCAACGTGTGTGTGGCTCAGAGCACATCGGCCTCTCTCTCGGTTACTGTCCGGACAGGGCGGATCGCAGTGCGGTGGGGAACTGTGACCCCGCTGACGCAGGACCAAGCGACGTCCCATCGGGAGAGGGCAGGTAAACGATGAGGTTTGAACGATCACACACACGCAAGGCGGCGTTCGTTGCCGTCGCAAGCAGCCTGGTGCTGCTCGCATCCGCGTGTGGCGGTGACGACGGAAGCAGTGGCGACGGGGGCGGCTCGACAGCCGGCGCGCTGGAGGGCCGGGGGCCGATCACTCTTGCCAGTGGCAAGGACACGTCCGGAAACCTCCAGAACCAGCTCAACGCCTGGAACGCTTCCCACCCGAACGAGAAGGTGGAGCTCAAGGAGCTGCCGGAGGACGCGGACGCGCAGCGGCAGCAGATGGTGCAGAACGCGACGGCGAAGTCCGACGCGTACAGCGTGCTGGTGATGGACGTGGTCTGGACGTCGGAGTTCGCGGCGAACCAGTGGATCACCCAGATCCCGGAGGACAAGGTCCCCGACCTGGGCAAGCTGCTCAAGCCGACCGTCGAGACCGCGAAGTACCGCGACAAGCTGTACGGCGTGCCGATCACCTCTGACGGTGGTCTGCTCTACTACCGCAAGGACCTGCTGACGGCGGCCGGGATCACCGACCCGCCGAAGACGTGGGCCGACCTGACCGCCGCTTGCCAGAAGGTCTCCGCACTGCCGGCCGGCAAGGGCATCGGCTGCTACGCCGGTCAGTTCGAGAAGTACGAGGGTCTGACCGTCAACTTCTCCGAGGCGGTCAACTCGGCCGGCGGCAAGATCGTCGGCGACGACGGCAAGCCCAACGTCGACACCCCGGAGGCGCTGGCCGGCCTCGAGGAGCTGACCAACGGCTTCAAGACCGGCGCCATCCCGAAGGCCGCGATCACCTACAAGGAAGAGGAGAGCCGGCGCGCGTTCCAGGACGGCAAGCTGCTGTTCCTGCGCAACTGGCCGTACGTGTACGCGAAGGCCGCGGCGACTGACGGAACCTCGAAGGTGGCCGGCAAGTTCGGCGTCGCACCGCTGCCGGGTAAGGACGGCACCGGCGTCTCGTCGCTGGGTGGTCACGACTACGCGATCGCCTCGTCGGCGAAGAACAAGGCGACTGCGATCGACTTCATCAACTTCATGGCGAGCGAAGAGCGCCAGAAGGCGAACATCGAGAAGACGTCGCAGGCTCCGACCTGGGCCTCGCTGTACGACGACCCGGGACTGAACAAGCAGTTCCCGTACCTGGCGCCGCTGAAGGCGTCGATCGGGTCCGCGCAGCCGCGGCCGAAGGTGGTCAAGTACGGCGACGTGACGGCTGCGATCCAGCAGGCCGCGTACGACGCACTGAGTGCGAAGACTCCACCGAAGCAGGCGCTTTCCGACTTGCAGACCAAGCTGCAATCGCTCATCACGCAATGACCGATGTGCCGGGGCCGGTGCGCGGTGAGGAGTTGACCGCGTACCGGCCCCGGCCAGTCCCTGCCCGGGTCCGCCCGGGAAAGCGTTAAGGAGGCGCAGGTGACTGCAACCGCGCCGGTCGCAGAACGGCCGGCCAAGGAACCGAAGCAACCGAAGCGCCAGCAGCGCTTCAACGAGGGCACCGGCCGGCTGGCCGCGACGCTGCTCTCCCCGACGATGCTCGTCCTCGCGCTCGTCGTGCTGTTCCCCATCATCTCGGCGTTGCGTGAGTCGCTGTTCACCAGTGGCGACAAGCTCGACGCGAACGGCTTCATCGTCAAGGGCACGACGTTCGTCGGGCTGGACAACTACGCGGCCATCTTCAAGGGCGACACCGGCCACCGGTTCTGGAACGCGTTCTACAACACGACGTTCTTCACCGTGATCTGTGTCGTGCTGGAGACCATCCTCGGTGTCGCGATGGCACTGATCATGCACAAGGCCTTCAAGGGCCGCGGCATCGTCCGGGCCAGCATCCTGGTGCCGTGGGCGATCCCGACCGTGATCTCGGCGCTGCTGTGGAAGTGGATCTTCCAGGCCGACGGCATCGCCAACACCCTGATCGGCACCCAGGTGCTGTGGTCCACCGAGGGCTGGCAGTCCAAGGCGTCGGTGATCCTGGCCGACACCTGGAAGACGGCACCGTTCATCGGCCTGCTCGTACTCGCAGGACTACAGACCATTCCGGCCGAGGTGTACGAGGCGGCGAAGGTCGACGGCGCCAGTGTGTGGAAGACGTTCACCCGGATCACCCTGCCGTTGGTGAAGCCGGCGCTGCTGGTGGCAGTGCTGTTCCGGATCCTCGACACACTGCGGATCTTCGACCTGCCGTTCGTCCTCGTCGGCGCGCACAAGGACTCGGTCGAGTCGTTGTCGATGCTGGCGTACGACGAAGCGTTCAACACCAGATATGGACCGGCGGCCGCCTATGCGACGGTGTTGTTCGTCTACGTCGCCGTGGTCGCCTACGCGTTCGTGAAGCTCCTCGGAGCTGACGTGATCGGTGAGGCCAGGGTCAAGAAGCCCGGCGGTGGCGGCGGCAAGCGCTGGCGCAAGAAGCAAGCTGTCCAGGGTTCGGGCGCCGGTGTCGGTGCTGTCGCTTCGGGTGGAGGTGCACTGTAATGGCTGCCGTAGCACCTCAGCCGGCCGAGGCCGGCCCGCTGCGCCGGTGGGCGCCGCTGATCGGTGTCGCGCTGATCGTGATCTACTGCCTGGCCCCGTTCTACTGGATGGTGGTGTCGGCGTTCCGCCGGCCGGCCGACCAGTTCTCGAACAAGGTCATCCCGGCGCCGTTCTCGTTCCAGAACTTCAGGGACGTGTTCAGCGGCTCCAACGGCTTCGGCCGGGGCCTGCTGAACAGCCTGATCGTGGCCGGGTCGGTGACGATCCTGACGCTGGTGATCGGCATGATCGCGGCGTACACGCTGGCCCGGCTGGAGTTCAAGGGCAAGAACATCGTGCTGGCGATCATCATCACCACGTCGATGTTCCCCGGCATCTCGCTGGTCGTGCCGCTGCTGAAGCTGTTCGTCGACATCAAGTGGATCAACACCTACCAGGCGATGATCGTGCCCAGCCTGTCGTTCGCACTGCCGCTGGCGGTGTGGAACCTGACCGCGTTCTTCCGGCAGATGCCGCAGGAACTCGAGCAGGCGGCGATGGTGGACGGCTGCACCCCGGCGCAGGCGTTCCGCAAGATCATCATCCCGTTGGCCGCACCCGGTGTGTTCACGACCGCGATCATCACCTTCATCGCGGCCTGGAACGAGTTCCTGATCGCACTGAGCATGACCAACAAGAAGTCGATCCAGACGGCGAACGTGATCATCTCGCAGTTCACCGGTACGACGGGACGGGACCAACCGTTCGGCAGCCAGATGGCCGCCGGTGTGGTGGTGACGATCCCGCTGGTGATCGCCGTACTGCTGTTCCAGCGCCGTATCGTCGCCGGCCTCACGGCAGGTGGCGTGAAGTGAGCTGGTTCCGCCGCCGCGCGGAAGAGCGGGACCGCCGGGACTGGGACGACCGGGACCGGCGGGATCGAGAAGACCGGGACCGCCGCGATCGTGAGGATCGGGATCGGCGGGACCGGGAGGACCAGGACCGCCGGGACCGCGAGGATCGCTTGCGGTACCGCTAGTACCAAGCAGAGGGCCGGAACCATCAAGGTTCCGGCCCTCTGCTGTTGGGTCAGACCTGCAGCCAGGCAGTCGCGTCGGTGGGGAGCTGGTTGTCGCTGAGCGGTTCGCTCGCGAGCAGGACCTCGGAGTGGGCCGGGAGCTCAACCGGGGTGTCGGACAGGTTCACGACGCAGCGGAAGCCGGGGTCTCGGGTGAAGGAGAGGACACCGGCCGGTACGCCGTCGTCCCAGCTGAGCCGACCTTCGCCGAGGGCCGCGTGGTCGCGGCGGATGTGCAGGGCCGCCTTGTAGAGGTTCAGGTGGCTGTCGGCCACAGGTGCCTGTGCCTCGGCGGTGAGCTCGGACCAGTTGGCCGGCTGCGGGAGCCAGGGCTGACCGGTGCCAGGGCCGAAGCCGAAGGGCGGCGTGGTGCCGGACCACGGGATCGGGACGCGGCAGCCGTCGCGGCCGCGGACGGTGTGGCCGGACCGTTCCCAGGTCGGATCGTCCAGCACGTCCTCGGGCAGGTCCTCGACCTCGGGCAGCCCCAACTCGTCGCCCTGGTAGACGTACGCGCCACCAGGCAGCGCGAGCTCCAGCAACGCGGCCGCCCGGGCACGCCGACGGCCGAGCTCGAGATCGGTGGGTACGACGCCCGCACCCTCCAACGCATCCCGCTGGTCCCGGCCGTACCGGGTGCGGTGCCGGATCGTGTCGTGGTTGCTCAGTACCCACGTCGCCGGTGCCCCGACCGCCCACAGGTTCTCCGTGGTGTGGTCGATGACCTCACGCAACTCCTTCGCGTCCCACGCACACCGCAGTACGTCGAAGTTGAAGGCGGACTGCAGTTCGTTCGATCGCACGTACTGCGCGAGCCGCTCGGCCGGTGACAACCACGCCTCCGCGACGAAGACCCGGGCGCCTTGCGGTGTATCGGCGTACGAATCGGCGATCGCCCGCCAGCGCTGGTGGATCGTATGCACACCGGGCTGGTCGTAGAACGGGTTGCCGACGTACTTCTCCCGCGTCGGCTCACCGTCCTGCAGCGGTACGTCGGGCAACGTCGCGTCCTTGGCCATCGAGTCGGCCACGTCGATCCGGAAGCCGTCGATGCCGCGGTCGAACCAGAACCGCAGGATCGAGTCGAACTCCTCGATCACCTTCGGGTTGTCCCAGTTCCAGTCCGGCTGGGAGATGTCGAACAGGTGCAGGTACCACTGGCCGTCGTCGATCTGCTGCCAGGCACCGCCACCGAACGCGGCCGGCCAGTTGGTCGGCGGGAGGCCGCCGTCCTTCCCGTCGCGGAACCAGAACAGGTCGCGCTCCGGCGAGCCCTTGCCCGCGGCCAGCGCGGCCTTGAACCACGGGTGTTCCCAGGAACAGTGGTTCGGCACCAGGTCGATCAGGATCCGCAGGCCCAGCGCGTGTGCCTCGGCGATCAGCGCGTCCGCGTCGGCCAGTGTGCCGAACTCCGGGTTGATGTCGCGGTAGTCGGACACGTCGTACCCGCCGTCGAGCAGCGGGGACGGGTACCACGGGCTGATCCAGAGCGCGTCGACGCCGAGGTCGGCGAGGTAGGGCAGCCGGGCCCGGATGCCGTTCACGTCGCCGGTGCCGTCACCCGTGGCGTCGGCGAAGGATCGCGGGTACACCTGGTAGACGACGGCGCTACGCCACCAGTCGTCAGCTGGTCTGGTTACTGGATCGCTCATGCGTCCTAGCGTTGCATGGGCAGGGGAAGTTGCTGTGACGGTCGTCTCAGCGTGTACCCCGGCTGTTGCCGCGGCCGCCGAGGTGGCTAGTCTCAGGCCGACGGAACGCGCCGGCGACCGTGCCCTCTTCCCGGGTCCAGCCCGCCTGCCGCGGCCTACTCGAACAGGTGCGAGAGAGGGACCACAGTCGTGGACTTGATGGAATACCAGGCGAAGACGGTCTTCGCCAAGCACGGAGTACGGACGACCGTAGGTGAGGTCGTCAGGACTCCGGAAGAAGCCCGCGCGGCGGCCGAGAAGATCGGTGGCCGGGTGGTCGTGAAGGCCCAGGTCAAGACCGGCGGTCGCGGTAAGGCCGGCGGGGTCAAGCTGGCGAGCAGCCCGGACGAGGCCGAGGAGAGGGCCCGCGAGATCCTCGGGCTGGACATCAAGGGTCACGTCGTCAAGATCCTGAACATCGTCCCGGCCGCGGCGATCGCGGAGGAGTACTACTTCTCCTTCCTGGTCGACCGGGCCAACCGCAACTACCTCTGCATCGCGTCGGCCGCCGGCGGCATGGAGATCGAGGAGGTCGCGCACACCAACCCGGACGCGGTCGCCCAGATCTCGATCGACCCGGCCACCGGTGTGGACGAGGCGAAGGCGCGTGAGATCGCCGAGGCCGCGAAGTACCCGGCCGACGTGATCGACGCCGTCGTACCCGAGATCGTCAAGCTGTACGACGTCTTCCTGAGCGAGGACGCGTCGCTGGTCGAGGTGAACCCGCTGGTCAAGCTCGAGGACGGCAACGTCGAGGCGCTCGACGGCAAGGTCACGCTGGACGAGAACGCGGACTTCCGGCACCCGGACCACGCCGAGTTCGAGGACGTCTCGGCGGCCGACCCGCTGGAGGCGGCGGCCAAGGCCAAGGGCCTGAACTACGTGAAGCTGGACGGCTCGGTCGGGATCATCGGCAACGGTGCCGGACTGGTCATGTCCACGCTCGACGTCGTGGCCTACGCCGGCGAGGAGTTCGGTGGCCAGAAGCCGGCCAACTTCCTCGACATCGGTGGTGGCGCCTCGGCCGAGGTGATGGCGAACGGGCTGGAGATCATCATCTCCGACCCGCAGGTGGAGAGCGTGTTCGTCAACGTCTTCGGTGGCATCACCGCCTGTGACGCGGTCGCGAACGGCATCGTGCAGGCGTTCGAGCTGCTCGCGAGCCGGGGCGAGGCCGTGACCAAGCCGCTGGTCGTCCGGCTGGACGGCAACAACGCCGAGGAGGGCCGCCGGATCCTCGACGAGGCCGGCCTGGCCGGTCTGGAGCGGGTCGACACGATGGACGGCGCCGCCAAGCGCGCCGCCGAGCTGGCTGCGAAGTAAGGGATCGCCGAACAATGTCTATCTTCCTGACCAAGGACAGCAAGGTCATCGTCCAGGGCATGACCGGCTCCGAGGGCACCAAGCACACCACCCGGATGCTGGCCTCGGGCACGAACATCGTCGGTGGCGTGAACCCGCGGAAGGCGGGTCAGAGCCAGGACTTCGACGGCAAGGCGATCGCGGTCTTTGGCACGGTTGCCGACGCCGTCAAGGAGACCGGCGCGAACGTGTCGGTCATCTTCGTGCCGCCGAAATTCACCAAGGACGCGGTACTGGAGGCGATCGAGGCCGCCGTACCGCTGGTCGTGGTGATCACCGAAGGCGTGCCGGTGCACGACACCGCCGCGTTCTTCGCCGCCGCGCAGGCGTCCGGCACCACCCGGATCATCGGGCCGAACTGCCCGGGCATCATCACGCCGGGTGAGTCGAACGCGGGCATCATCCCGGCCGACATCGCCGGCCAGGGCCGGATCGGCCTGGTGTCGAAGTCGGGCACGCTGACGTACCAGATGATGTACGAGCTGCGGGACTTCGGGTTCTCGACCGCGATCGGTATCGGCGGTGACCCGATCATCGGTACGACGCACATCGACGCGCTCGCGGCGTTCCAGAACGACCCTGACACCGACGCGATCGTGATGATCGGCGAGATCGGTGGTGACGCGGAGGAGCGTGCGGCCGCGTTCATCAAGGAGAACGTGACCAAGCCGGTCGTCGGCTATGTCGCCGGCTTCACTGCTCCCGAGGGCAAGACCATGGGCCACGCCGGCGCCATCGTCTCCGGCTCGTCGGGCACGGCCGCGGCCAAGCAGGAAGCGCTCGAAGCGGTCGGCGTGAAGGTGGGCAAGACCCCCACCGAGACCGCCAACCTGATGCGCGAGATCATGCAGGACCTGACGAAGTAGTCCAGATACAAGAGAGCGGGACCTGCCACCTGGCAGGTCCCGCTCTTCTTACTTGTAGATGGTTGCGCGTTCGGCTGCTCTGGTGAGGGTTTGGTTGAAGTCTGTGTCGGTGATGTCGAGGTCCTCTAGGACCGGGAAGAGCAGGTAGACCGCCTGTGTGCCCGCCGACGCGATGCCGATCCGGTAGGTGAACTTCTTGCCACCGCCGGTGTCGTACGTCGCCCGCCAGGTCTCACCCTTGATCGACGGCGTCGAGATCGAGCCGGTCGACTTCGCCGTCGCGTTCGACACGGCCTTCCCGCAGCCGTCGACGTTCTTGCGGATGCCGGTGACGAAGTTCTTCGCCACCGTTGCCGAGGCGAACTTGATCACCGTGTCGTCCAGCCCGAACTCCGTCGCCACCCCGGCGTCCGGCGTCACATAGGTGTACGTCGACGCCTTCACCGGCTTCGTCTTCTTCAGATCGATCTTCTCGCAGGTGGTCCCACTGCCGGTCGCCGCGGCGACCGCGACCCATGGCGTCTTGATCTGGCTCAACGTCGGCAGGTCCACCGACGTCATGAACCCCGGCGTATCGGTGAACGGCAACAGGCTCACCGTCGCGACCGCGGCACCAGCACCGCATCCACCGGACTGCGTGCAGAGCTTCTGCACCCCGGCCGTCGCCGTCGCCAGCATCGCATCCGGCTTGGGCGGCGACGCAGCCAGCGAATCGTGCTCCAGCACCGAGGTGGCCTGACCGGCCAGGGAGACCGCGATCGTCTTGTAGCGCGTCTTGGTCCCGGACGGCGTCTCGTACACGGCGATCACACCGCGCTCACCGACACCCGTGGTCACGTAGCTCGCGACCAGCCGGGTCTGCGGGACCGCGCACGAGCTCAGCCAGCCGACGATCGAGCTGTACGCCTTCCCCGCGGCGGCCTTGTCGTTCGAGACCTCGACGTACTGGACCGCTGTGTCCTTCGTGGTCGCGTTGGTCAGCGTGCGGACCCAGGTCCGCTGTCCGGCGGGGTCGGCGAAGCGTTGCGATTGGCACACGAACGACTTCTCCGGCGCGTCACTGCCCTCGGCCGTCTTGGTGATCGCCCAGGCACCGGTGGTGCCGAGCTTCTTCGCGGTGGTGATGTCGAGCAGCGCCTTGTCGTCGGCGAGCACCTTCGAGTCGCTGGGCTTGTCGTCGGACGGGCCGTTGCCGACCTTCGGTCCGGGTGATTTGTCGCCGCCGAACGCGTTCAGCGCGGCGACACCGCCGCCACCGACCAGTACGACGACCGCAGCTCCGGCCGCGATCGTCTGGTTCCGCTTGCGCGCCTTCTGCCGGCGCGCCTCCCGGGCAGCGGCACGACCGCCGCCGCGCGCGGCGCGGTGGGAACCGGCCAAAGCTCGACCTCCTGACTGATTCCACCCGACAGTACCCGGTGGACCTTCGCCGCCCACAAACAGCTACCCGCAGGTCAGGACGGGGAACCGAGCGTGAGCAAGCGGGCTGAAGTCTTCCATATCCGGCGTGTCAGAACGAGTGCCGTCTTGCGAAGGGTGACGATGGACTCAGATGACCGACATGTTGAACCGTCCGGGCGCCCGCGACGGTGGACAGAACCATCCGCCCGGGGTCGCCCCGGTCGAGGTCACCGCCGCCCCGACCAAGCCCGTGGTCGTCTCGGCCGTGATCTCCGCAGGCGCCTGCCTGCTCACCGGTCTCCTCACCTGTGCCGCGGTTGCCGTGATCGGCTGGCTCGCGGCGACGTTCGGCGGTGCGTCCGGAGCCATTCGCGCGGGCGCATCGGCCTGGCTGGTCGCGCACAAGGCCGGTGTGACGCTCGGCGGCGGCTCCCTGACCGTCGCGCCGCTCGGTCTGACCCTGTTCTTCGCCTGGTGCCTGTACCGCGGTGGCAAGTCTGCCGCTCGCGGCAGCGCCGCCGACCGGACCCGGGACCTGATCCTGCTCTCCGGGGTGTTCGCCGGCGTCTACGGCCTCGGTGCGCTCGTGGTGGCGCTTCTCACCGCGGACGGTGCGCTCAAGGTGTCCCCGTTGTCCGCCTTCCTCGGTGCCGGGTCACTGGCTCTGATCGCGGGGACCATCGGCGTACTGGTCGAGTCCGGTGCGGCCCATGACATCGCCGACGCGACTCCCAGCGGCCTGCGGGATGTCGTGCCGGCCGCGGTGGCCGCCGTACTGACCGTGATCGGGATCGCCTCGCTCCTGTACGGCGTACTGCTGGCGATCCATTTCTCCCGGATCACCGGGATGCTCGAGCTTCTGGACGCGGGCGTGATCGGGTCCATCGTGCTGTTCGCGATCTGCCTGATGCTGATCCCGAACGTGATCCTGTACGTCGTTGCCTTCCTCGCCGGCCCTGGATTCCAGCTGGGAGTCGGTACGACGATCGCCCCGACCGGGGTGGTGGTCGGGAACCTGCCCGCGCTTCCGCTCCTGGCCGCCGTACCCGCGGATGGCGCGACACCGTCGTACCTGCTCGTGCTGACGGCTCTGGTGCCGCTCGCGGCTGGTGTGGTCGCCGGGCTGGTCGTGGCGCGGCGTGGGCTGGCGGAGCGGGACGCCGAGGCGCTCGGCTGGGATGCGTTCGCGCTGCGCGGTGGGATCGCGGCTCTGGTCGCGGGTGTGATCCTCTTCGCGTTGATGGCGCTGTCCGGTGGTTCGGCCGGGCCGGGGCGGATGGGGGTCGTCGGGATCCCGAGCGCGCTGCCGGCTGCCGGCGTACTGGCCGCGGGGATGGCGATCGGGGCCGCGATCACGGCCGCGCTGGTCGCGTCCCGCCGACCGGCTGAAGTCGAGGCTGACCCCGAGCGATAGGGTTTGGCGCGTGACAGACCCGGTTGCGCCTGCCCCTGACCCAGCACGCCTGGTCGTGCTCGTCTCGGGATCGGGCTCGAACCTGCAGGCTCTGCTCGACGCTTGCGCGGATCCGGCGTACGGCGCTCAGGTCGTCGCCGTCGGTGCCGACCGGGACGGGATCGCCGGGCTGGACCGGGCCGAGGCCGCCGGGGTGCCGAGTTTCGTGCACAAGGTCAAGGACCACGCCGAGCGGGCCGACTGGGACCGCGCGCTGACCGCGTCCGTCGCTTCACACAAGCCTGATCTGGTTGTATCCGCGGGCTTCCTGAAGCTCGTCGGTGACGACTTCCTGGCGGCCTTCGGCGATCGCTACATCAACACGCACAACGCGCTGCTGCCCGCGTTCCCGGGGATCCACGGTCCTCGGGACGCGCTGGCGTACGGCGTGAAGGTCGCCGGGGCGACGCTGTTCTTCGTGGACGGCGGCGTCGACACCGGGCCGATCATCGCGCAGGTCGTCGTACCCGTCGAGGACGACGACACCGAAGACACCCTGACCGAACGGATCAAGGAGGTCGAACGCCGCCAGCTGGTGGAGTGGGTCGGCCGCCTGGTCCGGGAGGGCTGGACCATCACCGGACGAAAGGTTCGACTGAAGTGAGCACCGACCGCAGGCCGATCCGCCGCGCGCTGATCAGCGTCTACGACAAGACCGGTCTGGAGGAGCTCGCGTCCGCACTGTCGAAGGCCGGCGTCCAGATCGTCTCGACCGGCTCCACCGCGGCCCGGATCGCGGCGGCCGGCGTACCGGTGATGAAGGTCGAGGAGCTCACCGGGTTCCCCGAGTGCCTGGACGGGCGGGTGAAGACGCTGCACCCGCGGGTGCACGCCGGTCTGCTTGCCGACGTACGCAAGACCGAGCACGTCGAGCAGCTGGCCGAGATGCGGGTCGAGCCGTTCGACCTGCTGATCAGCAACCTGTACCCGTTCACCGAGACCGTCGCCTCCGGCGCGTCGGTGGACGAGTGCATCGAGCAGATCGACATCGGCGGGCCGTCGATGGTCCGCGGTGCGGCCAAGAACCACGCGAACGTCGCGGTCGTCGTCTCGCCGTCGCGGTACCCCGAGATCCTCGCCGCGCTGGATGCCGGTGGCTTCACCGTGGAGGAGCGGCAGCGGCTGGCGGTCGACGCTTTCGTGCACACGGCGTCGTACGACGTCGCCGTTGCGTCCTGGATGGGCAGTCACCTCACCGACACGTCCGAGGGCAGCGGCTTCCCGGCGTGGGTCGGCGCTACCTGGGACAAGTCGGCAGTCCTCCGGTACGGCGAGAACCCGCACCAGCCGGCTGCGCTGTACCTGAACGGCCGGGGTGGTCTCGCGTCTGCGGAGCAGCTGCACGGCAAGGAGATGTCGTACAACAACTACGTCGACGCCGACGCGGCTCGTCGTACGGCGTATGACTTCAGCGAGCCCGCGGTTGCGATCATCAAGCACGCGAACCCTTGCGGGATTGCCGTCGGCAAGGACATCGCGGAGGCCCATCGGCGGGCGCACGAGTGCGACCCGGTTTCGGCGTACGGCGGTGTGATTGCGACGAACGCGCCCGTCTCGGTCGAGATGGCGAAGCAGGTCGCGGAGATCTTCACCGAGGTCCTGGTCGCGCCGGCGTTCGAAGACGGCGCCGTCGAGATCCTGCAGGGCAAGAAGAACATCCGGCTCCTCGTCGCCGGCGCGGTCGACGCGTCCGAGACGGTTGAGCTGCGCGCGATCAGTGGCGGCTTGCTCCTGCAGCACCGCGACCGCTTCCAGGCTCCGGGCGACGACCCGTCGGCGTGGACTCTGGCGGCTGGTACGGCCGCGTCGCCTGAGGTGCTGGCCGATCTCGCCTTCGCTTGGAAGGCGTGCCGCGCGGTCAAGTCCAACGCAATCCTGCTGGCAGCTGACGGTGCTTCGGTCGGCGTCGGCATGGGCCAGGTCAACCGCGTCGACTCCTGCCGCCTGGCCGTCTCCCGCGCCGGCGACCGCGCCGTCGGCTCCGTCGCCGCGTCGGACGCCTTCTTCCCGTTCCCGGACGGCCTAGAGGTCCTGATCGAGGGCGGCGTCAAGGCGGTAGTCCAGCCCGGCGGCTCAATCCGAGACGAAGCCGCCATCGAAGCCGCCACCAAGGCCGGCATAACCATGTACTTCACCGGAACCCGCCACTTCTTCCACTAAAGACTTCTTCCCACGCGTGCTACGCGGCCACTCCTTCGTCGCACCCGCTACGCGCGCTCCCACCCACCCGTGGGTGCGCGCTGTCGCGCTTCGTCGACTGCACCGTGCTCCCGGGGATGGTGGTTGGGTCAACCTCACGGGTTGAGTTGGTAGGCGGCGTGTTCCGTGGGCGGCTGTGATGATGCGCACGCGGGCAACAACCACGCGTGCTAAAGCCGCCAGTCCTCCGTCGCCCCGGCTACCCGCTCCCATCCCGCGCTTATCGAGGGGATGGTGGTGAGTCCAGCTTCACAGGTGAGCGCGACCCGTCAGGCAGAAACCGCGGATAGTCGAACTGCAGTAGTAGAGAAAATACGCCCACGACAACGACATCAGCACAGCCCTCCACGGCAAGGACACCTTCAACTCTCAGCGAGTCCGGCCGTTCCCGAGGAAGTTTTCACGCCAGGCGAAGCTCAGCCAATGCAGTCCCGTCACGGGCCGCTCGTCCAGTCGTGCTCGCCACGCTGTCTCGACGCCCACACACAATCTGGTGGCGTCGTACTCGACGACGTTGCCCTCTGGAATCAAGCTCTCAGGCACGGTCAACTTACCTTTGACCGTGTAGATACTGCCGTCGAGTCCACGGCAGACCATGTACTCGAAGTTCGCACAGTCGAGTGGGCCTGATGCAGATTCGCGCCAGAGCCCGCAATCTTCTAGCGCTGCCTGCAGCGCTGCAAAAGGGAGAAGCCAACCGCCGTCAGGACTCGACTGCCGCCACGAGAACCAGAGCGGCCGTCGATGCAGGCCGCTGAGCGTCTCGACATCGAGGACGGGGCCGGCGAACATCTGATAGTCACCCGCACGCTCCACCAGCCGACTGTGCGGCGTGGAAAGAGGGTCCTCCGGATCTCCGTCCGGCGTATCGGCGCCACGTAGATCGTCGCCCATCGCAGATACGACGCGCTGAAGCCGGTCGAAGATTCCGCCGTCATAGCGGTTTGGGTCTCCTAGCGCCGCGGTCGGATCAGAAAACTCATCGGAAGTGAGTTGGAGATGAACGAAGGCCACGTCGTCCAGCGCAGTGATCGCGCAGCCCGCCACGCCAAGCCGTGGGCATCGGCGTAACACCGACATGATCGCATTGGTGGAGCCGACCCTTGCCGGACCAACAAGAGTGACCGGCATGACCTTCTTAACGGCCGTATCCGACCTCCGCAGCTCTGGCTGACGCCCGATGAACCGCTTGACGGCCAGGGGATCGTAGTTGTGCACCCGGAACCAGTTGCCTTGCGCATGGCCTGGTCTGAGATCACCCAGCCACAAACCGTAGCCTCGCTCGCTACAGTAGTCCGCCAGCCTGCTTGCCATCTTCATCCGACGCTGACTTGTCGGGTTTTGGAGGGCAAAAACGACCCTGACCGCGATGACATTCGGCGCGTTCCAGATGTCTTTCTGGTCCTCTACTCTCGCCCCGTTGGCACGCTCGGGTGGTAGTTGTACCGGACATTGCAACGACATGATCGGCGCCGAGCCTTCATGAGCAGCGCATTGCGCAACCTCGCCCACGAGGCGTATCAGCGCACGGGCATGAAACTGCCGCAGCGCACACTCTTCGACTTCGAGCGCAATCAGCGCCTCGAAACGGGCAGCGGCCTCATAGATGAAGCTCGGATTAGGCATTGCGGCGCCGACGACCTGCAGGCGATCGGGGCCGACGTCGATTTTCGCGCGGACTGGCGTTGAACTGCCCTGCTGGCGAGCCCGCATGTCCTGAGCCAACGCTCCGCGGTTAGACCCGACGGCCAGCACGATGCCGTTCAGATTCGAAATCAGAACTTCGCTGGAATGCCGCAACAATGTCGATTCGTCCTCCAGTTGCGACTTGATGTAACCGGGCCGATCAGGAACGTGGTGGACATGAAAATTCACCTGGCTGCCGGGCTGGTCGGCCATCACGCCTGCTCCCCGGGCCAGATCTGCCATCGAGCGAGCTGACCGGTCGCTGAAATCCTCAGGACTCATGTTCAGCTCCCGACACGGTCAGGGACGCGTCGATAGAAGCAAGCTCATCGTCGTGTCTGCCGCGGGCAGATACCGCCCAGCGGGGAACATGCCGGCTGTTGAACTCTTTGTCGCGCGGCCGGAGACCGAAGAGCCACAAGAAGGCCAGCAGAGCGATAAGGAGCACCTGCCCGACACCGAAGGAGAGCGTGATTACCGCAGCGGAGGATGCTGCAGCCACCACCACGGCTTGAGCGACAGTCACAGCCATTGTGGCGTGCGCCGCCCATCGCACACTCCGTCGGACGCGCGCAGCGACCGAGTTGCGGGGCGGCAGGTCGAGCCGCGAATAGAGAAATCCTGGAACCAGCAGGAGAACGGCCACCAACGCATCGTTACGACCATCGAGATTGAACGAGGGAGAGGGGACGAACGGCAAAGGCGACCTGGCCAGAAGCGACGCCACTACGTAGGAGATAACGAGCACCGCAGCGACGTACAGCATCACGATACTGAGTCCTGTTCGAGTGGCGTCGCTGATGGAGATCGCTGACCGTACGACAATTCGGCGGGACGGCGATTGCGCGTGTGCATATCTGCGCCAGTACACATGCGCTTTGTATGCAGGTGAATCTTCCTCTCGTTTTCGGAAGAAGTCACGGCCGAGTTCAAGCTCCCGAACCTCGCGAGAAGCAACCGCCAGGCTGTCTCCACTGACAACCGGGTGATTTAGCAACGTGGTCGCCGATAAGGTGTGCTCCGCAGGAACCTCGCCTGACAGAGTGGCCCAGGTCAAGCTGTCCACGGCGGTCTCGTCACCACCCATCCACTTGACTCCGGCTTCCTCTGCCTCCCACTGACGTCTCAAGACGAGTTGGCTGAGGTCGCCGATCACAGTCCGTAGCTCGAGCTCGGCGATCTTTCCCATCGCCTGCTCCCGTGCAGATCCCAGGTCCTCCGAGATGAACTGAGCCAGGAAGTGGAGATCGGCCGCGACTGATTCACTCTTCCGGTCGTCCGCGTCCGAGGTGATGTGCATGCCGTCGATCTTGAGTGTCGGATCTGTTTCCGCAACCAGGTGATAGGACCGCAGACTCGACGGCACATGGGTCTCGTACTCGACTTCGTACCGTCCTCGGACCTTCTGCCGGAACGCCCGCGCCACTCTTCCTTTGTGCTTCGGTGCCTCAGCCAGAAGCGGCATCTCATAGGTCAGGAGATGGTGCTCGCGCGGCTGCGGCAGACCCACGATCAGTAAGTAATCGTTCAATGCGACGTCGAGCAGGTTGTAGAACGGATCCAAGGCATCGTCGTAGTCCTCCAGCACGGTCGCCAGGAATTCGCGGTATCTGTAACTGTTTCCATGTCTCGTCCCCGGAGTACTCGGCGTGCTGACGGATTCGGACGGTCCCGAGCGACTGATGAACAACGCCTGCAAGGCGGACTGCAGTAGCCAGCGAGAGTTGTCGACGCGATGGAGGAACTTCCCGAGCGGTTTGGTGGTCTGAGCGTCCGGAATGCTGCCGAGCATGCCGCGCAACAGCTGGTAGAGACCACTCGCCAGCGGCATAGCTACCTCGAGCTGAGTCAGCCGCGGAAGTCGTGCACCGGTCGAATCGCGCACGTCGATCGGGGCGACAGCTTGGCGGGGTAGTCGTGCAACGGGCGTCCAGACGATGTTCTCCGGGCTCGTCTCCGAGTCTGCCGACGTCGACGGCTCAGTATCTGGCGAACGAAGCACCTGACGCGCGCCCGTACCGACGACACTGCGCTGCCTGGCTTGCTCGAACGCTTCGCAAGCATTGCGCTGCTGCTGATTCAGGAGGTTCAGGCTGATTTCGATCTCTGCGTTGCACACCGGTGCGAGGTGCTCCGTCAACTGGAGGCGTTCGGTGATCCGCCGGACATGATTTTGCCGGAGCGCCATGTCCAGGAAGCCGAGCCCGATGGCGGCTTCGTCAGACGACATTCTTGGTGGTGAACCTGGTAGCGGTATCGAACCTATTGCAACTTCGAGCGCCTTTCTGGAATCCATCCATCCCCCAACGATCGGCGATCGATCTGACTCCGAGCGTAACCGACCACGGATAAAGATGACAGAGCAGCGATTCTGCAACAGATCAATCAAGCGCTCGATAAATTTCCAGGCGGTATGTGCCTTCCGGACCTCAGTAAATGCGTCAATCTGACCGTGCGGGTCGGACGGTCGTAACGCTGCCGTCTTCACCTGTCACAATCGCCGTAGTAGACCTCGTTCCGTCGCTCCCGAATCGTGCGTTTCCGGCAAACTAACTGCCGCGCTTCGTCAACCATGCTGCGGTCACGGTGGTTGGTGCCATCGCGGACGTGCTCCCCGAGGGCATGCGCCTGCCCACCGCCTACCAGATCGACGCCCGCTCGAACCGCTCCGTCGGCCACGGACCGAGAAGCCTCAGGTGGTGACTGGGGTTCCAGCCTGAGGCTGGGACTGCGAGTTCTAGAAACGGCGGCGGTAGGAGAGTTGGGTGTTGTTGGCTCGGGTGTTGCCGTCGGGGGTCCAGCCGGTTGATTCGTAGAAGCGTTGGGCTTGGGGGTAGTTGGTGAGGGTCCAGAGGACGGCCTCGGGGTAGTCGGCGGCTAGGGCTTCTAGTGCGGTTTGCATTAGGGCCCGGCCTATCCCGCTGCGCCAGTACGCCGGGTCTACGGCGATCGTGTCGAGCTCACCAAGGTCGGGCTGGACTGGGTCTCGGCTGGGGCAGATGCCTGCGAATCCGGCGGGGGAGCCGTCGTACTCCGCGATCCACCAGTGGTTCTCGGCCAAGTCGCCTGACCACCGGGCGATCCGGGCCTCGTCGAGGGTGATGGGTGGCATGAGGCCGACAAAGCCGGCGTTCCACGAGTCGACGTAGATCCGCACGATGCGCGGCGCATCCTCCACCAGGGCCCTCCGGATTGTCAGCACCGGTCGCATTATTCCGTTGCGGGGGATGGGAGTCTGGATGGGATGACTTCACGCCGGGACGACTTCGAGACGCTGGTGGAGCTCGCTTGTGCGGAGCCGGTCTCGGGGTGGCGGTTTCCGTTCCTCGAGGGGCGGCGGGTGGTCGAGCCACTCGGGTGGGACTACTCGGAGCTGGCTCGTGAGGTGGTGAGTGGCGCGGAGACGGTGCTCGATCACGGGACCGGTGGTGGTGAGGTACTCGCGGACATCGGTCGCGGGAGCGGGGTCACGGTGGCGACGGAAGCATGGCCGCCGAATGTACCGGTGGCTGCGAAAACCCTTGCTGGGTTGGGGATTCGGGTCGTCCAGGTCGAGCACGGGACGTTCGATACCCGCGGGCCGAGTGATGAGTACCCGGATCGGCGGATGCCGTTCGCGGACAACACGTTCGATGTGGTTCTGGCGCGGCACGTGGCTTTCAGCCCGGCCGAGATCTGCCGGATCCTGCGGCCGGGCGGCGTACTCCTCACCCAGATGGGCCGCGTCGTTGCCCGTCGCCCCGGTCAGATCGAGCTGACCGACTACTTCCCCGGCACGACCGGCCCATCCTGGCCACCACTCGATTGGACCGCGCTCTTGGCGGACGGCGGTCTAGTGATCGAGGACTACCGCGAGCAGTTGCAGCGGACCAAGTTCCTCGACATCGGGGGCGGGCTGACCGCCACGGGTTGGTCGATCCTTGCTCGGGCCACGAAACCCGGTTAGTTGGGGACGATCAGGCCCAAGGTTGCGATTGCGGCGCCTACTGCTATCAGGAAGGTCGTGTCGAACATTCGGCCTCGGACGTGGAGGAGGCCGGCGGCTGTGTCGGAGAGGGTGGCTCTCAGGAGGCCGGCCAGGACTACGCTGCCGGCGAAGACCAAGACGCCGTTCCGCCAGTCGTAGAAGGTGAGGACGACCAGGCCGGCGGCGGCGACCAGGAGGGACAGGATCAGCGGCCATTCGCTGCGGCGCTGGACTTCCCCCGCCATCAGCACGTCACGCTCATCTCAACTGCCCGCGCCGTCCGAGCCTCCGACCCTGTTGCCACGAGGATCATCCGGCCAGCGCCGCTTCGGCGGCTTCGACGACGTTCGTCAGGAGCATCGCGCGCGTCATCGGGCCGATGCCGCCGGGCATCGGGGCGATCCAGGCGGCCTGCTCGCGGGCGGCCGGTTCGATGTCGCCGACGATCTTGCCCTCGGCGTTCCGGCTGGTGCCGACGTCGAGGAGTACGGCGCCCGGCTTCACCATGTCCGCGGTGATCAGCCCGGCCGACCCCGCCGCGGCGATCACGATGTCGCCGGTGCGCACCACGCCGGCGAGGTCGGTCGTACCGGTGTGGCACTGCGTCACGGTCGCGTTCTCGCTGCGCCGGGTGAACAGCAACCCCATCGGCCGGCCCGCGGTCACGCCACGGCCGACGACAACCACGTGAGCTCCGGCGATCGGTACGTCGTACCGCCGCAGGATCTCGACGCAGCCCTTCGGCGTACACGGGAGCGGTCCGTCCTGGCCGAGGACGAGCTTGCCGAGGCTCATCGGGTGCAGGCCGTCGGCGTCCTTGTCCGGGTCGATCAGGCCGAGGATCGTGTTCGTGTCGACGTGCTTGGGAAGCGGGAGCTGGACGATGAACCCGGTGCACTCCGGGTTCTCGTTGAGCTCGCGGACCTTCGCGGCGATCTCGTCCTGGGTGGCGGTATCGGGCAGTTCGACCTGGATCGACGCGATCCCGACCGCCGCGCAGTCACGGTGCTTACCCGCCACGTACGCGCGGCTGCCCGGGTCGTCCCCGACCAGGATCGTGCCGAGCCCGGGTACTACGCCCTGCTCGGCGAGCTTGGTGACCCGGACCTTCAACTCGTCCTTGATCGCCGCCGCCGTCGCCTTGCCATCCAGAATCTGCGCCGTCACGACCCCAGAGTCTGCCATGCGCCCTCGCTGCGTACCGAAGGACGGGTACCCGTCGCGCGACGGGAATGCCCAGCCTCTTGCCCCGGTTGGGCGAGGTAGTTTATTCTTGAACTATCCGAGCAAGGAGAAGCCATGCCCGCCGTGACTGTCAGCGATATCACCGTGCTGCCCCGGGTCAATCAGCCGGATCCGACCGTGACGCACGAGCGGGCGGTGAAGTCGGTGACGTCCGCACCCAGTGGGTACGAGGGCGAGGGCTTCCCCGTACGCCGGGCCTTCGCGGGCGTCGATCTCCGCGATCTGGACCCGTTCATCCACATGGACCAGATGGGTGAGGTGGAGTACGCGCCGGGTGAGCCGAAGGGCACGCCGTGGCACCCGCACCGTGGGTTCGAGACCGTCACGTACATGCTCGACGGGATCATGGAGCACCAGGACTCCAACGGTGGCGGCGGCGTGATCTCCAACGGCGACACCCAGTGGATGACCGCCGGTTCAGGACTCCTGCACATCGAGACCCCGCCGGAGCACCTCGTGCTGAGCGGCGGACTGTTCCACGGCATCCAGCTCTGGGTGAACCTGCCGAAGGCGCAGAAGTGGGCCCCGCCGCGCTACCAGGACATCCGCGGCGGCGATTCGGCCCTGCTCTCCACTCCCGACGGCGGCGCGTTGATCCGCGTCATCGCGGGCGAGGTTGACGGACACAGCGGCCCGGGCTCGACCCACACCCCGATCACCTTGGTGCATGCGACCGTCAGTCCGGGCGCCGAGCTCGTCCTTCCGTGGCAGCCGGACTACAACGCGCTCGTCTACGTCCTGGCCGGTCAGGGCACGGTTGGCGTCGAGCACCGCCCGATTCGCAAGGGGCAGCTGGCCGCGTTCGGTCCTGGCGACACCATCCGGACGGCTGCTAGTACGACGCAGCCGCAAGCCGAACCCAACCTCGACATCCTCGTTCTCGGCGGCCGCCCGATCCGCGAGCCGGTCGCGATGGCCGGACCGTTCGTGATGAACACCCGCGCCGAGGTCATCCAGGCCTTCGAGGACTTCCAGGCCGGCAAGCTCGGCAGCATCCCGGCCGTCCACGGAGCCTCGACAGAACTCCGCAGCACCGACTAGGCGGCAGATGCTCGACAAGGGAAGGAAAGAAAGAGGAGGGGGAGGGGGCCGACCAGCTGGTCCCAAGGCCGCCGAGCGGTTCGCGGCGGCCGAGACCCGACTGGCTAGCCCGAGCCCGCCCAGGGGGTTGCGGCGGGCGAGGGGGCTGGCTAGCTGGTGCCGAGGCCGCCGAGGGGCTCGCGGCGGGCGAGGATCTTGCGGTGGCTGATCCGCCATCCACCTGGCTGCCGGCGGACGGTGTCCACGTAGGTGGCGGTCCCGCAGGTCCGGTCGGTCATGATCGCGATCCCCTTGGACCGGACAACGACCGTGTCGTCATCCTCGACGTCGGTGATGACGATGTTCGTGACGAGGTGGCCCAGTGGATTGCGGGCGCCGAGCGCCAGCGCCGCGTCCCGTACGGCGTCGATCCCGACGAGTACGTCGTACCCGAGATCGCTGGTGTCGTAGACGACGTCATCGGTGAGCAGCTCGTCCAACCGGTCGAGCTGTCCTTCGTCGAACAGATGCCCGTGCAGGGAGAGCGTCTCCCCGATCGCCCAGCGGTCGTCGGCCGTCAGCATCGTGGACTCCTTTCCGGGGAGTTCCCCGCTTAGGCTTGCTAAGATAACGGGGATGTCCCCGGAAAACCAGCCCACCCGAACGCGATCCCGCCGCGTCGATGCCGAGCGCAACCGTGCTGCGATCCTGGCGGCCGCCCGGCGGCTGTTCGACGAGCGCGGCGCCGAGGTGGCACTCGACGAGGTCGCGAAATCGGCACAGGTCGCCAACGCCACCTTGTACCGGCACTTCGCGACGCGGGCCGACCTCCTTGTCGCTGTGTACGCCGAAGAGGTCGTCGAACTGGACGAGCTCAGCCAGCGATTGCTGGGTCGGACCGATCCGGCCCAGGCGTTGACCGACTGGCTCCGGGCGTTCGTCCATCACGTCGCGACCAAACGCGACCTCGCGCTGGCGATCCCCGACGAACCGGACAGCGATCGCGGCACCCGGTTCAACGAGTGGCACAGCACGATGCGGACCGCCGCGGAACGCTTGCTCACCCGCGCTCAGGAATCCCGAGCTGTCCGGCCGGAGGTCGCGGTGACGGACCTGCTCGCACTCGCGAGCAGCATCGCGCTCGCCGGTCGTACTCCGGCCGGCGTCGACGCGATGCTCGACCTGATCCGCGACGGCTACCGCTCCTAGCCCTCCGGGTAGAAGAGGAACAGCGTGCAGCCCTGGGCTGACTGGGGAACGTGGGACGACCCGGCCGGGCAATGGATGAACGATCCGGCCGGGTAGTCGCGCGTACCGTCGTTGAACACCCCGGAGACGACGTACACCTCCTCCGGCCCGGGCTTGTGTACGTCGATCCCTTCCCAGCACGACCCTGGATCCATCTCGAGCACATGCGCGGTGGCGACCCCGCCGGACCACAGCGAGCGCAACCTGATGCCAGGGAAGAGCTCACGCACGGGTACGTCGTCGGCCAACACTGATTCGAACGTCTGCATACCCCGATCCTGCCGTTCTCCACAGGGTTGTCCCCAGTGTCTGGATAGTCCCGATCAGGTACTTTTCTGCCATGGCCATGGATCGCCACCGCGTCGTCGCCCTCGTAACCGCGCCCCAGGCAAGCTTCGAGCTCGGCTGCGCGGCGACAGTGTTCCGGGACGAGCGTTACCGCTTCGGCGTGTGCACGGAGCAGCCCGGTCCGATTCGGACCCTCGAAGGCTTCGACATGATGGTCACCTCAGGGCTGCGGGCGCTCGACCGCGCGGACACGATCGTCGTACCAGGGTGGCTCCCCATCAATCGGGAGCCGTCGGTCGCCGTACTCCGCGCACTCCGCCGAGCGCATGCGCGGGGAGCTCGCCTGGTCAGCATCTGCTCGGGCGCGTACGCGCTGGCCGCGACCGGACTGCTCGACGGCCGCCGGGCCACCACCCATTGGCGGTACGCCGATGAATTACAAAGCCGCTTCCCGGCAGTCCAGGTGGATCCGGATGTGCTCTACATCGACCACGGCGACATCGCGACAAGCGCCGGCTCCGGCACCGGGATCGACCTCTGCCTGCAGTTGGTCCGCAACGACCACGGCGCCGCGTACGCCGCCCAGATCGCCAGGCGAATGGTGATGCCACCGCATCGCGAAGGCGGTCAGGTGCAGTACCGCACCGAGGTCCCGCAATCCCCACAATCGTTGGGCGTTCTGCTCGACTGGGCCACCGACCACCTCGCCGAACCGATTACGATCGACGACCTCGCGGCCCGCCTCAACGTCTCACCCCGCACCCTCGCCCGCCGCTTCGAAGAACAACTGGGTACGGCGCCAGGCCAATGGCTGCTCGCCCAACGCATCGCCAGAACCCGCGCCCTACTCGAAGAAACCGACCTCCCGGTAGAAACCATCGCCACCCACGTCGGCCTCTCCTCAGCCACCAACCTCCGCCGCCGCTTCCACACCGCCCTCCAAACCACCCCCAGCGCCTACCGCCGCGCCTACCGCGGCATGTAGTCGCCGGTATTGTCGAGGGTGATGTAGCGCTCGATCCGCGGGTCGTCGGGGTCGGCGTCGCGACCGGTCAGTTCGCTGGTCAGCAGCCAGTTGTTGCCGCGATCAAGGATCTGCGGGCACGGGAAGCCGGTCGAGCCGAGCCAGGTGAGCCGGTCACCTTCATCGTCCACTCCTGGACCGGCCTTGTAATAGAGGCGTTCCGCCCCGCGGTCGAGCCGTACGACGGTCGCGCCGGAGCAGCCGACCTGGATCGGTTCGGCGCTCCGGGCGCCGAACCGATCCACGAGAGTGTCGAGATCCGGTCAGCGGAGGTTGCGGTGTAAGGCTGTGATCAGTTCGCCGTTTGCGGTGTCGCCGTCCAGGGACCAGATCATGGCGCCGCCGAGATCGCGGTGCGAGATGTAGTCCGTCTTGCGTTTCATTTCGGTCGGGTCGTCCCAGGTCCAGAACGTCGTACCGTCGAAGAGCCAGGCGAAGCCGGCCTTGTTGTCGCGGTAGACGGTGTAGTTGGCCAGGTTGGCCTTCAGGTAGCGGTAGTCCTCGGTGCCGGCGTCGAAGGTCGACGGGGCCGGACCGGTCGAGGGCTGGAAGAGGCCGTGGTTCTGGTTCGTCACGCCGGTCCAGCCGTGTGAGTAGAACGGGACGCCCATCACCAGCTTGCTCCGCGGCGCACCGCGGGACAGGTAGGCGTCGATCGTCACCTGGGAGCTGAACTCCGGGGTGGTCGGGTCGGCCTTCGGTCCGTCGATCGCGGACTGCTGGTTGGTCAGTGGTTCCCACGGACCGTGGTAGTCGTAGCCCTGCGTCGTACCGAACGTCAGGTCCTTGAAGAGCTTGCGGACCTCGAAGCCGTTGTCGATCATCGTCGGGTTCGCCGGCAGGAACGCGGTCAGGTTGTACTTCCCGTGCCGGGACAGCCGGTCGAGTTGCTTGCGGTACTCGTGGACGAGCGCAGTGAAGTTCTGCTTGTCCTCCGGGCGGATCACGTTGCCCGGGTTGCCTTCGCTACCGGGCCATTCCCAGTCGAGGTCGATGCCGTCGAAGATGCCCTTCGCGGCGCCGGCGGGCAGGCCGGGCAGGTTGCCCTTCAGCCACATGTCCAAGCAGGACTTCACATGCGCGGCGCGCGAGGCGGGGGTGAGAGCGGCGTCGGAGAAGGTCGCCGAGCCGGTCCAGCCGCCGAGCGAGATGCTGATGTGCAGCTTCGGGTACTTCTGCTTCAACTGCTTGAGCTGGTTGAGGTTGCCGTTGAGCACCTGCCCGGGCTCGTCGGCCTTGCCGTTCACGCTCTGCTCGGCGCTGAACGGTCGCTGGTAGTCGGCCCACGGATCACTGCTCGTGCAGTTGCCCTGGGCGTCGACGAATCCGAACGCGTAGTTGATTTGGGTCAGCCGCGCGGCCGACCCGTTCTTGACCAGGTCGTTGACCAGGAAGTTCCGTGCGTACCCACTCCAGTTGGTGTAGTACCCCACCACTTGCTGATCGCTGCCATGTGCCTCGGCCGGTACGGCGACAACCCCCGTCGCCACCAGTGCGGCCGACACCAACAGCCCCAGACTCCGACGCTTCATCTGCAACCCCCATCGGACGGTTCCTGCGCACACAGTAGGACCACCCCCCGACTTACACAATGTCTCTACAAAAACTAAAATAAGCGGGTGATCAGACCCGCGACCGAGGACGACGCCGCCGCGGTCACCGCGATCGCCCGGGCGGCCTTCGAGCACTACATCCCGCGGATCGGTGTGCCGCCGATTCCGATGCTGCTCGACTACCCGGCCGCGATCCGATCGGGCGTCGTATGGGTCGCGATCGACGACCAGACCGTCGCGGGATTCGTGCTGCTCGAGGACGAGCCCGACGCGTTGCTGCTCGACGTAATCGCGGTCTCGCCGACCAACCAAGGCAGGGGTGTCGGCGCGCAGTTGCTGGCGTTCGCCGAGACCGAGGCGCGGGCCCGTGGCTTCGACCGGATCACGCTGTACACGAACGCGGCGATGACCGAGAACCTTGCCTACTACCCGCGGCACGGGTACGTCGAGGTGCGGCGGGAGACCGTGCACGATCGGCACCGCGTCTTCTTCCGCAAGGACCTCACGTAGGGTCGCCGGTATGACGAGTGTTCGGGATGAGTTGGCGCCGTCGGGGGTTCTGCGGGCGTCCATCAACTTGGGGAATCCGGTGCTGGCGAACGGTACGCCGGAGGAGCCCGGTGGCGTGACCGTGGACATCGCGCGGGAGCTCGGCCGGCGGCTCGAGGTTCCGGTGGAGCTGGTGTGCTTCGACGCCGCCCGGAAGTCCTTCGAGGCGATGACGACGGGCCAGGCCGACATCTGTTTCCTCGCGATCGACCCGGCCCGGGCCGGCGAGGTCGCCTTCACCGCGCCGTACGTCGTGATCGAAGGAGTCTTCGTCGTACCGGCGGAGTCCGCCCTGACCACGGTCGCCGAAGTGGATGCTCCGGGAGTCCGGATCGGGGTGAAGAAGGGCTCGGCGTACGACCTGTACCTGACCCGCGAGCTGCGGCAGGCAACGGTCGTACGGGGTGACGAAGGCGTCGATGTGTTCCTGGCCGACGGGCTCGACGCCGCGGCCGGGATCCGGCAGCCGATCGCCCGGTTCGTCGCCGAGACGCCCGGTGTCCGGCTGATCGAAGAGCGGTTCATGCAGATCCAGCAGGCCGTCGGCACCACCAACACCCGCAGCCCCGAGACGATCGACTACCTGAAGAGCGTGGTCGAGGAGCTCAAGGCGAGTGGGTTCGTCGCCGAGTCGCTGATCCGCTCGAACCAGCCTGACGCCGCGGTCGCCCCGCCGGCCTGATCGCCTGCCCCTACGTGCAGTGATGAGGCAACTTCATGCCGTGGCAGCTGGTTCGGGCAACCTTTTGGTCTGGTCCGGACATCCTACGGTGAGTGGCTGACCGGATCCGCTGTGTGAGGCGCCCGGTCGGCCTCCGTGAGGACAACCGATCGGGAGGGACTCATCGTGGTATCCAGACCACGATCGAGGCGTCTCGGCATAGCTGCCGTCGCCTCGATCGCCGCCCTGGGGCTGGCTTTCTCCGCCCCCGCCCAGGCCACAACCAATCCGCACAACCATCCGCTCGCCGCCGACTCCAAGAACAAGCCGGACCAGACCGTCACGCTCATCACCGGTGACCGGATCACCTTGCGCGGCGGCGATTCGCACCGCGCGTCGGTGCAGCCCGGCGCCGGTCGCGCGCATGTCGCGTTCGGCACCTACCGGGTGAAGGACCACCTGTACGTCGTACCGTCCGACATCCGCGCGCGGCTCTCCACCGGCAAGCTGGACAGCCGCCTGTTCGACGTGACCGGTCTGATCAAGGCCGGGTACGACGACAAGTCGACCACCGCGATCCCGCTGGTCGTCACCTACGCCGGCAAGTCCCAGAAGCGCGCCGCAGCTCCCGGCGCGACCGTGACCCGCCAGCTGCCGGTCGTCAACGGTGCTGCGCTGAAGGTGAACAAGGCCAAGGCCGCCACCTTCCTGACCGGTGTCTCGTCGGCCCGCTCGGCCACGGGCGTTGACAAGATCTGGCTCGACGGCAAGCGTCAGGTCAGCCTCGACCAGTCCGTCCCGCAGATCGGCGCGCCGGTCGCGTGGCAGGCCGGCTACACCGGCAAGGGCATCTCAGTGGCCGTGCTGGACACCGGCATCGACACGTCCCACCCGGACCTCGCGCCCCAGGTCGTCGGCGGCAAGAACTTCACCACCGAGGAGGACGGCGACCACTTCGGTCACGGCACCCACGTCGCGTCGATCATCGCCGGTACGGCGGCAGCGTCGGACGGCAAGTACAAGGGCGTCGCGCCGGACGCGAAGCTGTACGACGGCAAGGTCTGCGACGGCAACGGCAGCTGCGAGGACTCGGCGATCCTGGCCGGGATGGAGTGGGCCGCGACCGAGGTCAAGGCCAAGGTCGTCAACCTCAGCCTCGGCGGCACCGACACCCCGGAGATCGACCCGCTCGAGGAGGCCGTGAACCGGCTGACCGCGGAGACCGGCACGCTGTTTGTGATTGCCGCAGGCAACGATGGCCCTGGCGACCACACGGTCGGCTCACCGGGTAGCGCGGACGCCGCACTGACCGTCGGCGCGGTCGACAAGCAGGACAAGCTGGCCGACTTCTCCAGCCGTGGTCCGCGGGTCGGCGACGGTGCGGTCAAGCCTGACGTCACCGCACCAGGTGTCGCGATCGTCGCGGCCAAGGCCAAGGACTCGAAGATCGGTACGCCGGTCGGCGACCAGTACCTGGAGCTCGACGGTACGTCGATGGCCACCCCGCACACCGTCGGAGCGGCCGCGATCCTGGCCCAGGAACACCCGAACTGGAAGGCCGCCGAGCTCAAGGGCGCGCTGATCGGATCCGCGAAGCCGGCCGCCGACCAGACCGCGTTCGAGCAGGGCGCGGGCCGGATCGACGTGGCCAAGGGCATCACGCAATCGGTCATCGCCGAGCCGGGCAGCCTGTCGTTCGGTACGGCGAGCTGGCCGCACGGCGACGACACCCCGGTCACGAAGACGCTGGCCTACCGCAACCTCGGCGACCAGCCGATCACGCTGAACCTGGCCGCGTCCCTGACCGGTCCGGACGGCAACCCGGCCCCGGCCGGTGCGCTCGAGCTCAGCGCGAACACCGTCACGGTGCCCGCCGGTGGGACCGCGTCGGTCCAGGCGACCTCGAACACCAAGCACGACGGGCCGGACGGCTCCTACTCCGGCCGTGTCACCGCGACCGCCGGCGACGCCTCGGTCACCTCGGCGATCGGAGTCGACAAGGAGCCGGAGAGCTACACCCTGACCGTCACCGCGATCGGCCCCGACGGCAAGCCGACCGCGCCCGAAGGCCTGGTGTTCGGGCTGGACCACGACGTGTTCAACTTCATCGGTGATGGCACGGACACGTTGAAGTTCCGGTTGCAGAAGGGTGAGTACCTGGTCGAGGGTTCGCAGTTCCTCGAGCGGCCGGACGGGACCTTCACGTCCTACGACCTGGTCGATCCGTCCGTCCAGCTGACCGAGGACACCTCGGTGGTGCTCGATGCGCGGCTCGGCAAGCGGGTCAACGTGACCGTGCCGCAGCCGGGCGCCGAGGTCGCACTCGGCGACGTCGGCTACGACCGCCAGACCGCGGACGGCAGTCGTGGTCTCGGTTCCACGCTGTTGCTGCTGGATGGCTTCGACGGCGGCGTGTACACCGCGCAGCTCGGAGCGAACCTGCCGCCGGAGCAGCTGACCGGACATGTCATGTCGCAGTGGGCGAAGCGGGGCGCCAACGGGTCGTTCGCGAACTCGCCGATCTTCGTCGGTCAGGCGAACTCGTTCCCGGGCCGGTTCCCGACCGGGTTCGAGCGGGCGGTCAAGACCAAGGACCTGGCCGTCGTCCAGCAGACCGTCAATGCCATCAGCGACCGGGAGATCGACCGGGTCGTCTACGGTACGGCGCCGGGCACGAACGGCGGCTGGGCGGTCGGGATCCCTTACGACAAGGCCCCGGTGACCACGAAGCTGTTGCTCGACGCGAAGCCGGTCACCTGGGGAACCGAGTTCGAGGAGGTCGTGCCGGGGACCGATCCGGACTTCCCGTTCCCGGAGACGATCGCCCGGTTGTCAGGGCCGGTGAAGGAGTACAAGGGCGCGAAGTCCTACCGGGAGCGGTTCAACGCGGTCGCCCTCACCACTGCACCGGATGCAGCCCTGCGGACCGGAGCCGATCTGGTCCTGTCCGCCTACGGGGTGGCGGATGCCGACGGCAACAAGGGCTTCGCGCGTACGAGCGCCGAGTCCAGCAAGCTGATCCGGGACGGCAAGGTCGTTGCCGAGTCGCCGTACTTCGGTTATGTCGAGGCGACCGGGCTGCCGGCGGAGAAGTCGTCGTACACGCTGGAATCGACGCAGACGCGGACGGACTGGGCGGTCAGTACGAGGATGGATCTGCGCTGGACGTTCTCGTCGGCCGCGGCGGCCGAGGAGACGAAGCTGCCGTTGCTCGGGTTGCGGTACCAGCCGAAGGTGGACAGTCACAATGTGGCCGAGCGCAAGCCGGTCAGCGTGCTGCCGGTGGTCGTCGATGCCCAGCCGGGCGCGACGGTGCCGCGGATCAAGAAGCTCGAGATCCAGGTCTCCGGCGATGACGGCAAGAGCTGGCACAAGGCCGGGGTCGTGCCGTCCGGTCACAACGGCTACACCGCGATCTTCGCGACACCAAAGGGTGCCAAGACGATCTCGGTGAAGTCTCACCTGGTCGATGCTGACGGCAACATCACCGACCTGACTGTTATCAGCGCGTACCAGCTGCGTTAAGACCTCAACCTTTGGGCGGCACCCAGTCGTCCAACTTCCCGAACCGGCCCGGAGCGGGCCGGAGACTCGGGGAGGAACGATGGGGTTGAGGAAGCGAAAGATATCGGCAGGCATCGCGGCCATCACGGCCGCGGTGCTTGCCGTACCGCTGGCCAGCGGCGCACAGGCCGCGCAGTCGCCGGAGCAGACTACGAAGACCGCCAAACCGTCAGCGGACAAGGTGATCACGTTGATCACCGGCGACCGCGTCGTACTACGGAACGGCGACAGCAAGCAGGTCACGGTCAAGGCGGGCAAGGGGCGTGAGCATGTCAGCTTCCGGATCAGCCGGGTGCGGGGCCGGTTGTCCGTCGTACCGCTGGATGTCAGCTCGGCGGTGACATCCGGCCGATTCGACCGGCGGCTGTTCGATGTGACCGGCCTGCTGGAGATGCAGTACGACGACGCGCACACGGGCTCGATACCGGTCCTGGTCGACTCGACGGGGCCGAGTGCTCGCAGCGCGTTGCCGGAAGCAACGATTGCGAGGGACCTTCCGGCACTCGGGGTGACGGCGCTGAAGGTGGACAAGAACGCCACGGGGGCGTTCTTTTCCGGCGCCCGAACCCGGTCCGCGCCGGCCACGGTCTGGCTGGATGCGAAGCGGCGCACGATGCTCGATCAGAGCGTCCCGCAGATCGGCGCACCCGCAGCCTGGAAGGCGGGCTTCACCGGCAAGGGCGTGCGGGTCGCGGTGGTCGACACCGGCATCGACGCCACGCATCCCGATTTCAAGGGCCAGATCGTGGCCAGCAAGAACTTCACCACCGATCCGGCCGGCGACGGCTTCGGCCACGGCACCCATGTCGCGTCGACCATCGCGGGGACGGCGGCCGCGTCGCAGGGCAAGTACAAGGGCGTCGCACCGGACGCGAAGCTCGTGGACGCGAAGGTCTGCGACAACGAAGGCGGCTGTGAGGACTCGGCGATCCTGGCCGGGATGGAATGGGCTGCCGTCCAGCAGAAGGCCCGGGTGATCAACCTGAGCCTGGGCGGACCCGACGAACCGGGCCTGGACCCGATGGAGACGGCCGTGAATCGGCTGACCGCGCAGACCGGCGCACTCTTTGTGATTGCCGCCGGCAACGAAGGTCCGGACGCCGGCACCGTGTCCTCGCCTGGTTCCGCGGCATCGGCGTTGACCGTCGGAGCGGTGGACAAGAAGGACGCGCTGGCCGATTTCAGCAGCCGCGGACCGCTCGTCGACGGCACCGGGATCAAGCCCGACCTCACCGCACCGGGCGTCGGTATCGTCGCGGCCCGGGCGAAGAACGCGCAGATCGGCGAGCCGGTCGGTCAGTACTATCTGTCCCTCGAGGGCACCTCGATGGCGACTCCGCATGTCGCCGGTTCGGCCGCGATCCTGCTGCAGGAACACCCGTCCTGGAAGGCATCCGAGCTCAAGGCGGCCTTGATGGGAACCGCCAAACCCATCGCCGGACAGACGGCGTACGAGCAAGGCGCCGGGCGCGTTGACGTGGCGCACGCGATCACTGACACGGTGGTGGCGGAGCCGGGCAGTCTGGGCTTCGGTACGGCGCTGTGGCCGCACACCGACGACAATCCGGTCGCGAAGAAGCTTGCCTACCGCAACCTCGGCACCAAGTCCGTCACGTTGTCCCTCCAGGTCAGTTCGACGCCGGCACCGGCGTTCAGGTTGAGCGCGACCTCGCTGACCATCCCGGCCGGCGGCAGCGCCTCGGTCACCGTCACGTCCGACACCCGGCACGACGGTCCGGACGGCCAGTACTTCGGCCGGGTCGTGGCCACCGCACCCGGCGTGAACGTCGGTACGCCGGTCGTCGTGACCAAAGAGGTCGAGAGCTACGACATCGACGTCAAACACCTGCTGCCGAACGGCAAGGGCACCGATCGGAACTACACGATCGTCTACGGTCTCGACCACGAGCTGGGTCTCCAGGTGAAGACCGATGCCCAGGGCAACGGCAAGCTGCGGTTGCCGAAGGGGCGCTACCTCGTCGACGGTATCGTCGGCGACTCGGCCGACCGCAACTACCAACTGGTCTGGCCGAACCTGGTCCTCGACCACACCACCCACCTGGCCGTCGACGCCCGCAAGACGAAGCCGATCGCCTGGACGCTTCCGCGCAAGGGCACTGAGCTGGTCGAGGCTGACTTCGGCTACTACCGCAAGGCCGATGGGTACCTGATCGACGGTTCGATGTCGACCACGGACGTCAGCAAGCTGTACGTCGGCTCGATGGGAGCACCGGCACCCGGCGACGACCTGATCTCCTGGACCAGCTCCCGTTGGGTGGTTCCTGGGAAGGCGGGCGACCCGCGGAACGCGCCGTACAGCTACAACCTGGTGCAGTCCAAGCGCGGCAGCTACTACACCGGCTACCGACGCGTCGTGCGCGAGAACCAGCTGGCCACGGTACGGGCGCAGTACACCGGCGATCACCCGGGCACGATCGGGGCGGACGAGCAGTTCGCCTGGATCCCTGGCGTGGAAGCGAGTACGCCGGGGATCCCGATCGAGTACGACCTTCCAGCGACGTCTACGCAGTTCTTCGAGACGAAGGATGTGGCCTGGGACGAGATGCTCACGTACGTGCTGCGCAAGGACGGTGCCGAGTCGTATCCGCTGTCGCTGAGCACAACCAGCCCGAAGAAGTTCAGGGCGGGTCGCACTTACTCGGAGCGTTGGGGTGCGGCGGTCGCGAACACCGGGTTCGGGCTCGGCGACGGGAGTACGCGGAAGGGGAACGAGCTGACCATCTTCATGTTCCCGGTCTCGGACCAGGACGGCCATGCGGGTACGGCGATCTCGACCGACAGCGAGAGCACCCGGTTGTACCGGGACGGGGAGTTGCTGGCCAACTCGGATGCCGCGGGTCAGCTGTGGATCGAGAAGGCGCCGGCGGAGAAGGCGTCGTACCGACTGGAGGTCTCGATGCGGCGGGCACAGTTGCAGTTGGCCTCGCGGGTCGAGCACGTCTGGACCTTCACCTCGCAGGACACCGGGAAGGCGACGGAAGTGCTGCCGTTGCGGGAGATCGAGTTCCGGCCGGTGGTCGACGGACAGAACTCGGTCGAGCGGAAGACGGTCAGCACGCTGCCGTTCGCGGTCGTGCATCAGCCGGGGGCCAAGGTGGCCGGGATCCGGTCGGTGTCGGTCCAGGTGTCGGGTGACGGCGGGAGGACCTGGCAGTCGGCGATCGTCGTACCAAAGGGCGACGGCACCTACGCCGCGGTCTTCAAGACACCGGCGGCGAAGGTGATCTCGCTGCGGTCGTCGGTCGCGGACCGGGCCGGCACCACCGCGACCCAGACCGTGTTCGGCGCCTATCGAATCCGCTGAGCCGAGCAACCTCAGCGGGCGGTTGATGCGTTTCGTGTCCGAGCGCCTACAACCGAGATCTGGGGAGTGGCTGTGAGTTCGAGATCCAAGCGCAGAGGAATGCCCGCGGTCGCCGTGCTGGCGACCGCGGGCCTGGCAGTAGCCGGATTGGGAGGACCGGCACAGGCGGCAGCACCATCGGCCGCCAAACCACCGGCCGCGAAACCGTCGGCGGCGAAGGACGTGCGGGTCACGCTGATCACCGGCGACCGCGTCGTGCTGCCGGGGGGTGACCCGACCAAGGCGACGGTCGAGCCCGGGGCCGGCCGCGAGAAGGTCGGCTTCAACACCTACCGGACCAAGGATCACGCGTACGTGATCCCGGCCGACGTGACCAAGGCCGTCGGCGACGGGCAACTCGACCGGCGGCTGTTCGACGTGAAGGAGCTCGTCGCCGACGGGTACGACGACGCGTCCAGCAAGGTGATCCCGGTCCTGGCGACATACCCCGCCGGTGTGGCCAAACGCGCCGTACCGGCTGGTGCGAAGGTCACCCGGCAGCTGCCGTCGATCGGTGGCGTCGCGCTGAGTGTGGACAAGAAGAACGCGACCACCTTCCTGGGTACGTCGGCCACCGCGCGATCCGCGGGTGGGTACGCCAAGCTCTGGCTCGACGGGAAGCGCCACATCACGCTGGACCAGTCCGTGCCGCAGATCGGCGGTCCGGTCGCCTGGCAGGCCGGGTACACCGGCAAGGGCGTGAAGGTCGCGGTGCTCGACACCGGGATCGACGCCACCCATCCGGACCTGGCGACGCAGGTCGCGGGGGAGAAGAACTTCACCACCGAGTCGAGTGACGACGTGGTCGGTCACGGCACCCATGTCGCCTCGACGATCGCGGGCACCGGTGCCGCATCGGACGGCAAGTACAAGGGGGTTGCCCCGGACGCGAAGCTGTACGACGGCAAGATCTGCGAGGTCTACGGTTGCGAGGAGTCGGCGATCCTGGCCGGGATGGACTGGGCCGCGAACGACGTCAAGGCCGACATCGTCAACATGAGCCTCGGCGGCACCGACACCCCGGAGCTCGATCCGCTCGAGGAGGCCGTGAACCGGCTGACCGCGGAGACCGGCACGCTGTTCGTGATCGCGGCCGGCAACGACGGTCCCAGCGATCGGACCGTCGGTTCACCCGGTAGCGCCGACGCGGCACTGACCGTCGGGAACGTCACCAAGCAGGACGCACTGAACATCCTGTCCAGCCGTGGTCCGCGGGTCGGCGACGGTGCGGTCAAGCCGGACGTGACCGCGCCCGGGACCGACATCGTGGCCGCGAAGTCGAAGGACTCGTCGATCGGCGAACCGGTCGGCGACAAGTACCTCCGGCTGTCGGGTACGTCGATGGCGACTCCGCACACAGCCGGTGCCGCGGCGATCCTGCTGCAAGAGCACCCGGCGTGGACTCCGGGCGAGTTGAAGAACACGCTGATGGGCTCGGCGAAGGTCGCGGCAGAGCAGACCACGTTCCAGCAGGGGGCCGGCCGGATCGACCTGACCACTGCGATCAAGGCGAACGTCATCGCGACTGAGGGCAGCGTGTCCTTCGGCGTGGCGTCGTACCCGCACACCGATGACGAGCCGGTGACCAAGACCGTCACCTACCGCAACCTCGGCGACCAGGCGGTCACGCTGGACCTGGTGGCGACGCTGAACGGTCCGGACGGTACGGCGGCACCCGCTGGCGCACTGAGCCTGAGTGCGAACTCGGTGACGGTGCCGGCCGGTGGGACCGCGTCGGTACAGGTCACCTCGAACACCAAGCACACCGGGACGGACGGGCTGTACTCGGGCCGCATCACCGCGACCGGGTCCGGGCAGAAGGTCGTCGTACCGATCGGCGTGGACAAGGAGGTCCCGACGTACACGTTGACGGTGAAGCTGATCCGGCCGGACGGGGCTCCGGATCCGGACTACCCGATGACGCTGCTCGGCGTCGACAACCCCCACTTCGAGACCTATTCGCCGGACGCGACCGGGACGGTCTCGCTCCGGTTGGCGAAGGGCGAGTATCTGCTGAGCCAGTTCCAGGAGTTCGAGCGGGCTCCCGAGGACTGGATCTTCTTCACGCTGGTCGCGCCGAGTGTGAAGCTCGACTCCGACCAGACCGTCGTCCTCGACGCACGTAAGGCCAAGCCCGTGACCACCTCGGTGCCGCGGGCGGATGCCGTCCAGGCGAACGCCTCGATCGGGTTCGACCGGACGATCAAGGACGGCGTCTATTGGAACGACGCGAGTGGGTTCATGTCCGGGGAGATGTTCACCTACAGCACCGGCCCGGCGCTGCCGGCCACAGAGTTGACCGGGCACATCACGTCGCAATGGGGTGTTCCGGGGGCGGACGGGTTGTTCACGAACACGCCGTACCTGTACGGGATCGCGAACTCCCAGCCTGGAGTGTTCCCCACCGGATTCGACCGGAAGGTGAAGGCCTCGGACCTCGCGACCGTGGATCACACCGTGAACGCGACCAACGGGGTGCAGGTGCAGAAGACGATCACTCCGATCATGCCGGGAGTCGGGGGCGTGTTCGTGCGGGTCATCCGCCTCGACCTGCCGCGGACGATCCGGTACTACCTGGACCAGACGCCCGGCGGTTGGTCGAGTGAGGTCCAGCAGCCGGCCCCGGAGCCATCGTCCGCAGTATGGTCGCTGGACGGCGATCCCGTTGTCTACAAGGCCGGACGGACGTATCGCGAGCAGTGGAACACCGCGGCGTTCGGGCCCTCGGTGCTGGAGGTTCGGCGGACGGCTGACAAGTTGTATCTCGACGTGGGCAACTACACCGATGCCGATGGTCATGGCGGCTGGATCAACACGACGTCCGCGAGTACGACGCTGTACCGCGACGGGACCCAGGTCGGGACGTCGCCCGGGTTCGGTTTCGTCAACGCCACCGGGCTTCCGGCGGAGAAGGCGTCGTACAAGCTGGTGACCACCGGGACGCAGACGCTGACGCCGTTCGCCACCCGGGTCGACCTGACTGCGACCTTCACGTCGGCGGCGGATCAGCCGAGCGTCCCGATCTACACGGTCAGCTACCAGCCTGATGTCGACGCGCACAACGTCGTCAAACGTCAGCCGGTCACGGTTCTGCCGTTCAAGGTCAAGGGCGGTCCGGTCAAGACCCTCACCGTCGAGTACTCGTCCGACGCCGGCACGACGTGGCACAAGGCCACCGTCGTCGGCTCCAAGGTCGTCTTCAAAACCCCCGCCGGCAACAAGATCTCCCTGAGATCCACAGCCGCCGACAACTCCGGAAACACCACCACCCAAACAGTAATCACCGCCTACACCATCAGCTGACACACGCAAACAGCCCCCGGGAGGTGATCCCGGGGGCTGTTTCGTCGAGTGGGTCAGCCGAGCAGGTTCAGGGCTTGGACTGCGTCGCGTTCTTCGGCGAGTTCGGTTGTGCTGGCGTCGATGCGGGCGCGGGAGAAGTCGTTGATCTCCAGGCCCTGGACGATGGTCCAGTCGCCGTCCTTCGTGGTGACGGGGAAGGAGGAGATCAGGCCTTCGGGGACGCCGTACGAGCCGTCGGAAACGACCGCCATCGACAGCCAGTCGCCGTCGGCGGAGCCGCGGATCCAGTCGCGGGTGTGATCGATGGTGGCGGCGGCCGCGGAGGCGGCCGACGACGCACCGCGTGCCTCGATGATCGCGGCACCGCGCTTCTGCGTGGTCGGGATGAAGTCGTTCTCCAGCCAGTCCTGGTCGTTCACGACCTCGATCGCGTTCTTACCGGCCACCTCGGCGTGGAAGATGTCCGGGTACTGCGTCGCGGAGTGGTTACCCCAGATCGTCACCTTCTTCAGGTCGGTGACGTGCGTACCGGTCTTCTTCGCCAGCTGTGCCAGCGCGCGGTTGTGGTCCAGCCGGGTCAGCGCGGCGAACCGCTCGGCCGGGATGTCCGGCGCGTTGCTCTTCGCGATCAGCGCGTTCGTGTTGGCCGGGTTGCCGGTGACGGTGATCCGGATGTCGTCGGCGGCGTGGTCGTTGAGCGCCTTGCCCTGGCCGGTGAAGATCGCGCCGTTCGCCTCCAGCAGGTCGCCGCGCTCCATCCCCTTGGTCCGCGGCCGCGCACCCACCAGCAGCGCGACGTTGACCCCGTCGAAGACCTTGTTCGGGTCGTCGCCGATCTCGATCCCCGCCAGCGTCGGGAAGGCGGAGTCCTCGAGCTCCATCACGACGCCCTCGAGCGCCTTCAGTGCCGGTGTGATCTCCAGCAGCCGCAACTCCACCGGGGTGTCCGGGCCGAGCAGCGCGCCGCTCGCGATCCGGAACAGCAGGCTGTAGCCGATATTTCCAGCGGCCCCGGTAACGGCCACCTTCACCGGTGTAGTGCTCACGACACGCTCCTCGAACTCTTCGACTGTGTGCTTCGGACGCTAGCAAGCCCCCGGCCCCAGCCCAACGCTGGGGCACCACGTTCTTCCTCACATCTGGCCACAGACTCGGTAACTGAAAGGATGGCCGGGTGGAACGCAAGGTCGGGTCCGGGATGGCCACCGTCGAGGCTGTGGCCGACGGCACGTTCGTGCTGCGGGTCGACGGGTCCCTGCAGTCGCAGGTCGACCTGGCCGACCCCACCCACCTCTCCTTCGAGTACATGCGCCGCATCGCCGACGTGATCGACGCCGTCGCCCCCAGGCGTCAGCCGATCGCCGTCACCCACATCGGCGGCGCGGCGCTCAGCCTGCCCCGGTACGTCGTCGCGACCCGCCCGCGCTCCCGCCAGATTGTCCTCGAACCAGACGAGGACCTGACCGACTTCGTCCGCGAGGCCCTACCGCTGCCGAAACGCTCCGGTATCAAGGTGCGCCCGGTCACCGGCCGCGCCGGCATCAACGACCTGTACGACGATTCCCTCGACCTGATCATCCTGGACGCCTTCGAGCACGAGGCCGTCCCCGCCAACCTGGTCACCGCCGAATTCTTCGCGCACTGCGCCCGCGTCCTCCGGCCCACCGGCGTACTGATCGCGAACCTGATCGACGGGACGGCGGGCCTGCCGTTCATCCGTCGTACGGCGGCCACCGTGCGCGACGCGGTCGGCGACGGGGTCCTGCTCGCGGAGCGGAGGATCTTTCGCGGCAAGGGATTCGGCAACGTGATCGTGGTCGCCTCACCCCAGCCCGTCCCCGACCTGACCACGGCCGGTCGCCGGGCTCAACCGCCGTACGACGTGATGCCGGTGGCCGAGCTGGCGGGCAAGGCCGCGCCGCTCACCGACGCGGAGGGGTTCGTCACGCCGCAGGCGCCGCCCGCGATCTTCCGGAGCTGAGCCGATCGACGGCATCCGCTGCCGCCGCACGCTCTGACCGCGAGGCGCCGACCGCGTGTACGAGCTGGTCGAGCCGATCCCGGCCGGCCAACCGTGTGCCCTGGAACCAGGCCTGGATGGTGGTCCGGGGGATGCCGGTCAGCTGCTCGAGCTTCCGAAGCGAGTGCGGTCGGGTGAACGCCGACAGCGCGGCGCCCAGATCTTCGAGGGACTCGGCGGTCTGCAGCAGCTCGACCAGGTCCTGCGGTTCTCGACTCGCGGACTCCCAATGCCGGCGCCAGACCGGGAGAAGCTCGGCCGGTACGCCGCAGCCGGTGAGGAACGCGGTCGTTACTTCCCAGGTCGGCAACTGCTTCCCGCTGGTCGCGCGAACCAGGTGTGCGTGCGAGTAGTGCGCGTGCTCGGCAAGCTCGCGATAGGTCAGCCCGGCCTGCTGCCGAACCCGCTGCAGAGCCGCGGCGAACGCACTCACATCCATGACGACCTCCTCGCGATCAAACATAATCCAACATGAATGAACAAATCAAGTGACCGGTCGGGTTACGCTTGGGCAATGTCTGTCGCGAGAGTTGCCGGTCTGACCTACTACCCGGTGAAGGGCCTGTCCGGCGTGCCGGTCGAGCACGCCGAGGTCGGGCCGACGGGCCTACGCCACGACCGGAACTTCATGCTGGTCGAGCCCGACGGCACCTTCCTCAGCCAGCGCAGCCTGCCCGCGATGGCCTCGCTGCGCGCCGAGCTCATCGGCGACGCTCTCCGGCTGTCCGGCCCCGGCGCCCCGGACCTCGAGATCCCGATCCAGTACGACGGCAAGCGGCGAGACGTCAGCCTGTTCGGCAAATGGTTCGGGCAGGGCGTCGTGCAGGATGCGGCCGCGGACGCCTGGTTCACCGAGCGCCTGGGTAGGCCGGCTGCGCTGGTCCGGGTGACGCCCGAACACGACCGGCCCGGCTGGGGTGCGCACCGGGGTCAGACCGGCTTCGGGGACGCGCACGCGCTGATGATCACGTCGCTGTCGTCGCTGGACGGACTGAACGAGCGGATCGTCGAGCGCGGTGGTGACGCGATCCCGATCAACCGCTTCCGCCCGAACATCGTCGTGGCCGGCTGGCCCGACCCGCACACCGAGGACAAGGTGCTGCGGATGTCCGCGGGGTCGGTCGAGATCGGGTACTCGGCCCGCTCGATCCGGTGCGCGGTCCCGACCGTCGACCAGGCGACCGGGGGCAAGCGTGGTCCGGAGCCGACCCGGACGTTGGCGTCGTACCGGCGGGAGCCGACGTACGGCGGTGGGGTCAGTTTCGGGATGAAGGCCGCGGTGCTTGCCGGCGGCATCATCACCGTCGGTGATGAGATCTTGGTACACGAATGGATCCCGGCCGGGACCGATCCGGCCCAAGACGATCGGTAGCGTCATGACCCGTGCTCCGGGTCCTGTCGTTGCTACTGGCACCAGTGTCGTTGTTCGCGGCAACTGCTGAGGTTCCGCGCGCGCCAGGAGTCCCGTCGTACCAGGTTGAGCTGGCGAGTAACGCCGCCGGCACGACGTGGTCCGGGCGGGAGACCGTTGCCTTCACCAACACCTCGGCGGATCCGATGCCGGAGGTCTACCTGCGGTTGTGGGGCAACTCCCACGGCTGCGAGGCCGTGCAGGTCGTCGGTGCGACGACACTGCCGGACTGCACGGTCGCGAAGGTCGTGTTGCCGAAGGCGCTCGAGCCGGGGGATCGTACGTCGATCGCCGTCGACGTCACGTTGACGGCGCCGGACCGGGAGGACCGCTTCGGCCGGTCGGGGGCGTACAGCTTCTTCGGCAATGCCTTGCCGGTGCTCGCGGTCCACGACGACACGGGCTGGCGGCTCGACCCGGACGTGGGGATCGGCGAGAGCTTCTACACGGTCGCTGCCGACTTCGCCGTCCGGCTCAAACATCCGGACGGGATCACCGTACCGTCGACCGGGACGATGACCGATGGGGTCGCAATCGCCAAGCAGGTCAGGGATTTCGCCTGGGTGGCGGGTCCGTTCCGGACCACCGAGGTGAAGTCGCCGAGTGGTATCACGGTCCGCACCTGGGCGACGCCGACGGTCAGTGTGGACGCGGTCGGCGGTGCACGGGCCGAGGCCGTGTCCGCGCTCGACGACTTCGGCCGGCGGTTCGGCACCTATCCGTACGGCGAACTCGATCTGGTGCTGAATGGTCGGTGGACGTCGTTCAGCGGGATGGAGTACCCGGGATTCGTGCTGCTGATCTCGCCGCAGAGTCCGGTGACGCACGAGGTGGCACACCAGTGGTGGTACGGGATCGTCGGCAACAACGAGTACGCCGATCCCTGGCTGGACGAGGCGTTCGCGACGTACTCGACCGATCTGCATGACGGCGCGCAGCAGGCCGGCTGCTGGCCAGGTTCCTTGCCGGTGGCAATCACTCGCGACATGGGCTACTGGGGTGCGCATCAGAAGTCGTACGGGCCATATGTCTACACCTACGGCTCGTGCATGTTGCATGACCTGGAGCGGGAGATCGGCACAGCGCAGATGGCTGAACTGCTGGCGACGTATGCGAAAGCTCATTGGTACGGCGTCGCCACTCCCGCAGACTTCAAGACCGCGGCCCAGGCCGCCACCATGACCGACCTGGGCCCGTTCTGGAAGTCACACGCGATCGGCTAACAGCCCACGCGGTAGCGGCCGGTGACGGCCTTGTAGGTGCAGGTGTCGATGGTCTTGCCGGCCGGCGTCTGGAAGCGAGCAGTGTCGCCCTCGTTGTTCCAGATGTACCAGGACTGGTTCCAGTACAGGGTTTGGGCCCGGTTCCGGTTCTTGCCGGTGCGGATGATCGCGGTCGTGCGGCCCGCGAGCACATAGCCCTTCGGGAAGACGAACAGGTGGTTCGCCGCGTCGAGCACCCGGAAGCCGGACAGGTTGACCGGCCGCGAGCTGGTGTTGCGGATGGTGAAGAACTCGTTGTTCAGCTGCGCGTTCGTGCGTACGTCGGTGCCCGGCGGGTCGTACTGGATCCCGCTCAGGAGCACCGTCGTCGCCGCGTCCGCGGACAGTGGTGCGAACACCGCCGTGGCCACCGTGACCGCAGCCGCGGCGAACACGGAGAACGGCAGGCTGAAGCGTTGTGCGAACACAAGAAATCCCCTTCGGCAGTGGGCCGAATTTCCCCCCGGCCCGATGATGTTCTGACTGCCGGTTCCCCCCGGCGCCCCGCACGCTAGCGGTCACGCTCCGTGCTCGTCAAGGGCTCAACCAACAGTCGTCGCGACACCGTGGTCGAGCAGTCGAACGCGGTCCTCGAGGCCTGCCTCGCGGAAGGCAGCGACGAAGGTGTCCGGCCCTTCGCTGAAGTGCGACCAGCCCTCGGTGTGCACCGGGACGATGGTCGCCGGCGCGAGCAACTGGGCGGCTTCGACCGCAGCCGCCGAGGTGAGTGTCAGCGGCGCGCCGTCCAGCAGGGTGGTACGCGCGGCCCCCGCGAACAGGATCGCCACGTCGATGGGAGCGAAGCGATCGACGACCTGCTTGACCAGGTCGATCGAGGCGTTGTCGCCCGAGACATACACAGTCGGGAGGCCCTCGCCTCGCAGTACGAACCCGGTCACCACCCCGGTGACCGCCTCCGCACCCGCCGGTCCATGCAGTGCCGGTACGCCGGTCACCGTGATCACGCCGCCGTCCGGCCGCGGGAGGTCGATCGACTCCCAGTTCTCCAGACCGCGTACGCCGGGAATCCGCTCCGCCGCACCGGGCGTGGACAAGACGGTGGCGATCGACGGCAGCAAGTCCCGGCCGGAGTCGTCGAGGTTGTCCTTGTGCTCGTCGTGCGAGAGCAGCACGACATCGACCGTACCGAGGTCGGTCACCGGAACCGCCGGCCCGACCAGTTTGGTCATCACCCGCCCACCCGGCAGCGCGTAGTCCTGCGGCACGTCGAAGGCGGGGTCGGTCAGAAAAGTCAGTCCACCAAGGTTGAAGACGGCGGTCGGCCCGCCGATGTGCGTGATCTCCATAACCACGATCTTCGTATTCATCGCAACGATTCACCATTGGCCCGAGAGCCACACTTCCTGAAGATCGGGCCATACTGGTGTCATGCTGGATGTCATGCGCACAGTGGCGGTTCTCGCGTACGACGGGATGAGTCCGTTCCACCTGTCCGTGCCCTGCCTGGTCTTCGGGAATCAACGGGACGACCGGTACGACGTCCTCGTGTGTGCCGAGGAGCCGGGATCGTTGCGGACGAACGCCGGATTCGGCCTCACTGTCGACCACGGGCTCGAGGCGATGGAGCGGGCCGACGTGGTCGTGCTGCCGAGTTGGCATCCTGGTCGCGCGGCATCCGGCGTACTGATCGACGCGATCCGGCGGGCGCACGAGCGGGGAGCGACCGTGGTCGGTCTGTGTATCGGCGCGTTCCTGGTCGCGGCGAGCGGGATCGCGGACGGACGGGAGGTGGTGACGCACTGGCGATGGGCGGAGCGGTTGCAGGCGCTGTATCCGGAGCTCGCGGTGCGCGCGGATGTGCTCTGGTCGGACCTGGGTGACCTCATCACGTCCGCCGGGACCGCAGCCTCGCTCGACTGCTGTCTACATCTCGTCCGAGCCCATCACGGAGTCGAGTACGCCGAACAATTGGCGCGGGACATCGTGGTTGCGCCACATCGGAGCGGCTCGCAGGCGCAGTACATCCCGGTGCCGGTCCCGCCCGATCCCACCGACGACGTGATCGAGAAGGCGATGGTGTGGGCTCGGGCGCGGCTCGATCAGCCGGTCTCGCTGGACGAATGGGCGGGAGCCGTGGCGCTGTCCCGGCGTACGTTCACCCGGCAGTTCCGCGCCCGGACCGGGAGCTCTGGGCAGGCCTGGTTGCTGCGGCAACGGCTGGACCGGGCGCGATTGTTGCTGGAGACGACAGATCATCCGATCGAACGCGTGGCAGGAGAGAGCGGGTTCGGCAGCAGTGCGGCGCTGCGGCACCACTTCCACGCCGTACTGGGGACGACGCCGCAGCGGCATCGGCAGGAGTTCGCGGTTTAGAGCAGGAGCAGGAGCATGTAGAGGGCCGGGGCGGCGAAGGTGATCAGGAGGACCCAGGCGATCATCCGGTGCCGGGGCTTGTCACGGCTGAGCGAGGAGGCGAAGTAGAGCACGGCGCCTTCCTCGGTGTGCCGGCTCAGGCCCATCCGCCGGGCCTCGTCGGGCCGTGGATCCGGCCGCTCGTCGGCCAGTGCGTCCGGTGGAATCCCGAAGTGCGCGGGCCGGGCCGGATCCAGATCCTCACGTTCCCCGAACATCCAGCCTCCCGCAGGGTTGGTCGACCACGTCCCCCCATGGTCGCACCAACCCCACCCGAAAGCCTGCCCTTCCCTATGAGAAGTCAGCCACCCACGCGTAGCGGGTCGGCGTGGAGCCGAGACAGATACCGAGTACCACGCTGCCCTTGCAGTACTGGTGTGTCTTCATGCCGACACCCAGGGTGGTCAGGCCACAGTTCAGGACCGTGTTCTTGCTCTGGGCCATGATCTGGTTGTAGGCCTGCTGAGCCCCCCAGCTGTCGCCGCCGGCCGTCGACTTCGAGGACCCGGAGCTGTTCACCGAACCGGAGTTCGCGCGGCTTCTCGCGTCGGTACGTGCCCCATCGGTCAGGCCGGGGTCCTGCTCGAGACGCGCGCACCCGTTGTTGACGCGGGCGTTGTCGATCAGGTTGAACAGCTGCAGTTCGTCGCCGTTCATGTTCCCGTCCGCCGCCGGAGGTGGCGGCGGGGTTGTCGTGGTCGGCGAGGTCGTGGTCGTGGTCGGCCGTGGCCTACCGGTGCTGACCGTGCGACCGGGGGATGTGGGGCTCGTGCTCGGGGTCGTGGTGCTGCGGTCTGCTGTGGGGGTGTCGGTGGGGGTGTCTGTTGGGGTGGCTGAGTCCGTGGGGCTGGTGGTCGGGGTGACCGAGTCCGTGGGAGTTGCCGTGGGGGTGGCCGTTGGGGTCGCCGTGGGGACCGGGGTGTTCGGGCGATGCGTCGGGGGTGCGACCACTGGCTTGGTGGTCGGGGTGATGTAGGTGTCGTCGGTGCGGGTGACGATCGGGACCGATGCGTCGGCCGGGTCGTTCTGCGGCTGGTGCAGGAGGATCCACGAAATCGGGGTGATCACGACGATCACTGACGCGATCGCGATCAACGTCCGTCGCGTCCGCGCCGACCGCCCGGCCGCCGCACTCCGCGCCGCCGACCGACGCCCCGGTCCGGACGAACCCGGCCCAGAAGGCCCAGGCCGAGAAGACCCACGCCCACCACCCGAGCCGCCCGAGCCACCTGATCCACCCGAGCCACCTGATCCGCCGGCGCCACCGGATCCGCCGGCCGTAGCAGCCATCACGCTCGTCGCGGCCACATCGTCGCCGCCGTCCGGCGTGCTGTCGGCCGTGCTCGCAGCCGCACCAGCGTCAATCGCAGCCCAGTGATCCGCGACTCGTCCACGCCCAGAACCCTGCGCCTCCGCAGAGGCGGCCCGCCGCGAGGACCACGTGTCCGCAGTCTCACCAGGCCCGGACTCCGCCGTACGACGTGACGACCAACTGCCCGCGGTTTCACCGAGGGTCGTCGGGCGCGGCTCGGGGGTGTCGGGGCGGGGCGCGCTACGGCGACCGGCGGCACGGCGGGGAGCCGGGTCGGGCTCCGTGCCGGCGATGGACTGCGCCACCCAGGAGGTGCCCGAAGGCCGGGAGCGCGAGCCCAGACCGGAGTCCGGGGAGGCCTGCGGCGAGTAGCTCGGAATGTCGCCCTGCGTGGACGGTCGCGGCGCGTACTGCGGTGTGGCCGGACGCGACTGTGCGTTCGCCCAGAACGGCGACTCGCCGCCGGTGGGCTGCGTGGTCGGCCAGGCCGCGGACTCTTCGCCGCGGGGTGCGTAGCGGGGTGGTTCGGACGGTGCCGGTGGGGTGGTATCGGCCGGAGGAGTGGACCGGTTGCCGGAGCGCGAGGAGCGCGTGGCGGCGCGGGTCGCCTTCCTGCGTGGCTTGTACCGGCTGCTGCCGGACTCGGACATTATTTCGTTGTTCCCTTCACTGTCTTGCCCCCAAGACGTGCCTCACCATGCGTCTCACCGGGTTCCCCCAGAACTCTCCGGCGACAGGACAAGGACGGATCTACCCGCCTGGACCAGCCGGGAACCGGCCGGACATTGTGGCGGTGAGACAACGTCTCCGCCACAGTCGGTGTGCTGGACACAATGACAACCTCAGGCCGATCAGCTGCGGCCGAAGTCCTGGACCCAGCTGCCCGGGCCCAGATCGGACTTGACCCGGCCGGGGTCGTACCCGACGCCGATCGAAGTGAACTTGCAGTTCAGGATGTTCTTGCGGTGGCCGTCGCTCTGCATCCAGGCCGCGACGACCTTCTGGGCCGAGTCGTAGCCGGCGGCAATGTTCTCGCCCCAGCCCGACCCGTGGTATCCGGCGGCCGACATCCGGTCTCCCGGACCCTGACCGTCAGGGTTCGTGTGATCCATGTAGTGCCGGCGGACCATGTCCGATGCGTGCCTGCCGGCGGCCTCGACCAGCAAGCTGTTCAGCCGGAGCGGGCGACAGCCCTGCTGCTCACGGATCTGGTTGGTGTAGTCGAGCACCTGGCGCTCCTGCGCGCTGGTGCCGCCACCACTCGGCGGCGGCTGCGGGGAGTCGCTCGGCGTCGGCTCGGTGGTCCGGGTCTTCGTCGGCCTGGTCTGCGAGGGCTTCGGCCGGCTGGTGGTGCCGGCCGTGGTCCGCGGTGCCGACGGAGGCACCGTCACCGTCGTCACGCCGACGGTCGGAGCCGCCGGTGTGGTGAGGATGCTCGTGGGTGTCGTGCTCGGGGTGTCGCCGGTGGTGCTCGGCGTACCCGATGAAGGAACCGTGGACGCCGCCGACCCGAGGGCCGACGTACCGACGACGACGGGTGTGGTCACGCCGTTCGGAAGGGTCTTGGTCACGGTGACACTTGCGCCGCCGGTCGCGGTGCCTTCGACCACGGCACGGCCGGAATCGTCACGAGTGTCCTCGGAGACGTTCAGGACCTTGGCGGAGTCGTCGACCGTCGTGTGGTCGCGCGACATCAACCAGACCACCGGGCCGATGGCAATGAGCACCGACAACGCGCTGGCGATCGGGCCGATCAGGCCACGGCTCCGCCGGGGTGCACGTCGACTTCCGCGGTGCCGCCGGGGGGTTGGCGAATCCGTCATGGGATGGGCGAATCCTCTTCGTTTATTCGTCGAACCGAGACTGCGTCGTTTCCCCGTGGTTGTTGCCAGGTCCCCCCTGGTTACCGAACAGCGACCTTAACCGATCGGTAAGGTCACCGTTACGGTTTCACGACGGCTCTTAACGATCCCCGAAGGTTCTTCGGAGATCGTTGACGAACGGGTGGAGGAAGCGGTCAGCCGCCGAAGTCCTGCACCCAACTTCCCTTGCCCCATTCGGGCTTCACCTGGCCCGAGTCGTAGCCGATGCCGATCATCGAGTAGCTGCAGTTCAGGATGTTCTGGCGGTGGCCCGGGCTGTTCATCCAGCCCGTCACGACGGCGGACGGACTCGAGTAGCCGACGGCAATGTTCTCGGCCATCGCGCCGCCCTTGAACCCGGCTGCCTTCATCCGGTCGAACGGGCTGCGGCCGTCCAGGCTGTCGTGTGCGAAGTAGTGCTTCGCGACCATGTCGGACGCGTGCGCCTCGGCTGCCTGCACGAGTGCGCTGTTGGTCCGCAGTGGTCCGCAGCCGGCCTTGGCGCGCTCTTGGTTGGTGAGAGCAAGCACCTGCGCCTCGGCGGTTCCCGATCCGCCGCCCGGCTTCGTCGTCGGCGGCTTCGAGGTGGTGGTGGTCCGGGTCGGCTTCGGTGACGGCTTGGGTGTCCGCGTCCCCTCGCGGCTCGGCTTGCTGGTCGACCGGGTCGGCGTCGGCGTCGACCGCTTGGTCTTCGTGGGTGTCGCCTTGGGCTTCGGTGTCGGTGTCGGGGTCGGGGTCAGCGTCGGGCGAACCGGCGTGGACGACGGACTGTTCGGTGTGAGAGAGGTGTCCGCCGACGCGTCTTCGGTCGCGGTGATGGGCGACTCCTGGCCGGTGATCTTTCGGCTGTCGGTGTCGCGCACGACGAACCACCCGATGCCGATCAGCAGGACCAAGGCCGACAGCGAGGCGATGAGGGGACCGGCCACACCGTTACCAGGTGACCGCTTGTGGTTCGTCATGGTGTGCAGCTTTGCCCAGCCCGGCCTGCTGTGACTCCCCACCGGAGCCGCACTTCACGAACCTTTGACTATGTCAGGCGTTTCAAACGGGTGGGGTCATTAGCTAGACCTCGCGATGACGATGTCGGCGATCACCTTCCAGCCCAGGCTGCGGTACAGCCGCAGGCCGTCGATGGAAGCGATCAGGATGCCGCGTTTGGCACCCTGGGCCGCGGCCGTCTCGACCAGCGACGCCATCACCGCACTGCCGAGGCCACGCCGCCGATGGGCCGGATCGGTCTCGATCCGGTCCGCCACCGCGTCCTCGCCGACCACGGCCATCCGGCCGCTCGACACCACCCCGCCGTGCAGCGTCGCACGGGTGATGATCAGGTCGGACTCGAGCTCGGTGTGCAGGGCATAGCGTTCGTGCAGTTTCAGTGCCGGCTGCTCCGACAGCTGGATCGTCATCAGCCAGTCCTGGTCCTGCTGGACCTCGAGGCCGAGATCCTCCAGCTGCTCGATCCGGGCTTCCTTGTCGTCGGTGGCCAAAGTGATCCAGCCGGCTCCGCGGCCACCTCCGCCGGCAGATGCCAGCTCGGCGGCGCGCTCGACCCGCTCGGGTTTGTCATCGGCGTCCAGTACGACGTACTCCGTCGCGCGGTTCTCCTCGCCCGCACGAACGATCAGTATGCCGTCGTTGTCGTCCTCCACCGTGGTCCAGCCCCGCGAGACGGACCACCCGGCCTGCCAACGGCGGACGAGCTCCTCACGATCTCTCACCAGTCGATTCAAGCAGTCAGATCCCGTCACGGCGAGGGGAACTAGTGTCGTCTGTCACCAACTGGCCGTAAACCACTGCTTTCAGGCGGTCACCAATACAGGGTCCGGCGCTCGCAATCAAGCCCCCGGCCACTCGGTCCGGAGCAGGTCGAAACAGAGATCGTTGTCGTAGGAACCGTCGCGGCGGCGCGACGCCTCCCGCTCGATGCCGACCCGGGTGAAGCCGTTGACCTCGGCAACGTGCGCCGACGCGGTGTTGCCCTCGGCAGCGAGCAGCTTCAGCCGGCGCCGGCCCAGGCCGCCGTCGGTGATCGGCGTGAAGGCGTGCCCGATCACCATCCCGACCGCGGTCGACATCACCTTGCGGCCGCGCGCGTCGGGGTGCAGCCAGTAGCCGATCTCGCCGACCGTCTTGTCCATCCGGTTCTTGAGGTCGAACACACTCACGCAGCCGAGCAACTGGTCCGTGGTCGCGTCCGCGATCGCCCAGGACACCCCTTCGCCGGTCGCCAGGTTGTCCAGCCGGCTCGCGATGAAACCTTCCGCGTCACTCAACTCGTACGGCGACGGCAGCCCGGCCAGCCAGACCTGCGTGCGCTCGTCGTTGCAGGCCTCGGCGACCCGCGGCGCGTCCGTCGGCCGGAACGACCGCAACCGGAGCCCGCCGTCCTCAAGCTCTGGGACGGTCCACCAGTTGCCTTGCGGTTCGAGCTCGTCGTCCAGCCCGATCGTCGCGACCCATTCGTCCATCCGGACGCCCCGCGCCGTACCGCCACCGGGTACGACGACCAGCCCGCGGAAGCCGCTCTTCCAGGCGACCCGGCGCGAGGCCCAGTTGCCGACGAAGGCCCGCCAGATCACCCGGTTCCAGCCGAGCTCGTCGAACGCGTGCCGCACGACCAGCTTCACCGCGCGCGTCATCACGCCGGCGCCACGAGCCCAGGGTGCGAGCGAGAACCCGATCTCACCGCCCTGGCCCCGGCCGTCATGGAGGTCGACGGTCCCGGCGAAGCGGCCGTCGTACTCGATCGCCCAGGTCCAGATGCCGCCGTCGCGCCAGCCGTTCGGGATGATCTGGGCCAGGTAGTTCACGGCGTTCTCGCGCAGATACGGCACCGGGATCGTGGTCCAGCGCTGCATCTCCGGGTCCTGGCACATCGCCTCGACGGCGTCCAGGTCGTCCGTGGTGTGCGCACGCAAGGTCACCACGGCATCGGTCAGGACCGGCACGTCCTCGGGAAATCGCATGCTCCAGGGTGACGCGACGCGACCGGGTCGGCAACGCCATTCTTCTCAAAATGCACCGTCACTGACAGCAACTCGTTTCGACACTAGGCTGTGGGGCGTGAATGCAGCCGGAGCGGAGCCGTCGCGGGGCCGGGGTGGTCAGCTGGCCGCCCAGCGGCAGGCCACGATCGTTGCCGAGGTCAACAGTCGCGGCGCGATCACGGTCGCCGAGCTGGTGGAGCGGTTCGGCGTGTCGGACATGACGATCCGGCGCGACCTGGACTCGCTCGACTCCAGTGGGCTGCTGCACAAGGTGCATGGTGGTGCTACCTCGGTGGGGCTGCGGAGCGCGCACGAGCCCGGGTTCGACGCCAAGCTCACCCAGGAGTCCGCGGCCAAGCAAGCGATCGCTGCGGAGGCGGCCGGCCGGGTCCAGCCGGACAGCGCGATCGGGATCGGCGCCGGTACGACGACGTACGCACTGGCTCGTCAGCTGCTGCGGGTGGAGAACCTCACGGTCGTGACGAACTCGGCCCGGATCGCGGACGTGTTCCACGGCAACGGTCGCTCGGATCGCACGGTCGTGCTGATCGGCGGCATCCGGACTCCTTCGGACGCACTGGTCGGGCCGATCGCCACGGCCGCGCTGGCCTCGCTGCACCTCGACCTGCTCTTCCTAGGCGCCCACGGCGTCGATGCCGAGCACGGTCTGAGTACGCCGAACCTGATGGAAGCCGAGACCAACCGGTCCTTCATTGCCGCGAGCCGTGAGGTCGTCGTGGTCGCGGACCACACCAAGTGGGGGACCGTCGGCCTGAGTACGTTCGCGAACTGGGCCGACCTCGACGTCATCGTCACGGACAACGGCCTTGCATCCGCCGCCCGCAAAGCCATGCGCGACACGGGATGTGAACTCGTCATCGCTTCATGAGGCAGCCCTCGCTGGGTCGGCCGTACTGGATTCTCTGGACAGCGGGCGCCGTCTCCTATGCGGGTGACGGAATCATGTTCGGCGCGTTGCCGTTGCTGGCGGCGTCGATCACCCGGGATCCGCGGATCGTTTCGCTCAGCGAGGCGGCCGCGAACGTCGGCTGGTTGCTGCTCGGTCTGATCTCGGGCGTGATGGTCGACCGTTGGCGGCGTACGACGACGATGTGGATCGTCGATGCGATCCGGGCGGTGGTGGCGGGTGCGTTCGCGGCGGTCGTACTCGCGGACCTTGGCACGATCCCGTTGCTGCTGCTGACCGCCTTCCTGCTCGGGTTGCTCGCGCCGTTCTTCGACAATGCCGCCTCGGTCGTGGTGACGGATGTCGTCGTACCGACGTCGCTCGAGCGGGCCAACGGGTACAGCCAGGCATCGCTGGTGGTGCTGAGCAGTCTCATCGGCCCGCCCTTGGGCGCGCTGCTGTTCGTGCTGAGTCGCGGTCTGCCGATCCTGCTCAACGCGATCTCGTTCGCGGCGGCGGCGTTGCTCGTGTGGTTCATCCGGAGGTCGGCGCCGGCCCGCCTACGGGCGCCTGACCGGCATCTCGGCCGGGAACTCAAGGAGGGGCTGGTCTATCTGTGGCGGCACAAGCTGCTGCGGACACTCTGCCTGCTGCTGACGGTGGTGAACGCGGTCGGCGCCGGGATCATCGCGGTCCTCGTCCTCTATGTCCTGGAGGTCCTGCATCTGCCCGAGCAGGGGTTCGGTTGGCTGGTCGCGATCTACGCCGTGGGCGGCGTGCTCGGAGCGATCCTCGCCCCTCGGCTGTCGCGGCGGTTGTCGACGGCGATGAGTCTGATCGGTTCGATGGTCGTCAGCGGGATCGCCATTGTGCTGTTCGGCGTACTGGCAGATCTGGCGCCTGTCGCCGTGGCCGCGGTCGTGCTGGGGTTCGCCAGTACGTGGTGGAACGTCGTGTCCATCACCTTGCGGCAGCGGATCGTCCCGGCCGAGCTGCTCGGCCGGGTGACCGCGGTCTACCGGATGGTGGCGTTCTGCGCGGCGCCGCTGGGTGCGGTCGGCGCGGGGTTCCTTGCGCACCGCACCAATCTGCAGACGCCATATCTGGTGATGGGGCTCGTGCAGCTCGCGGCGACCCTTGTGTACGCGCCGCTGATCCGGCGCGAGCTGTCAGCTGAGGCGGGACGCGCCGGCTGACGGGTTCGCGGCGAGGGCGCTGGGTGCGCTGAAACCGTGCTCCGCAAAGGCTTTCTCGATCGCGGCGAGCACGGAGTCGGACGCGTTCGCTTCGACCAGCGCGATGATGCAGCCGCCGAAACCACCGCCGGTCATCCGGGCGCCGAGCGCTCCCGCCTCGAGTGCGGTGTCGACTGCGACGTCCAACTCGGGAACGGTGATCTCGAAGTCGTCCCGCAGTGAGGCGTGCGAGGCGGTGAAGAGCGGCCCGACCTCGCGCAGCCGGCCTCCGTGCATCAGCGCGACGGCTTCCTCGACCCGGCGGATCTCGGTGACCACGTGCCGGACCCGACGCCGTACGACGTCATCTGTCAACCGGGCGAGCGTGTTGTCGAGGTCGTCGTACTCGATCGACCGCAGTGCCGGGACGCCGAGCTCGGCGGCAGCCTGCTCGCAGCTCTTCCGGCGGGCGGCGTACTCGCCGTCGACGTGGCGGTGCGGAGCCTTCACATCGACGACCAGCAAGGCGAGATCGTCGGCGGCCGGGTCGAACGGGATCTGCTCGGTGGACATCGCGCGGATGTCGAAGAACAGGGCATGGCCGTCGGTGCAGCACATCGACGCCATCTGGTCCATCAGCCCGACCGGTGCGCCGACGTACTGGTTCTCGGCCCGTTGTGCGAGCCGGGCTATCTCGGCGGGGTCGACCTCGAGGTCCCGCAGCCCGAGCAGGGCGACCAGCGTCGCGCAGAGCAGCGCCGCGGACGAGGACAGACCCGCACCGGACGGGATGTCGGACTCGAACCGTAGGTTCGCGCCGCCGATCGGGTAGCCGGACTCGCGCAGGACCCAGGCCGCACCGGCCGGGTACGCCGCCCAGTCGCCGACCGATCCCGTGGCCAGTTCGTCGATCGCGAACTCGGTGATCCCCTTGTGCCCGGCGGAGGCGACCGCGATCCGGCCGTCGTCGCGCTTCGAGGCGGTGACCACGATCCGGTTCGGCAGGGCGATCGGGAGGACGAGTCCGTCGTTGTAGTCGGTGTGTTCGCCGATCAGGTTGACCCGTCCCGGGGCGCGCCAGCTGCCGGCGGGCGTCGTACCGAAGACATCCTCGAAGCTCACGAACCAACCTTCCGCAGGGTCTCGGCCACGTCCTCGGGCCGGGTGTCGCTGATGAACGCGCCCATCCCGGACTCCGAGCCGGCCAGATACTTGATCTTGTCCTTGGCCCGGCGGATCGACAACAGCTCCAGGTGCAGGTAGCCGAGCTCGCGGTCGATCCGGGTCGGGGCCTGGTGCCAGGCGGCGATGTAGGGCAACGGATCGCCGTACAGGCCGTCGAGGCGGTTGAGCACGTCGAGGTACAGCTCGGCGAAGTCGTCGCGTTCGCCGACCGAGAGCTCGTCGATACCGAACACCTGGCGGTGCGGGTAGAGGTGCACCTCGACCGGCCAGCGGGCCGCCTCGGGCACGAACGCGGTCCAGTTGCCGTTCTGCGCGACGACCCGGGTGCCCTCCTTGCGCTCGGCGGCCAGGATGTCGGCGAACAGGTTGCTGCCGGCAATCTCCTGGTGCTCGCGGGCGCGGGCCATCAGCGTCCGCATCCGGGGCGGGAGGAACGGGTAGGCGTAGATCTGGCCGTGCGGGTGGCTCAGGGTCACGCCGATCTCGCGGCCGCGGTTCTCGAACGGGAAGACCAGTTCGACGTCGTCGCGGGCGCCGAGCTCGGCGGTCCGGTCGGCCCAGGTGTCGACGACGAGCCGGGCCTGGCCCTGGGAGAGGTTGGTGAACGACTGGTTGTGGTCGCTGGTGAAGCAGACCACCTCGGTCCGGCCCGGACCGGCGAAGGAGGGGAACCGGTTCTCGAACACGGCGACGTTGTAGTCGTGGTCCGGGATCTCGGTCGGGTTGCCCGGCTTGCTCGCGCACAGCGGGCACTGATCGGCCGGCGGCAGGTAGGTCCGGGTGTTGCGGTGGGTCGCGTACGTGATCACGTCACCGGTGAGCGGATCCGTCCGCAGCTCGACCTGCGGCTGCGGGGCCGGCAGACCGCGGGTGTCCTCCAGCGGCACTCGCACCGGCGCGTCGGCCGGGTCGTAGTAGATCAGCTGGCGCCCGTCCGACAGTGTGGTGTCGGTCCGGCGTGCACCGCGCGGTGTGTTCATCGTTTGACCCTCCCGGCCGGACGACGTGGACGGCCAGGAATCATCGTAAACCAACAAAGTCGAACATGCACCGCCGGGGGAACCGCCGGTAGGGTAGATAGATGGACGACTACGCCCAACGCACGCCCTCTCGCCATCGGACGAGAGGGCGCTAGGAACTTCCAGCCATGAACGACACCCTGCTCAATATCGTCCTGATCCTGGTCTTCGTGATGATCGGCGGGGTCTTCGCCGCCGCCGAGATGGCCCTGGTCTCGCTGCGCGAGAGCCAGCTCAAGTCACTGTCCCACCGCGGCCGCCGCGGCGAGATCGTGGCCAAGGTGGCCGCCAACCCGAACCGCTTCCTGTCCGCCGTGCAGATCGGCGTGACCCTGATGGGCTTCCTGTCCGCGGCCTTCGGTGGCGCGACGCTGGCCGACAGCCTCGCCCCGCAGCTGCAGAAGCTGGGCCTGCCCGAGTCCGTCGCGAGCACCATCGCGCTGGTGCTGATCACGATCGCGATCTCCTACGTCTCGATCGTGATCGGTGAGCTCGCCGCCAAGCGGCTCGCACTGCAGCGGGCCGAGACGTTCGCGCTCGGCCTGGCGCCGCTGGTCGACCGGATCGCCTCCGGCGCCCGCCCGGTGATCTGGCTGCTGTCCAAGTCCACCGACCTGGTGGTCCGCGCCCTGGGCGGTGACCCGAACGCCAACCGCGAGGTGATGAGCGACGAGGAGCTCCGCGACCTGGTCTCCGCGCACGAGTCGCTGGGTGAGGAGGAGCGCCGGATCGTTGACGACGTGTTCGAGGCGGGCAGCCGGCAGCTCCGCGAGCTGATGCTGCCGCGGACCGAGGTGGACTTCGTCGACGCGGAGATGCCGGCGTACAAGGCGGTCAAGTTCGCGGCCGAGCGGCCGCACTCGCGCTACCCGGTGATGAACGGCTCGGCCGACGACATCGTCGGCTTCGTGCACGTCCGGGACCTGTTCGACCCGGCGGTCGCCTCCCGCTCGGTCCGGGTCGGTGACCTGGCCCGCGAGGTGCTGATGCTGCCGGACACCGCGAAGCTGCTGCCCACGCTGACCGAGATGCGCCGGGTCTCGACGCACCTGGCCATCGTGCTGGACGAGTATGGCGGCACCGCGGGCATCGTCACCCTCGAGGACCTGGTCGAGGAGCTGATCGGCGACATCAAGGACGAGTACGACGAGGAGTCCGCCGAGACCACCCGGTTGCGCAGCGGCGACATCGAGGTGGACGGCCTGCTCAACCTCGACGACTTCGCCGACGAGACCGGTGTCGAGCTCCCCGACGGCCCGTACGAAACCGTCGGCGGCTTCCTCGCCGCCCAGCTCGGCAAGGTCCCGAGCGCCGGCGACGAGGCCCGCATCGACAGTCACACCCTCACGGTCACCCAGATGGACGGCCGGCGCGTCGCGCGGGTCCGGATCCACCTGGTCACACCGGCAGGGGAGGAGCCGGTTCCGGACGAGGAGCCAGCATCCGCCGTCGAGCCAGGATGACCAGGCCACCGACGACGTAGCCGAGGCCCTGGAAGGCCAGGACCGGGATGATGCCGACGCGGTCGCCGAGGACACCGGCCGAGACGATGCCGATGAGTACGGCGACGCTCTCGACGGCCATGATGGCGCCGAAGATCCGGCCGCGGGTGCCGTCCTCGGTCAGGTTCTGGAACACCGTCATCATGCCGGCGACCGTGAACGCCCCGGGCAGGCCGACGACGATCATGCAGGCGTAGGCCGGGATCAGGCTGTTCGAGATCAGCGGGTAGCAGAACAGGGTCAGGTCGACGAGCCCGAAGAAGAAGGCGCCGACACCCCACATGGTTGCTGCCGGCAACCGCGATCCGATCGCCGCCGCGACCAGGCCGCCGACGATGCCGCCGATCGCCTGCGACGACACGATCAGGCCGTACGCCGTTCCGTCCCCGCCGAGCTCGGCGCTGACGAAGGGGGCGAACAGTGTGCTCATGATGCCTTCGCCGACACCGGTGACGAGGCAGAAGATGAACAGCAGCCGCATCGCCTGACCCGCGACGGTGAGCCGCAGTCCTTCGGTCCACTCGGCCTTCAGCCGCTTCATCGCGCCACCGGCAGTGTGCTCCTCGAGCTCCGGCCGGACATGGCGGTGGCGCATCCCGGCGACCAGTGCGACCGCGATCAGGAAGGTCGCCGCGTCGGCCAGGGAGAGGAGGGTGAGCCCGCCGAGGGCCGCGAGTACACCGCCGAGCGCGGCGCCGATCAGGCGGGCGAGGTCGCGGATCTGGCTGTTCAGGGCGTTGGCGGTGACGAGTTGCTTCTCCTCGACCAGAACGGGGATCAGAGATTGCTCGGCCGGGCTGAAGAACTGTTGCAAACAGGCTTGGGCGAGGACGACGCCGTACACGATCCAGAGCGCGTTCTTGTCGTGCACGGCCAGCAAAGGCAACAGAACAAGGGCGTTCAGGACATTCGTGACGATCATCGTCTTGCGCCGGTCCCAGCGGTCGACGAAGACACCGGCCAGCGATCCGAGCAGGACCGGCGGGATGAACGACGCGAGTAGCAGTCCACCGGAGGCCAGGGTGGAGCCGGTCAGCACGTACACCTGGAACGCGAGTCCGGTCCGTAGTAGCCAGTCGCCGATCAGCGAGATCAGCCCGGCGCTCAGCATCAGGCGGTAGTCGCGTTGCCGTGCGAGGACGGCCCACAAGTCCTTCATCCCTGGTCCTCCGGAGTGATGGTCACGATCTGGGTGATGGAGATGTGGCGGCTGCCGGGCGGACGGGTGGACTTGTCGTCGATCGGCCGCTCATCGACGTACCGCTGCAGCAGGGCGTCGATCTGCTCGACCAGGTCGGCCAACTCCTCGCCGGTCAGGTAGAACCCGCTCTGCCCGATGCCCGAGTGGTCCCGCCAGATCGGGTCCTCGCTGGTCCGTTCCTGCTGCCACTGGCTGAGCCGTTCGAGCGCGCGCTCCGCGAGGAGTTGCTCGAGCACGTCGGCCGCTGCGGCACCCTCGGGGGTTGCGGTGGCGTCGCGCCACGACTGCGACGTCGATACCAACCGCCACGGGCGTTCCCGGTTGTCCTTCCCCGGTGCCGGCTCGACGAAGTCGTACTTCGCCAACTGCCGCAGGTGATGCGACGCGAGTGCCTGACTGATCCCGAGCCGCCGGGCCGCATCGGCCGCGGTCATCGGACCTTCCCGCCCGAGCAGCGACTGCAGGTCGAGCCGGACGGGATGTGCCATCGCCCGGATCGCCAACGGATCGTTCAGCAATCGCATCCGCCGCTGCGGATCCTTCTCCAAAGACATGCTTGGAATATGCGGCACACCGAATCAGATGTCAAGCCATTGCTTGGAATGTGGTGAGGTGTACCGATGGACGGGTAGTAGTCGCGGCTTCCGGCGACGGGCGGGGCCGGGCCCCGCCTGGAGGGCGTGGCCGGGGTGGACTACTACCCGTTGTTCGGTTCGGTCAGCCGGTGTGTTCGCGGATCCACTCAAGGGCGGGTTCGGCGTGGGCCAGGACGGAGATGTGGGTGTCGCCGGGGTGGAGGTCGAGTTTGGCGGTGGGGATGCGGGCGGCCAGCCAGCGGGCGTGGGTGCTGGGGATGATGCCGTCGCGGGTGCCGTGGACGAGGAGGGTGGGCGCGGTGATCTTGGTCGGGTCGCAGCCCCACGGGATCGTGTACGAACAGTCGTCGTCGATCAGGCCGTCCGGACCGTCCGGCATCGACTTGTCGCCGGCGATCGACCCGAGCCAGCCCCACGGGCCCTCGAACATGGCCAGGTCCGCCTCGGTGAACTGGAAGTCGTACTCGACGCCGGACGTCTCGTGCGCCAGCTTGGCCGAGCGCCCGGCGGCCGCCGCCCGGAGGGATGCGAGTCCGGACGGGATCATCCCGTCGTACCAGTCCAGGCCGTCGGCGTCGTACGGCGCGATGGCGGCGAAGGTGGTGACCGCCTCGATCCGTTCGCCGAGGATCGCGGCCGCGCCGAGGGCGTACGAGCCGCCGCCGGAGTAGCCCATCAGGGCGAAGGTGCCGATGCCGAGGGTGTCCACGACCGTGGTCAGGTCGGCCGCGACCGAGGCCATCGTGCGGCCGGGCGCCTTCGACGAGCCGCCGTATCCGGGCCGGTCGAACGAGATCCACCGGATGCCGAGCCACTCGCCGGCTTCGTACAGCGGCACCGGCGGCACGCCCAGGTTCGGCGTTCCGTGGTTCCACACGACCGCGAGCCGGGCGTCGTCACCGGGCGCACTGTCGTACACGTGCAGCGTGCGGCCGTCTGCCAGCCGGAGGTCCTTCTCGTCCATGTCGCTCACCTTAGATTCGTTCGGGTCTCGGTGAGCGGTACGTCGGAAACCCGTGAACGGACTCGACATTTCGGGGCCCGAGTCGCGGCCCGGAGCGGCCGGTTCGGCAGAAAAGACCGAAATGTCGAGTCCTCCCGGCCGCCTCCGACCTCTGCTGCGAAGATCCACCCAGACTCCGAAAGGAACCGTCATGAAGTACCTGCTCCTGATTCACAGCAACCCGATCACCTGGGCGCATCCGTCGTTCCTGCACACCGACGAAGGCAAGGCGCTGCCGAAGAAGGCCCGCGACGCGCTGGCCGCCCAGTTGGAGAACCTGCTCAAGGAACTGGACGGGAACGGCGAACTGATCAACGCCGTCCCCCTCGACCCACCGGCCAAGACCCGGGTCGTCCGCGTCCGTGAAGGCGTCCGCGCCACCACCGACGGTCCCTACTCCGAGGCGAAGGAACAGCTCGCCGGCGTCTTCCTCATCGACGTCGCCAGCCCCGAACGCGCCGAAGAGGTGGCCGCAACCATCCCCGAGGCACAGTTCTACGCAGTCGAAGTCCGCCCGGTCTCAGTGTTCGACTAGGCGGGTGTGGTTCTGCTGAGTTGCGAGGGCGGGGTCGAGGGCGCCGAGGGCCAGCCAGGTGGCGCCACCGACTCCGTCCCGCGCGGTCAGGACCTCGCCGGAGAAGTGCTGGTCGATGGTCTCCCGGATCAGCCGGCCGACCGGCGAGGATTCACCCGCCACACTGCCCGCGAGCACCATCGGGCCGCGGTCCTCGGTCGTCCTGAGGACCTCGAGCGTTTCGGTGAGCAGTTCCGCTGCGCGTTTCACCAGGGCCCGGGCGGTTTCGTCGTTCTGCTCGTACGCCGTCGCCACCGTCCGGGCCAACTCCGCGAGCAGGACCGGCGGCCGGCTGTTCACCGTGCGCACGAGATCATCGCGCAGTACGTCGTACCCGGTGCGCAACGCGACCGAGTTCTCGTCCCGATCGGGCAGGATCGCCTGGACGACGAGTTGGCCGAGGAGACCGATCGGCTCGCCCCGGTCGAGAGTGAGCAACACACTGCGCACAGCCTCCCGGCCGAGCCAGAAGCCGGACCCGTCGTCACCGAGCAGCCAGCCGTGTCCGCCGGAGGTCCGGACGAGCTTGTGATCGCGGACCAGGCCGGCGTTGCTGCCGGTCCCCGAGATCAGCACGGTTCCGTCCGGCTCCGACGTACCGGAGGCGAAGGCGACCTCGAGATCGCCGATGAACTCGGGCTTGGCGGTCAGCCCCGCGCCGGACCAGGCGGCGTCGAACTGGGCCGCGACATCAGGACGCGCCAGCGCCACCCCGCCGGCCGCGCCGACGATCGCGGCCTTGACCAGGGTCGGATCCAGCCCGGCCAGGGCCGCGTGAAGCGCCTGACCGAAGTTGGCCGCCGCACTTGCCGGATGACTGGTCGGGTTTCCGCCCGCCGCGGCACCTCGACCGACTACGTTGCCCTCAGCGTCCGCGACGACGATCCGGGTGGAGGTTCCACCGAGATCGCCGCCCAGGACGAAGGCTGTCGCCGGCATCGGGACCAGTGCGTCGGCAGGTTCCGGCAGCGGGGATTCGACCGACATCTGCAATGCTCCAAACTGCTCAAAAGAGCCTCTTGACAAGCACAAAAGCACAAGGTCACGCAACGGTCCCGATCTGAGGAGATCCCCAGGATGCGCCTTGACTTTAGCTGCCGGTTGAGAAAAGTTCTGTCCAGCAAACCGTAAACTTGCGCACTTGTCGGCACGACGAGTGTCGCGGCGAACAGATTAGTCGAGGGGTGGGCCGCTGATGGCCAGCAGTAAGCACGGGGGACCGGGCGAGACCGCGGGGGTGAGCGCGCAGTCCTATGTTCAGCTGCTGACGCCGATCCTGGCCGCCGTCACCGAGCAGATCGACGGTCCGATCCAGCAGGCCGCCGACCTCGTCACCAGCGCACTTCGCGCCGACGGCGTCATCCAGGCGTTCGGTTCGGGTCACTCCGAGGCGTTGGCGATGGAGATCGCGGGCCGGGCCGGCGGCCTGATCGCGACCAATCGGATCGCGTTGCGCGACCTGGTCCTGCTCGGCGGTGAGCCGCCCGAGCTGCTCCGCAGTGCCGAGCTCGAGCGCGACCCGTCGTACTCGCGGAAGTTGTACGAGCTGTCCGCGGCCCGGCCGGGTGACCTGTTCGTGATCGCCTCGAACTCGGGCGTGAACGGCTCGATCGTGGAGATGGCGAGCATCGTCAAGGAGCACGGCCATCCGCTGATCGCGATCACGTCGCTGCAGCACACCGGCGGAATGGACTCGCGGCACCCGTCCGGAAAGAAACTGATCGACTTCGCGGACGTGGTGCTGGACAACCATGCGCCGTACGGCGATTCCGTGCTCGACCTGCCCGACGGTGGGAAGGTCTGCGCCGTCTCCTCGATCACCGCGGCGCTGCTGGCGCAGATGCTCGTCGCCGAGGTCCTGCGCCGTCTCACCGACGCCGGTGAGACGCCGCCGGTCTACCTGTCCGCGAACATCCCGGGCGGCGACGACCACAACCATGCCCTCGAAGCGCAGTACGCCGGCCGCATCCGGCGTTCGGCCTGAAGACGGGCCTCAAGACGGGCCTCAAGACGGGTCCGGCTGGCCAGGCGCTGAAGTAATCTGCCGGGGTGCTGACTCGGCGGACATTGCTGCAAGGGGTGCTGGCTGGGGCGGTGCTGACCGGATGCTCGTCCGATCCGGCACCGCCGCCGGTGTCCCCGGACAACCCGTTCAACGTGCCCGCTGACGCCGCCGTCGACGCGGTCGTCTCCGAGGAGTACGGCGGGTTCGCGGCGGCGGCGTACCGGAAGAAGTACGCGGCGGCTGCCGTCACACCGACGGTGAACGTGAAGCTGTCGGATGCCCTGCTGCCACGGTTCACCGGCGGGAATCCGCCGGACGTGGTCCTGAACACCGGGGACGAGCCGCTCGACATCGGCCGGCTGGTGCGGGACAACCAGCTCTCCGACCTGCAGTCGTTGCTCACGGCCCCTTCCTGGGACGACCCGAACACGTCCGTCGGCGACACCCTGCTGCCAGGGATGCTGCCCAGCGGTCAGTACGACGGCTCGCAGCGCTCGCTGAACTACGTCGCCACCGTGTACGGGCTCTGGTACTCGGCGAATCTCTTCCAGCACAACGATTGGGACGTTCCCCGGACCTGGCCGGAATTGCTTGCCCTCGGCACCGAGATGAAGGCGGCCGGCCTCGGCCCGTTCATCTACGCGGGCGCGCATCCGTACTACCTGCTGGAGATGGTGCTCACGCTCGCCGCCAAGACCGGCGGCCACGACGTGGTGAAGCGGATCGACAACCTCGACGACGGCGCCTGGAAGGACGAGAGCCTGACCGCGGCGATGACCGCGATCGGCGAGCTCAGCAAACGCGGGCTGATCGCGACAGGCGCCGCCGAGTACGACCACATCGGCTCGCAGAAACGGTTCCTCGCGTTGAAGGCCGGCCTGCTGCCGTGCGGTAACTGGCTCGAGAACGAGATGAAGGCGCTGATCCCACCGGAGTTCGCGCTGACGATGACCGCCGTACCGGCGCTGGACGGGTCGCCGGAGCTGGCCCGCGGGTTGCATGTTGCGGCGACCGCGCCGTACCTGGTGCCGGCGAAGGCGAAGAACGGGGCCGGCGGGTTCGAGTACCTGCGGGCCACGCTGTCGAAGGATGTCGCGGCGCAGGTCACCTCGGAGTCCAACCAGCTGACGATCGTGCGTGGTGCGGCCGACGGGTTGGAGATCGGTACGGCGCTCCGCTCCGCGCGGGACCTGCTCTCGGCGGCGGGCGATCAGGCGATCACGTGGTACTTCGACAGCTGGTATCCGGAGTTCGCCACCACCGCGGCGCAGGCGACCGGTCAGTTCCTGGCCGGCGGACTGCAGTTGTCGGAGTGGACGGCCCGGATCCAGGCGGCCGCGGACAAGCTGAAGCAGGACAACGCGGTCACCAAGTACCACCGCGACTGAGCCATGAGTTAGGTTAGGGCAACCTAACCATCGTGACTTGTGAGGCTCCGATGCGTCACCCGCTGCGTCTGCTCGCGCTGCTCGTCGTTCCCCTGCTCGTCCTGACCGCCTGTGGCAGCGGTTCTGACGACACCCCGGCGGCGGCCGGCTCGTCGGCTGAGGGTGTGTTCCCGGCCACGATCCCGAACAAGTACGGCGACACCGTGGTGAAGTCGGCGCCGCAGCGCGTCGTCGCGGTCGGGCTGGTCGAGCAGGACGCCCTGCTCGCGCTGGGCGTCGTACCGGTGGCGACGACGGAGTGGTTCGGCGAGAAGCCGGGGGCGTTGTTCCCTTGGGCGAAGGAGAAGCTCGGCGACGCCGCCCTGCCGCAGGTGCTGAGCGACAAGGACGGCATCCAGTTCGAGAAGATCGCCGCGCTCCGGCCGGATCTGATCGTCGGGCTGTACTCCGGGATGACCGCCGACGACTACAAGAAGCTGTCCGCGATCGCGCCGACGGTCGCGCAGCCGAAGGGCGTCCCGGACTACGGGGTGTCCTGGCAGCAGGTCGCCACCACGGTGGGTGCCGCGGTCGGGAAACCCCAGCAGGCCAAGGATCTGGTGTCGGGGATCGAGCAGCGGTTCGAGAAGGTGCGGACGGATCACCCTGAGTTCAAAGGCAGAACGGCACTGATGGCGACGCCGTACGAGGGGTACTTCATCTACGGCACCGAGGACCCGCGGTCGCGGCTGCTGACCGACTTCGGCTTCTCGCTGCCGACCGGGCTGGACAAGGTGATCGGCGACAAGTTCGGTGGCAACGTCAGTGCCGAGCGGATCTCGCTGCTCGATCAGCAGGCGCTGGTCTGGTTCCCGACCAAGGGCGGCACGGCGAAGCTGAAGGCGGACCCGCTGTACAAGAACCTGAAGGTGCGGACCGAGGGGCGCGACGTCTTCGTCGAGGAGAACTACGACGATCAGCTGTACGGCGCGACGAGCTTCGTCTCGGTGCTGAGCCTGCCGATCGTCTTCGACGAGCTGGTCCCGAAACTCGCCGCGGCCGTCGACGGGAACCCTGCAACCAACGCTTAACCCCTCGCCGTGGCGCGCGTGCGGTCGTACGCTCGTTGACAGAGGTGAGGTCCGATGGAGTGGGTGGCTCTGCTGCTCCTGTTCTTTTTCTTGTGTGTGCTGCTCAACCTCCTGTTGCCGCAGCCGCCGCAGTCACGTTGGCGCCGGCGTCTCGGCCGGTCGACGCGGCGCGTGACCGCACGCCTGCGCCGGCCCGCCGTTCCTGACCCGGATCCCTTTGACACCTTGCGTTTGCAGACCAGACTCGGCCATCTGGCCGGGGAGATCCGCCGGGTCGAGTCGGCCCGGATGTATGCCAAGGCACACCGGTTGATGGCGCTCGAGGCGGCGTACGACGATCTCCTCGACGAGGCCTGCCGGCTGGCCGGCGTGCCGGCCGACGCCGACCGCAAACGGGACGAAGCCAAGCGCTGGCACGAAGAACAGGAACTGGCCTCCCGCGGCTGGTCCTGGTGACCTACCGCCAGACCACCTGATCCAGGAAGTCCTCGACCGCGGTCGCAACCTCACCGAGTACGGCGGCCGACGCCGCGAGCCGCCCCGGCACATACATCCCGTGGTCGGCCCCGGGCTTCTCGAACACGTACGGCGTGAGCTCGCGCGCGAGAGCCGAGTCCCACAATGGGTCCGCCGTACCGCCGACCAGCAGGAACGGCGCGGTCGACCGGCGCAGACCGTCCACCACCCACTCGCTGGTCAGCACGGGGGTGAGCCAGACCGCCGGCAGTCCTCGCTCGGCTGCCAGCACCGAGCCGTAGGTCCCGAAGGACTTGCCGATCAGCAGCACGTCACCGGTGGCGCCGGCCACGGCTTTCGTGGCCTGCGGCAGGACCCAGGGGCCGCGTTCCTGCTCGGTGAGGGTGGGTGGGCGGCCGGGGTCGTCCCACCACACCGGCAGGACGGCGGCACCCCGCTGTTCGGCCGCGTCGGAGGCGAACATCAGCAGGGGCGCGGTCGGGCCGTTCTGGCCGCCGGGCAGCACGACCACTGTGCGTGAAGTCATAATGCGGAGTCTATGAGGGCCGGGGACCCGCCCGGGTGCTGATCGAACTCGGGACGCTGGCAGAATCGGGGGTATGTCCCTCGCTGCGTCTGACCCCTCCGCAGCCGGTTCCCAGCGTCGCCCTCGGGTGCTGTCCGGGATCCAGCCGACGGCGGACTCCTTCCATTTCGGCAACTACCTCGGAGCGTTGCGGCAGTGGGTGGCCCTGCAGGACGACCACGACGCGTTCTACTGCGTCGTCGACCTGCACGCGATCACGGTGGAGTACGAGCCGAAGCAACTGCGGGACCGGACCCGTCGCTCGGTGGCACAGCTGCTCGCGGCCGGGATCGACCCGGAGCGGTCGACGCTGTTCGTCCAGTCGCACGTGCCCGAGCACGCCCAGCTGAGCTGGGTGCTCGGCTGTATCACCGGGTTCGGCGAGGCCAGCCGGATGACGCAGTTCAAGGACAAGTCCGCCAAGGGCGGCGCCGACCGCGCCACCGTCGGCCTGTTCACGTACCCGATCCTGCAGGCCGCGGACATCCTGATCTACCAGGCCGACCGCGTCCCGGTCGGCGAGGACCAGCGCCAGCACCTGGAGCTGACCCGCGACCTGGCCCAGCGGTTCAACCACCGGTTCGGCAAGACCTTCCGGCTGCCCGAGGCGTACATCGTCAAGGAGACCGCGAAGATCTCCGACCTGCAGGACCCGACCGCCAAGATGAGCAAGTCCTCGTCGTCGCCGGCCGGCATCATCGACCTGCTGGACGACCCGAAGGTGAGCGCGAAGAAGATCCGCTCCGCCGTCACCGACTCCGGCCGCGATGTCGTCTTCGACCCGGAGAACAAGGCCGGCGTGGCCAACCTGCTGACGATCTACTCGGCCCTGACCGGTAAGAAGATCAGCGAGCTCGAGGACGAGTACGCCGGTCGCGGGTACGGCGACTTCAAGAAGGACCTGGCCGACGTCGTGGTCGAGTTCGTCACGCCGTTCCGGGAGAAGACGCTCGGCTACCTGGACGACCCGGCGCAGCTGGACGCGATCCTGGCCGCCGGCGCCGAGCGGGCCCGTGCGGTCACCGAGCCGACGCTGGCCCGGGTCTACGACCGGCTGGGCTTCGTGCCCGGACCGGCCCTCGGATCGGGCCGGTAGGGCCGCGGATGGCGACGATCGGTGTCGCGATCCCGATCGCGGAACCCTACGGCACGGAGCTGCAGAAGTACCGGGCCGAGTTCGGCGATCCGATGGCCGCGTCGATTCCGACCCACGTGACCCTGCTGCCGCCGACCGAGATCGACGACGCGGACCTGGGCCTGATCGACGATCACCTGACCGAGGTGGCGGCCCGGTTCCCGAACTTCCGGATCCGGCTGCGCGGTACGGCGACGTTCCGGCCGATCTCCCCGGTCGTGTTCGTCCCGCTGGCCGAGGGCATCTCGTCGTGTGAGGTGCTGCAGTCGCAGGTCCGCTCCGGCCCGCTGCAGGTCGCGCTGCGCTTCCCGTACCACCCGCACGTCACGATCGCGCACGACCTGGACAAGGACGCACTCGACCGTGCGTACGACGCTCTGTCCGAGTACGACTGTGCTTTCGACGTGGACGCCTTCAGCCGCTACGAACACGGCGCCGACGGCGTGTGGCGACCACAGCGTGCCTTCGCCCTGAAGGGCTGACGCCCTGAAAGGCTAGCCTCCGGACTCTCGGGTACAGGAGCGGCATGAGCATCATCCAACGGGGTAAGGCGATATGGGCGCGGTTCAGCCGCACGCAGGTGTGGCGCGCCTGGCAGCGGTACGGCAACCGCCGGGGCAACCGGTTGGCCGGGGCAACGAGTTTCTTCGGGTTCCTCTCGTTGTTCCCGCTGATCGTGCTGGCTGCGGCGATCGCGGGTCCGCTGCTCGGCGACCCGGCGGTCAAGGCGCTGAAGAAGGGCCTGCAGTCGAACCTGCCGGGGATCGGCGACAAGATCGACATCGATGCGCTGATCGCCAACGCCGGCACCATCGGCGTGGTGTCCGGGGTGTCGCTGCTCCTCACCGGCCTCGGCTGGATCGACTCCCTGCGAGCCTCGATCCGGTCGATGCACGAGCTCGACGACGAACCGGGCAACACGTTCAAGCTGAAGGTCACCGACCTGGGCGCGCTGCTCGGCCTGGGCCTGATCGGCCTGATCGCCACCGGCGCCTCGTCGATCCTGACCGGCCTGTCCGAGCGGATCGTGGGCTGGATCGGCCTCGATGGGACCTGGCTGGCCAGCTGGGGACTGGACCTGATCAGCATCGTCGTCGGCATCGCGGCCGGTGCCGTCCTCTTCGGCTACCTGCAGACCGCGCTGCCGCGGATCGTCCCGCCGCGGAAGGTCGTGCTGATCGGCGCTCTGGCCGGTGGCATCGTCTTCTATCTCGCGCAGCGGCTCGGCAACGTGTACGTGAAGCACGTGATCGGTGCGAATGCGGCGTACGGCGCTTTGGCGTTGCCGCTGGCGCTGTTGGTGTGGATCTACCTGATGACGCGCGTGATCATGCTGATCGCCGCGTGGACGAAGGAAGCCGGGCTGGATGCGCAGGCGCGGGTCACGCCGGAAGGCCGGCTCCGGATTGCGGAGGAGCCACTGCCGCCGGAGCAGTCCGTGGAGGAGCCGTTACTGCCGGGGCCGCCGGGGAAGCGCTACAAGGTGATTCCGGTGCCGCAGCGAAGAGCAGACACGGTCGCTGTCGCGGCAGGCGCTGTCATCGGTCTCACTGCGGCCTTCATGGCCTCGCAGCTCGGTAAGGCCGCTCGCTCGTTCCGGCGCTAGTGTCGCCGGCGCCGCAGGCCGCGGGGCCGACGGAGGAAGAGTCCTAGGAGCAGGACCGGCGGGGCGGCGTACGCCCAGGTGGGGATGCGCAGCGCGAGGGACTGGACGGCCTGGCCGGGACTGAGGACCGTGCGGCTGCGTGGCGGTTTCGGCGTACCGGCGGTTTCGGTCTTCTTGTCCGTGGTGGTGGTCTTCGGCGTTTGCGCGGCGGCGGGCTTGACCAGGGTGCCGACCGGGCTGAGCTTGGCGTAGTTGTTGAACGTCCAGGTCAGCAGGTTGCTGGCGTCCTCGGTGATGCCGTGCGGTGCGTTCATCATCGTCACGACCAGCGTGTGGCCGTTCCGCCGGGCCGCGCCGACGAACGTGTTCCGGGCCAGCGTGGTGTAGCCGGTCTTCACGCCGAGCGCACCGGTGTAGTTGAACAGGAGCTTGTTCTGGTTCGCGACCTGGTACGTGCCCTTGTTGCCGGCGTTCGGGAAGTTCGTGAACTTCGTCGACGCGTACTTGGCGAAGTCCGGCCGGGCCAGACCGGCCTGGGCGAACAGCGCCAGGTCGTAGGCGCTGGAGAACTGCCCGTCGGCGTCGAGGCCGGTCGGGTCGGTGACGTGGGTGTCGCGCGCACCGATCTCCGCGGCCTTCTGGTTCATTCGCTGGATGGTTGCCGGGACACCACCCTGGTCGTGTGCACAGAGTGCGTGCACGGCGTCGTTCCCGGAGGCCAGGAACATGCCCTGGAAGAGCAGGTCGACCGTGTAGTGCAGCCCGGGATAGACCCCGACCTTGCTGCCGATGATCCCCGCATCGGCGTCCGAGCCGACCACTGGATCGGTCTTCTTGAGTCGAGGCAGCAGGACCAGGGCTGTCAGGGTCTTGAGCGTGCTCGCGGGCCGCAGCTTGGCGTGCGGCGCCTTCGCGGCCAGGACGGAGCCGGTGTCGAGGTCGGCCACGACGTACGCCGATGCCTGGACAGCCGGCGGTGCCGCCCCGTCGGCGACGACCGTCGGCTTCGCGGTCAGCAGGTCGCCGCCGACCGGGCTTTGTGAGCCCAGACCGGCGGCGGTCGCTGTCAGAGGTCCGGAGGCCACCAGTGCGGTGGTCGCGCAGGCCGTCAGAAGCAAACGCATCGGCGGCAGCCTAGACGGCCCGCGGGGCACTCGCCAGTTGGCCTCGGGGTCCCCGTCACGCCCGGTAGGCGGTCCACATGTTGCTGATCCGCGTGCTCTGACCGGGAGTGAACTGGTTGTAGCAGGAGTCGTAGGAGTAATCCATGTAGTTGTGGATCGGGTCCACACCCGGCAGCGAGCACGAGTTCCGGCCGGTCGGGCAGCCGCTGCTGGCACTGCTCTGGGCGGGCGTGTCGCTCACGGAGTCGTTCGTACTCGTGCAGCCACCCTGGAACGTGTGGTAGAGCCCGAACCAGTGGCCGGCCTCGTGGGACGCGGTCTTGCCGAGGTTGAAGTTGGTCGCGGAACCACCCGGCAGCGAGCTGTACTGCACCCGGATGCCGTCGATCTTCGGGTTGCTCGCGTAGTCCCACGGGAACGTCGCGATGCCGAGGTAGCTGAAGTCGACCAGCCAGATGTTCAGCGCGTTCTTGCCGCCCTTGCGGGTTTGTGAACGGTACGTCGTGCTCTGTCCGTCGGTGTGCCAGGTGTTGTTGTTGTACCGGTCCGTGCCGGCCAGCGTGAACGTGAAGCCGGTGTTCGCGGCCGCGGACGACTCGCCGCCGGCGAAGTCCTGGTTCAGCTCGGCGATCTGCTGGTTGATCTGAGTCGCGGTCACGTCACCGGCGCCGGAGCTGCTCCGCATCACGTGGATGTAGACCGGAACGGTCGCCGCGGCCAGCTTTCCGGCCTTGGGCGCGAGCCCGCGGGCTGCCTTCGCCTTGAGAATCGCGGCCGTCTTGGCCTCGATCGACTGCTGCTCGGCGGTGGACAGGTCACGGTGGTCCGCGCCGTGGCCGCTACGGGCGGCCGGTCCCTCAGCCGGGGTCAGACACGGATTGCCGGCCTGGTCGGCGGGCAGTTGTGCGGTTGCCTGGCCACCGAGTGGGCTGAAGGCGAGCGCCGTACCGGCCAGCAGAACGGCCAAGGCGCGGGGGCGGGTGATGAAACGACTGGGGCGGTGGGGCGGGGAAGGTATGAAAGATCGCATGGTGCGTCCTCCGGGATCGGGCCGCTTGGGCGGTGCGGCCGAATCCGGCGATTTTGCCCGCGATCTCGCACAGTGCCTAGGCGTTCACTGTCCGCACGGTGCCACGGCACCACCGCGCCGCATTGACAGTCGCCGTTAGGCTTGAGTCAATGGACTGGCCGTAGACCAATAGACTCCGGGAGTGGCCGTGGCGAGCACTGGGAAGTTGACTGTGGGGGACCTGCGGGCGCTGATCGACGCGGGTCAGATCGATACCGTGCTGGTCGCCATCACGGATATGCAGGGGCGGTTGCAGGGCAAGCGGTGTGGGGCCCGGTACTTCCAGGAGGAGGTGCTGAAGCACGGGACCGAGGGGTGCAACTACCTGCTCGCGGTCGACGTGGACATGAACACCGTCGACGGCTACGCGATGTCGTCCTGGGAGCGTGGGTACGGCGACCTGGTGATGGCGCCCGACCTGGACACGCTCCGGCTGATCCCGTGGCTCGAAGCCACCGCGATGGTGCTCTGCGACGTGCAGTGGCTGGACGGCTCGCCGGTGGTGGCCTCGCCTCGGCAGGTGCTGCGGGCCCAGCTCGACCGGCTCGCCGAGCGCGGCCTGAAGGCGTACGTCGGGACCGAGCTCGAGTTCATGGTCTTCGACGACTCGTTCGAGGCGGCCTGGGACAAGCGCTACCGCGACCTCACCCCGGCGAACCAGTACAACGTCGACTACTCGCTCCTCGGCACCGCCCGGATCGAGCCGCTGTTGCGCGACATCCGCAACGGCATGACCGGCGCCGGCTTGTACGTCGAGTCCGCCAAGGGCGAGTGCAACCTCGGTCAGCACGAGATCGCGTTCCGGTTCGACGAGGCCCTGGTCACCTGCGACAACCACTCGATCTACAAGACCGGTGCGAAAGAGATCGCCGCCAAGCATGGCAAGAGCCTGTCCTTCATGGCGAAGTACGACGAACGCGAGGGCAACTCGTGCCACATCCACCTGAGCTTCCGCGCCGACGACGGTGACGCCGTCCTCGCGGGGGACCGGGAGCACGGCTTCTCCGAGCTGATGGAGCGATTCATCGCCGGGCAGCTCGCTTGCTTGCCCGAGTTCACCTATCTGCTCGCGCCGAACATCAACTCGTACAAGCGTTTCGTCCGTGGCAGCTTCGCGCCGACCGCGGTCGCGTGGGGTCTGGACAACCGGACGTGCTCGCTTCGCGTGGTCGGACACGGCGACTCGCTCCGGGTCGAGAACCGCCTCCCCGGCGGCGACGTGAATCCGTACCTCGCAGTCGCCGCGATCATCGCCGCCGGCCTGCACGGCATCGAGAACGAACTGGAACTCGAGCCGCTGCTGGAGGGCAACGCGTACGAGTCCGACAAGGATCACGTCCCGTCCACGCTGCGTGAGGCGTCCGCGCTGTTCACCGGCTCGAAGATCGCCCGTACGGCGTTCGGCGACGAGATGGTCGATCACTACACCAACGCGGCGCGGGTCGAGCTCGATGCGTACGACGCCGCCGTCACCGACTGGGAGCGGGTCCGTGGTTTCGAACGACTCTAAGCGGCCGAGGATCGGCATCACGACGTACCTCGAGCCGGTGAGCTGGGGGATCTGGAATCGTGAGGCCGCCGTGCTGCCGAAGGTGTACCTGGATTCGGTGGTAGCAGCGGGAGGGGTTCCACTCCTGCTTCCGCCGGTCGGCACCGATCCGAGTGTCCTCGAGATCCTGGACGGACTGGTCGTGGCCGGTGGATGCGACGTGGATCCCGGGTCGTACAGCGCGGTGCCGCATCCGGAGACGGTCGACACCCGGCCCGGCCGGGATGAGCACGAGCGCGTACTGATCGAAGCCGCACTTGAGCGGGACCTTCCGCTGCTCGCGGTGTGCCGTGGTCTGCAGATCCTCAACGTCACGCTGGGCGGCACCCTGCACCAGCACCTGCCCGAAGTCGTTGCCAATGACGAGCATCGCCCGGCGCCCGCGATCTTCGCGACGACCGAGGTCAAGACCGAGCCGGACTCGCTGGCGGCAGAGATTCTCGGCGACCGTGCAACCGGACGGTGCTACCACCACCAGGCCCTCGACGTGGTCGCGCCGAGCCTGCGCGTCACCGCCCGTGCGGGCGACGGAACCATCGAGGCCGCCGAGGTGGAGGGCCACGACTTCGCCCTCGGTGTGCAGTGGCACCCGGAGGAGAACGCCGACGACCTACGACTCTTCACGGCTCTGATCAGGAGTGCCTCATGACGTACGACGTGATCAACCCGGCTACTGAGAAAGTGGTCCGCACGATCTCGCTGGCCGACCAGGACGCGACGGATGCGGCGATCGGCCGGGCCGCAACCGCCTTCGATACCTGGCGAAACGTGACTCCTGCGGATCGTGGGAAGCTGCTGCGGCGATTTGCGGACGCGGTCGACGCCGATCTGGAGAACCTTGCTGCGCTGGAGGTTGAGAACTCGGGCCACACGATCGGTAACGCGCGCTGGGAGGCGGGCAACGTCCGTGATGTCCTGACGTATTACTCCGCAAGTCCGGAACGCTTGTTCGGCCAGCAGATTCCCGTTGCCGGCGGCATCGATGTGACCTTCAAGGAACCGCTCGGCGTGGTCGGCGTGATCGTGCCGTGGAACTTCCCGATGCCGATCGCCGGCTGGGGATTCGCTCCAGCCCTTGCCGCGGGCAACACAGTGGTGTTGAAGCCGGCCGAGCTCACCCCGTTGACCGCTATCCGGTTGGGTGAGCTCGCGCTGGAAGCGGGTCTGCCGCCCGGGGTGTTCGAGGTCGTGCCGGGCAAGGGGACCGTGGTCGGACAGCGGTTCGTGACGCATCCCGCCGTACGCAAGGTGGTCTTCACCGGGTCGACGGTGGTCGGGAAGCAGATCATGGCCGGGTGCGCCGAGCAGGTGAAACGGGTGACGCTAGAGCTCGGTGGGAAGTCGGCCAACGTGGTCTTCGCCGATGCGGATCTGGGGAAGGCCGCGGCCCAGGCGCCGTACGGCGTGTTCGACAACGCCGGGCAGGACTGCTGTGCGCGGTCGCGGATCCTGGTCGAGCGGACGGCGTACGACCGGTTCATGGAGTTGCTCGAGCCGGCTGTGAAGAACTTCAAGGTCGGTGACCCGAGCGATCCGGCCACCGAGATGGGGCCGCTGATCTCTCGGGATCAGCTCGAGACCGTGGCGTCCTTTGTCGACAATCCTGCGATCCAGGGCACGGCGCCGAGCGGTCCCGGATTCTGGTTCCCGCCGACCGTGCTGGCACCGGCGAGTGAGCGGGCCGTGCGGGAGGAGATCTTCGGGCCAGTCGTGGCAGTAATCCCGTTCGAGGACGAGGCGGACGCGGTCCGGATCGCGAACGACTCCGAGTACGGGCTGTCCGGCTCGATCTGGACCCGGGACGTCGGTCGCGCGTTGCGGGTCGGCCGCGGCGTCGAGGCCGGCAACCTGTCGATCAACTCGAACTCGTCGGTGCGGTACTCGACGCCGTTCGGCGGCTACAAGCAGTCCGGGCTCGGTCGCGAGCTCGGCCCGGACGCGCTGGACGCGTTCACCGAGACCAAGAACATCTTCATCAGTACGGAGGACTGAATGGACGTCAAGGCACACCGGCTGGAGGGCCGGGTCGCGGTGGTGACCGGCGGCGCGAGCGGGATCGGCCTGGCCACGGTACGGCGCCTTGCCGCCGAGGGAGCGAAGGTCGTGATCGGTGATCTCGACCCGGCCGCGGGCAAGGCCGCCGCGGACGAGGTCGGTGGACTGTTCGTCGCGACCGACGTCACCGACCCGGTCGGCGTGGAGAACCTGTTCCAGCAGGCGTTCGACAGCTTCGGCAGCGTGGACATCGCGTTCAACAACGCGGGCATCTCGCCGCCCGACGACGCGTCGATCCTGGACACCGGGCTGGAGGCGTGGCGGAAGGTGCAGGAGGTCAACCTGACCTCGGTGTACCTGTGCTGCAAGGCCGCGATCCCTTATATGCAACGGCAGGGCAAGGGATCGATCATCAACACTGCCTCGTTCGTCGCGGTGATGGGTGCGGCCACGTCGCAGATCTCGTACTCCGCGTCGAAGGGCGGCGTACTCGCGATGAGCCGCGAACTGGGCGTGGAATTCGCCCGGCAAGGGATCCGGGTCAACGCGCTCTGCCCGGGCCCGGTGAACACGCCGCTGCTGACCGAGCTGTTCGCGAAGGACCCGGAGCGGGCCCAGCGACGGCTCGTCCACGTCCCGATGGGCCGCTTCGGTGAACCCGACGAGATCGCCGCCGCGGTCGCGTTCCTGGCCAGTGACGACTCCTCCTTCATCACCGCCAACACGTTCCTCGTCGACGGTGGAATCTCGGGTGCCTACGTGACTCCGATCTAGTCTGTGCTCATGGTGGGCCAGGCGGACGACGCGGTGTTCCGGGCGGTACGGACCGGGAACCCGTTCGAGGAGACGGTCGAGCGGTTGCTGCAGGCAATCAAGCTCGGTGTCGTCGTGCCTGGCGATCGGTTGCCGTCCGAACGCGATCTGGCCGCCCGGCTGAACGTCAGCCGGGTCACGCTCCGGGAGGCGATCCACGCGCTGGCCGAGGCGGGGTACGTCGAGTCGCGGCGCGGGCGGTACGGCGGGACTTTTGTGAACGAGCAGTTGCCCAAGCCGCGTCGTACGCCGGCGAAGAAGTTGGCGCAGGAGTTGGGCGACGGGTTGGAGGACGCGCTCGTACTGCGTTCTGCGTTGGAGACCGGAGCTGCGGAGGCTGCTGCGTCTCGTGAGTTGAGTGCTGCTGAACAAGAGCATCTGCGCCGGTGCCTGTCCGAAACCTCCACCGCAACACTCACGGACTACCGCCGACTCGACTCCCGCCTGCACTTGGCGATCGCGGAGGTGACGGGCTCTCCATCCCTCACTTCCGCGACCGCCGACGTCCGGATGCGGTTGAACGAGCTCCTCGATGCAATCCCTCTCCTGGAACGCAATATCGAGCACTCCAACGACCAGCATCAAGCGATCGTCGAAGCCATCCTCGCCGGAGATCCGACGCACGCCCGCCAAGCCATGCACGAACACCTTTCCGGCACTGCTGCTTTGCTCCGCGCCTTTCTCGCCTGATTGCTTGACACCACATGTGACGCGTGTCTCAATTGCTCAAAGGTCTAGAGGCGGACCATTGAGGAGGCCCCGGTGAGCACGGACGAGACTGCTGAGCCCTCAACCCAGACCGACGACGAGAAACGCCTGCACCAACTCGGGTACGCGCAGGAACTGTCCCGGACCATGTCCGGCTTCTCGAACTTCGCGGTCTCCTTCACGATCATCTCGATCCTGTCCGGCTGCCTGACGCTGTACGGGTTCGGCATGAACACCGGCGGCCCGGTGATGATCATCTGGGGCTGGCCGATCGTCGGCGTGATGACGTTGTTCGTCGGCCTCGCGATGGCCGAGGTGTGCTCGAGCTATCCGACCGCCGGCGGGCTGTACTACTGGTCCGCCAAACTCGCCCCGTCCAACGGCGCCGCGTGGTCCTGGTTCACCGGCTGGTTCAACTTCCTCGGCCAGGTCGCGGTGACCGCCGGCATCGACTTCGGCGCGGCCTTCTTCCTGAACGCGTTCCTGGACCTGCAGTTCGGCTTCAGCACCACACCCGGTCACACCATCCTGCTGTTCGGCATCATCCTGGTCGTGCACGGCCTGCTGAACTCGTTCGGCGTGAAGCTGGTTGCGCGGCTCAACGACATCAGCGTGTGGTGGCACATCGTCGGCGTGCTGTTCATCGTCGGCGCGCTCGTCTTCGTCCCGGACAAGCACCAGTCGGCCGGCTTCGTCTTCGGTCACTTCGTCAACAACACCGGCTGGGGTTCCACCTTCTACGTGGCCCTGCTCGGTCTGCTGCTCGCGCAGTACACCCTGACCGGGTACGACGCCTCCGCCCACATGACCGAGGAGACCCACGACGCCGCCCGGTCCGGTCCGCGCGGGATCGTGATGTCGATCCTGGTGTCACTCGGCGCCGGCTGGGTCCTGCTGATCGGTCTGACCTTCGCGATCCAGAGCTACGACGGTGCCCTCGACAGCGATATCGGCGTACCGCCGGCCCAGATCTTCATCGACGCGGTCGGCACGGTGACGGCCAAGATCCTGCTGCTGGTCGTGATCGGCGCGCAGCTGTTCTGCGGGATGTCGTCGGTGACCGCGAACTCGCGGATGATCTACGCGTTCTCGCGCGACGGCGCCCTGCCGGGGTCCGCGTTCTGGCACCGGATCAACCCGAAGACCCGGACACCAACCAACGCGATCTGGCTGGCCGCCGGCGGCGCCTTCATCCTCGGCCTGCCCTACCTGTGGAACGCGACGGCGTACGCCGCGGTGACCTCGATCGCGGTGATCGGCCTCTACATCGCCTACGTGCTGCCGACGCTGCTGCGGTTGCTGCAGGGCGACCGCTTCCAGCCCGGACCGTGGAACCTCGGCCGCTGGAGCCGCCCGATCGGCATCATCGCGATCGTCTGGGTCGTGTTCATCACGATTCTGTTCATGCTCCCGCAGGTCAGTCCGGTCAGCGGCAGCACGTTCAACTACACCCCGCTCGCCGTCCTGGTCGTGCTGGGTTTCGCCGCGATCTACTGGTTCGTCTCCGCTCGCCACTGGTTCACCGGTCCCAAGGTCCAGGGCACCGAGGAGGAACTCGCCGCGATCGAACGCGATCTCGACTCGATCTGATCAACGAATTTCAGCCGCTTGCCGTGCACTTGCGCGGCAAGCGGTGTCCTTTGTGTACAACCGGGTGGGCCATCGGTGCCCCGGCACTTTCGTGCCGTCGTGACTGCTCATATCTGGGCAGCGACGGGTGACAGGATGGTGACGAGACAGTTTCCTCATGTGACACTCGCCGTGTCGGATGGTCGTTGACTGTGATAATCGGCGAAGGTAATCCTTCGAGGAGATAGATGACTGACGACGAGTTGGTAGGGCGAGCCGGGCTGGCCGAGCGTGCGAACAAGCAGCTCGAGACCAGCGGAAGCGTGCTGCTCTACGGTCCGACCGGGATCGGCAAGTCCGCCCTCGGTCGTGCGCTCGTCGCGGAACAGGCTCGCGCAGGTGCCCGGGTCCTCAGTGCTGCCCCGTCCCAGTCCGAAGCCGGTCTCCCGTACGTCACGCTCCTCGACCTCCTCTCCAACCAGCTCGAGCTCGCCTGGCAGGTCCTGCCGGACCACCTCCGTCAGCCGCTTGAGGTCGCACTCCTGAAGGCCAGCGCGCCGGACACTGTGCGTGACGAGCTCGCGGTGCGCCTCGCCGTACTTCATGTATTACGGCGCCTCGCCGCCACCGGGCCGGTCCTGCTCGTAGTGGACGACATCCAGTGGGTGGACCCGTCGAGCCTGGAAGTGCTGACGTTCTGCGCTCGCCGGCTGTCCGAAGGCGTGCACATGCTCGCCACTGAGCAGGTGGCCGACGGTGATCTGCCGGTGATGGCGGAGGCGTGCCCGGAGCCGGTGCTTCAGCTGGAGGTCCCGCCGCTCACGGAGCCCGACGTACTCGGCCTGCTCCGGCAGCGGTTGTCCAGCCCTCTCCCGGTGCGTACGGCCCGGCGCATCTTCACGGCGAGCGACGGCAATCCGTTCATGGCGCTCGAGCTCGGTCGCGCCGTACTGCGGCATCCGCAAGGCGTCTCGCCGAACGATCCGCTGCCGGTGTCGAGTCGCCTGAAGACCTTGCTCGGCGACCGCCTGTCCGACCTCACGCCGGGCACGCACGAACTGCTCCTGCACGCGGCGTCGTCGCCGCGCCCGACCACGACCCAGCTCACGCAGTCCTTGCATCGGTCGATCGACACCGAGCTCGCCGAAGCGGAAGCCCTTGGGCTGATCGACGTCTCCGCTGAGCGGTTGCGGTTCACGCACCCGCTGCTCCGAGAGTTCGTGTACGCCGAAGCCACCTCAGCGGCTCGCCGCCAGGCACACGCGCAGCTGGCCGCGGTCGTCGACGAGCCGGTGGAGAACGCGACCCACCGAGCGCTCGCGACCCAAGAGGCCGACCCGGAGCTCGCCACCACGATCGAAGCCGCCGCCGCGGTCGCCGCCGGTCGGGGTGCGCCTGGTGCCGCCGCGACGCTGTGGCGGCTAGCGGCGGAGCGTACGCCGATCACCCTGCCCGACGAACGTGCCCGCCGCCTGACCCGGGCCGCCGATGATGCGGCGGCCGCCGGGCATCTGGCGGAGTCGGCCGACATGGCGCACAGCGCCGTACGGGCTGCGACGACGGCCGAGACCAAGGTGCCGGCGCTGTTGCTGCTCGCGGATGCGGCGTGGCCGGATCGGGATCATCGGGTCGCGTTGCTGGACGAGGCGTTCGAGGCGTCGGTCGGGGATCCGCAGCTCGAGGCGCGGGTCCGGATCCTGCGCAGCCACAGCGAGTACTTCGACCGCCGGCTCGACGAGGCGCAGGAGGACGCGCGGATCGCCGAGCGGCTGGCCCGCGAATGCGGTGACACCGAGGCGTTGGTCGACGCGCTGAGCGCGGCCAGCTCGGTGCAGATCGCTCGAGATGCCGACCAGACCGCGGATTCGCTGCTGCAGCAGGCCGCTGAGCTGGCGCGGGACCTGCCGCTGACCAAGACCGTGGTGAACGCGCGTCAGATGGCGGCGATGCGGGAGCTCTTCCGCGGCCGGACCGCGGAGGCGATCACCTCCATCAGCGCATTGGTCGACGAGGTCCGGGACAACGGCGCGATGCGGTGGTTGGCGTCCGTACTGATCTCCGCGACCGCGATCTACGAGCGCAGCGGGCGTGGCGTGGACGCGCTCGCGGCCGGTCACGAGTGCTATCAGCTGATGCAGGACATCGGTGAAGAGGCCGAGGTCGGCATGATCATCGCCAGCCGCGCGGAGTGGGTCGGCGGTTCGGCGGAGATGGGCCGGCAGTTGGCCGACGCGGCGCTCGAAGGCTGCAAGCTGGTCGGGAACGACGAATGGACCGGACCGGCGTTGGCCTCGCGCGGGCTGATCGGCGTACTGACCGGTGATCCGCAGCGGGCGGTCGAGTCGTTCGACGCGATCGCGGAGTCGGGCGAGGCGGCGATGCCGTTCGACCCGGCGGTGATCCCGTGGCACGCGGACTACGCGGAGGCCCTGGTCGCGGCCGGGCGGTTGGAGGACGCGGCGGCGTTGATCGCCGATATCCGGAGCCGCGCGGACAAGCTGGACCGCGCGGTCGTGCGGGTCGGGCTGGCCCGGTCCGAGGCTCTCCTGATCGCCAAGCAGGGCGATCCGGCCGCGGCGCTGGATCTGCTGGAGGAAACGATCAGCACGGCGGGCGACCGCGTGTACCCGCTCGACCTGGCCCGCTGCGAGCTCACCCGCGGCCGGGTCGCCCGGCAGGCGCGTCGGCGTTCGGTCGCGCGGACGGCGTTCCTGGACGCGATCGAGCAGTTCGAGGCGTACGGCGCTCCCGCCTGGCGCGAGGTGGCCGAGACCGAGCTGGCCAGGCTCGACGTACCGAGCCGCAGCAGGCAGCCGTCGGAGTTGACCGACAACGAGCAGCAGATCGTCGCGATGGTCCGCGACGGCTCGACCAACCGCGAGATCGCCGCCGCGCTGTACCTCTCGGTCAAGGCGGTCGAGTCCCAGCTCACCCGCCTCTACCGCCGGTTCGGCGTCGCCAACCGGACCCAGCTGTTGCGGACGGTCGACCGCCCAAGCCCCTGAGTGACGCAGGGAAACCCTTGTAGTGACCCGTCAGTAGCTTTGTATCCGTTGCCCTCGGATCCCGCATCGACAAGTCTCATTCACGTGACCACCCCTCAACGGGGCGGCCGAGTGAGGCGCGGCCGCCCCGTTGGTCACAATGAAGGGGTGAAGCTCGAACGCAAGCACGCCCTGATCCTGCTCGCCATCGCGGTCTGGAACGTCGTCACGTACCTCCGCTTCATCAAGGCACTCGTCGACGACAGCGGCCGGCCGACCGGGTACTACGTCGCCCACACGATCCTGATCATCGTCAACCTGCTGATCGCGGCGCTGCTCGGCACCTGGGGTGTCCGTGCCTACAAGTCGGCCCGGGTCAACGCTTCACAAAACTCGTCGGCGTGACCCCGAGCATCTTGCGGAAGTGCCGATTCAGGTGGGACTGGTCGTAGAACCCGGCCAGCGTCGCCACCTCGGCGGCCGGGTACCCGTCGAGTAGGTACCGCCGGGCCAGATCGACCCGTCGCCCGGTCAGATACCGGTGCGGCGGCATCCCGAACTCACGGCTGAACGCCCGGACCAGGTGGGCCGGATGGGCGTGCACACGTTGAGCCGCTTGGTCCAGGGTGATCCCGGCCGACACATTGGCGTCCAGTAGATCGCGTAGGTGCGAAGCGACGCTTGGATCCGGCCGGTTCACCGGACCGATCGTGTGCCGACTGAGGTGCTGCTTCAGTCGCTCCTCGATCAGCGTCAGGCGGCTCTGCGCCTCCAGGTCCTCCAGACCGTCAACGAGGACCCCGTGCAACTGGTGGATCCGGTGCCTGAGCAGCGGGTCGACGTACTCGGGCTGGTCGACGGCCGCGCCGATCAGGTTGTCGCCGAGGCGCTGGGGCTCGAGGTAGAGCACGCGCTTGCGGAAGCCCTCGGGCCGGACCGACCGGCCGTCGTGCGGGACGTGCGGCGGGAGCAACGAGACCTGGGCCTGGGCCAGGCCGTGTTCGCGGTGGTCCAGGTCGTAGCGGACCGCGCCCTCGTCGACGATCAGGACGGTCCAGGCGTCGTGTGTGTGGCTCGGATACACGTGGGACGGGAAGTGGGCGTGCAGGACCTCGACGACCCCGCTCAGGCTGGGCCGCCACGCCCGGACCTCAGCGCTGCCGCTCACAGTTAGAACATACGCTCGTGTCGTGAAGATCTACATCAGCGCGGATATGGAAGGCGTCACTGGACTGGTCGACGCGGAGGACGTCCAGCCCCCGGGCCGGGACTACGAACGCGGCCGGGTGCTGATGACCGAGGACGTGAACGCCGCCGTCTGCGGTGCCTACGCGGCCGGCGCGACCGCGGTCATGGTCAACGACGCCCACGGCCCGATGCGCAACCTCCTCCCCGACCTGCTCGACCCCCGCGCCACGCTGATCAAGGGCCGCCCGAAGCCGATGGGCATGATGGAGGGCCTGACACCCGAGTACGACGCGGTCCTGTGTGTCGGATTCCACGCCCGGGCCGGCGTTCTCGGCGTACTGAGTCACAGCTTCATGGGGCACGAGATCGAGGACATCTGGCTCGACGACGAGGCCACCGGCGAGATCGGCCTCTTCCACGCCGCCTCGACGGCGTACGGCGTACCCGTCGCGCTGCTCACCGGCGACGACACCGCCTGCGCCGAGATGAAGGCGTGGGACCCGACCGTCGCCACCGTCGCGGTCAAGTACGCCAAGGACCGCTTCGCCGCCCAACTCGTCCCGGTCGCCCAGGCCCAGTCCACCATCGAGACGACCGCCACCGAATCCCTCCGAGCCCTCCCCGGCCTCACCGCCGACGCCCCGGCCACCCGCACCCTCGCCGTCCGCTGGCAATCAGCCTCGGTGGCCTCCCACCTAACCGCCATCCCCGGCGTAACTCGCCGCGACGACCGCACAGTCACCGTCGAAGGCGAAATGCTCCACCTCTACCGCCTCTTCAACCTCTACCTCCGCGTAGCCACCGCCATCACCTCGAACGCTCCATACTGTTAAGAACGTACAAGACTCGCCCCCTGGTCCGAGGGCAGAGTTGTGAGCTGTGGATAACGAGCCGATCAGATTTGATACGAAGATCGCTGTGCTGTTGCGGGATGACCTGGCCAGCTGGCAGCGACTCAACGTGACCGCGTTTCTGGTGAGTGGGATTGCGGGGACGCACGCGGAGGTCGTCGGGGAGCCGTACGAGGATGCGGACGGGACCCGCTACCTGCCGATGTTCCGGCAGCCGGTGATGGTGTTCGAGGGCAGCAAGGAGTTCATGGCGGTGGCGCACGAGCGAGCCGTGAAGCGTGAGCTCGAGTGCGCGGTGTTCACCCAGGAGTTGTTTGCCACCGGCAATGACCGGGACAACCGCGCGGCCGTGAAGGCGGTTGCGACGAGTGAGCTCGACCTGGTCGGGATCGCCCTCTACGGCCCCAAGAACGCCGTCGACAAGGTCCTCAAGGGCGCCGCCAAACACCCGTGAGCGTCCGGGATCACCGCGGGACGAAGTAGTCCCAGGTGGCGCCGTGGTCGCCGCTGGTTGCGACCTGGGTGGCATGGCGGCCGGAGGTTTGCGGGCTGTAGAGGAGTTCGGCGTTCGTGGTCAGGTTCGTGAGCATGCCCGGTGAGCCGCGATCCGGGTGCGCCGAGCCCTCGGCGATGCGGTAGAGCTGCGGAGTTCGGGCGCCGTCCCGGCTGCCGAGGACGACCGCGGTCCCGTCGTTGAAGGCGACCGGGGCCGCGTTCAGGCGCCACGGCGGGTGTTCGACCGTCGTCCAGTGCAAGCCGCGATCGGTCGAGATCCGCATCGTTGCGACCGTCTCGAACGAGTCGCCGATGTCGACCGCGGTGGTGACGAGGGTGCGGCCGTCCGGGCTGACCGTGAGCCGCCCGCGCTGGTTCTTCTCGTCCAGCGTTGCCGAGTCCCACGACTCACCGCCGTCGTCGGTCCAGACGATGTCGGTCCGGCCGACTCCGGTCAGGAGCCAGCACCGGCCGGTCAGGTCGCAGACCGGCGACCGGGTGCCGGGGGTCTGCAGCATCCGGACGGTGGAGTCGTCGAGGTTCACGACGACGATCGCGCCCGGCACGATCCGATCGGTGAGGATCTCACCGTTCTCGAACGTCGTGGTCGACCCGACGGGTCGCAGTTTCGACGTCACCGGGCCGTCGAAGGTCAACCGGAACAGCAGGGTCGCGTCGCCGGTCAGCGTGCCCTCCGGCGGGGGAGCCACCGCGATCGCCTCGCTCCCGGTCCGCAGCGTCACGTACGGCACCGGCCACTCCGGCGCGACGGCCTTGTCGCCGTCCCGGTCGATCACCGCCGAGTACCGGCAGCCGGGCTCCTTGGCGCAGTCGGACCAGCCGGCCGCCCAGCGGTCCTTGGTCACCATCGCGATCGACCGCACCTGCGCGTCCTCCGCGTTCACCACTGTGTGGCCGTCCTTCGGAGCCGCCGCGGGCGTGTAGGCGATCGGCGGCCGCCCGGACCCGGCCCGCTCGGTGATCCAGAGGACCGACGCGAGTACGACGGACAGCGCGGCGGCCGCGACACCGACGATGATCAGCGGCCGGAACCGGCGCCGGCCACGATGCCGCGACAACCACTCGACCGCGTCGCGGAAGTAGTCGTCGTAGATCTCGCGCAGGCGTTCCACTTCACCCCCTGATAGCGACCGGTCACACGCGGAGGTCGGACGCCTAGCGCGGCAGGCAGTACTTTACCGTCGCCGGAGACCAGTCCGGGCACGACGTCGTACCCGCGGCGCAGCGGATGCACTTGACGCTCAGTGGGGGTTGGCGGTGTAGAGCAGCGAGATGGTGGCGTTCCGGCAGGAGTCCTGGTTGGTGGTCTTGTTGTGGAAACCGATGGATGCTCCGGCGAAGGATGTCGACCCTCCGGGCCCGAGCGTTCGCTCGACGGGCATTCGGGTGTCGAGGAGCACGTAGTCACTGGCATCGCAGGTCCCGGGCGGTGACCCGGGCCGGCGGGTGACGGAGACGATCTCCACGTCGACCGCAGTGATGTAGGTGCTGTCGGTGCTGTTGTTCACGACGAGGCCGGTGACAGCCACGGGCGCGACCTCCGGCGCGAGGCCTTGCATGGTTGAGGTCTGGGTGATGGTCAGCGAATTGTTGCCCGTGACACAGTCCGAGTCCGCTGCCTGTGCGGGTGTTCCGGGGGTCAGGGCGACGGCAGCGCCCGCGACCAACAGGATCACCAGGGCTGTAGGAGCGCCTTTCCGGCGCCGGGACAACACCAGCAGGATCGTGCCCAAAGCGAGGCAGACGGCCGCGATGATCAAGATCAGGCCGGCGGCAGCGCCGATACCGGTGTTCGGCAGTTGGTCGCAGGTCATCGAGTCGCCGCCTCGTCTGCTCGGCCGGGTTCGGTGCCGGGTGTGGTCGTCAGGGGGCCGGCAGGGGTGGGCTGAGGGCTTGGGGTGGTGGTTTCGCGGACGGTGGGTGTGGGTTCGGTGCTGGGGGTGGGTGATTCGGGCGTGACGGGTGTGGATTGCGGGCTCGGGGTGGGTGATTCGGGGGCGGTGGGTGTGGGTTGAGGGCTGCGCGCGAACGGCCTGGGAGCGGCTGGTGCGGGCTGGACGCCTGTGAGCGTCCCGGCTGCGATGGTGACGGCGTCGCGGGAGAGGGCCCGTCCGACCAGTGCGGTGCTCGCTCCGAGGGTGATGGCGCCCTGGGCCAGGATGGTGCCGGACAGGAACGAGTTCGCGCCGGTGTTCGCGGCGCCGCCGACGACCCAGAAGACGTTGGCGGCTTGTGCGCCGTTGGTCAGGGTGACGTGGCTGGCTGCGGCGGTGTTGAAGGCGGCGCCGGTCTGGAAGATGAAGACCGCGTTCGGGTTGCCTTCACCGTCCAGGGTGACGGTGCCGGTCACCGCAAGCGCGGCGGTGCTGTGATGTACGCCGATGTGGAAGGTCCGGCCACCCAGATCCCCGACGATCTCGGTGTGAAGGACGCGCGAGGAGCCGTCCAGCAGAGCTGCGCCCAGGGCGTCCTGGGCCGCGGCGGCGGCGGAATCGCCGGCATGTGTCGTGCCGTCGAGAGTCCCTGGCGGGAATCCGCTGATCTGATCGGCCGGGCTGACGCCGAGATCACCACTCAGATGCGTGCTGCCGTCGTTGACCACAGCGGTCGCTGCCAGCACCGAGTAGGTTGCCGCGGAACCGAGGGACACGATGGCGGGGTTGACCTCCACGGTCAGCGTCTGGACGGCGCCGGTGCCGTTGCCCGAGGGGTCGCGGACCTTGGCCACGACGTTGTAGGAACCCGCCGCGAGGGCGGTACTGGTCACGGTCCAGGTGCCGTTCGAGGCGAGGGTCGTGGAGAGTGTCTGTCCGGGTAGCGTCACGGTGACGGGGCTCCCGGCGGCTGCGTTGCTGGTACCGGTCAAGGTGGGCGTGGTGTCTTTGGTGACCGCCGTACCGCCGCCGTCGATGGTGATGGTGGGGGCAGGTGCGTCGGTGAAGCGAATGAGGTCTCCGGCCAGGGTGACGGCGTCGCGGGAGAGGGCTCGTCCGATCAGTGCGGTGCTCGCTCCGAGGGTGATGGCGCCTTGGGCCAGGATGGTGCCGGACAGGAACGAGTTCGCGCCAGTGGTCACCGCGCCGCCGACGACCCAGAAGACGTTGGCGGCTTGTGCGCCGTTGGTCAGGGTGACGTGGCTGGCTGCGGCGGTGTTGAAGGCGGCGCCGGTCTGGAAGATGAAGACCGCGTTCGCGTCGCCTTCGGCGTTCAGGGTCAAGGTGCCGGTCACGGCGAGTGCGGCGGTGCTGTGGTAGACGCCCGGCGTCAAGGTGGTGCCCCCGAGGTCCAGTGTGATTTCGACGCTCGCCGGCCTCGCCGCCAGCTCGTTGTAGGCACTGTTCAGGGCGGTTTGCGCGTTGGCGGCATGGGTGTCGCCGGCATGGATCTGTCCGCCGACGACGCCTGGGCCGAATCCGCTGATCGACGTGCCGGGACTCACCCCGAGGTCACCGCTGACGACCGTCGGACCGGTGTTCACCACAGCGGTTGCCGCTAGCACCGAATAGGTGTGGGCGGCGCCGAGGAACAGCGGCGCGGACACCACGAAGGGGGCGCTGGACGCCGCAGCCAAGCCAGGGCTCGTGGCGATCAAGGTGTATCCGGTGCCGGGCTGGTCGATCGACAGGCCGGCGAAGGTGGCAACTCCGTCGGAGCCGGTCGTCGCTGTGATCGCACCGCTGAGGGTCCCGTTCGCCGGGTTGGTGCCGATCGCGATCGTCACCACGACTCCAGACGCCGGAAAGGCGTCGCCGGCGGCTGTTCGGAGGGCGACGGTCACAGGCGGCGTGATCGACAGATCGGCGGTGGTGTCCGAGGGCTGGGTGACGAACGCGAGGATGGCAGCGTTGACGACCGTCACGGACTCGGAGGGTGCGCTGCGAGCGGTCCAGGATGCGTAGACGGCGATGACGACGTACATGTACTGCCCGTCCGGGACGCCGGCGTCGATGCAGGTGGTGGCGCCGATGAGCGCGGTGGGGCTGCTGGCGCAGGCCGCCGCGGTCGTAGTACCGATCTGCCGGATGACGTAGTAACCGGCTGGATCCACGCCACCGCTCCCGCGCGCCCAGCTGAGCGGAACATCCGAGGCCGCGGTGTCAGGCACGGTCACGGTGGCAGGCGGTGCCAGGGTGCCTGTCATCGCGGTCGTGGACGTCGAGCCGGACGAGGACCAGTACGCGGATGCTGATGCTGTTGCGGTCAGGATCGCCACGACGACGACGAGCAGGACGAACGCCGGATGTCGGGTGCTGGCACGGGTGGCATGATGCTTGCCGTGGGCGCGCATCCTGGGTGTGCTCATGGTGGTACATCGGCAATCTGTTGCCTTGCGTGGCAGCAGCGACGGGGATACGTCGCCGCGTCAGAGCAGAATCGTTCGGCCGGACACCTCCGGGCGAGCCGCGTGACGGCAACCCACCCGGAGGTGCGCTCCAGAGGGTCAGGAAGCGACGAAGTACAGCGGGACCGCTGCGTTCTTGCACGCATCCTGGTTGAGGCCGGTGTTCGCGAGTGTCACCGTTGCCGTGCCTGTCCTACTTTCGCCGACGGGAATGGCTCCGGCGACGGGTGCGGTGGTGACGGCGGCGGTGTAGTCAGCGATCAGACAACCCGTGGGCGGCACCCAGGCGGTCCCGGTAGGCCCGGCCATCGTGACCGTCACATTCGTCAGAGACTGAACGCCGGGTCCAGGGTTGGTGACGGTGAAGCCGACTGTCTGGCCGGCGTTGCCCGGGGCAATGGTGCCGACAGCGTCCTCGCTGGTGATGGTGAGCGCGGTACTCGTACCGGTCGACGCTGCGCCAGATCCGGTACCGGTCGACGTCCAGTACGCGAACGCGACGCCGGCGCCGGTCAGGCTGAGCACTGCCAGGAGAGTGATGATGATGCGTTTCTTGCGGCGTGAGTTCGTACCGGCCATGACGGCCTCCCCGTGATTGATGTGCATTTGGCACGCAGCCACAACGCGATTCACCGCAGGGACCGCCCCCCAGACGGGGGCTACCACACCGAACGTAACACCTCGACTCCGGATTGTACGGAAAAGTACGCAGAAACCTTTCAACCGTGATACAGCAAACTTCGTTGTCGTGGACAACGAAACAGGACGGCAACGCTCAGACGCGGCGGAAGATCAGGGCGCGCTTCACTTCCTGGATCGCCTTGGTGACCTCGATACCGCGCGGGCAGGCGTCCGTGCAGTTGAACGTGGTCCGGCAGCGCCAGACGCCTTCCTTGTCGTTCAGGATCTCCAGCCGCTGCTCGGTGCCCTCGTCGCGGCTGTCGAAGATGAACCGGTGCGCGCCGACGATCGCCTGCGGGCCGAAGTACTGGCCGTCGGACCAGAACACCGGGCAGGACGTCGTACAGGCGGCGCAGAGGATGCACTTGGTGGTGTCGTCGAACCGGGCCCGGTCCTCCGGGGACTGGATCCGCTCCCGGGTCGGCTCGTGGCCGCTGGTGACCAGGAACGGCATCACCGAGCGGTACGCCTCGAAGAACGGGTCCATGTCGACGACCAGGTCCTTGAGCACCGCGAGGCCCTTGATCGGCTCGACGGTGATCTCCTTGTGCGGGTTCAAATCCTTGATCAGCGTCTTGCAGGCGAGCCGGTTGCGGCCGTTGATCCGCATCGCGTCCGAGCCGCAGACCCCGTGCGCGCAGGACCGCCGGAACGTCAGCGTGCCGTCCTGCTCCCACTTGATCTTGTGCAGCGCGTCCAGGACCCGGTCGGTCGGCTGCAGGGTGACGGAGTACGTCTTCCACTCGGCCTCGTCGAGGACCTCGGGGTTGTACCGGAGGATCTTGACCTTGACGTCCATCAGTACTTGCGCTCCATCGGCTTGTACCGGGTCTGGATGACCGGTTTGTAGTCGAGCCGGATATTGACGTTGCCTTCGGCATCGATCTCGCGATACGCCATCGTGTGCCGCATGAAGTTCACGTCGTCACGGGTGGCGTAGTCCTCGCGGAAGTGACCGCCGCGGGACTCCTTGCGGGCCAGCGCCGACACCACGAGCACCTCGGCCAGGTCCAGCAGGAAGCCCAGCTCGACCGCCTCGAGCAGATCGGTGTTGAAACGCTTGCCCTTGTCCTGTACGCCGACCTGGGCGAAGCGGAGCTTGAGCGCCTCGATGTCGACCAGCGCCTGCTTCAGCGAACCCTCGGTCCGGTACACCTGCGCGTTCAGGTCCATCGTCGCCTGCAGGTCGAACCGAATCGCCGCGATCCGCTCCTCGCCGGGGGAGTTGCGCAGTCCCTCGACCAGGTCGACGACGTACGCCTGCGGGTCGGCCGGGAGCTCCTCGAAGTCCGCGGTCTCGGCGTACTCCGCCGCCGCGATCCCGGCGCGCCGGCCGAAGACGTTGATGTCGAGCAGCGAGTTCGTGCCCAGCCGGTTCGCGCCGTGCACGGAGACGCAGGCGACCTCGCCGGCGGCGTACAGGCCGGGGATCACGTTGTCGTTGTCGGCCAGCGCCTCGCCCTTGATGTTGGTCGGAATGCCGCCCATCGCGTAGTGCGCGGTCGGGAACACCGGGATCTGCTCGGTGTACGGCTCCACGCCCAGGTACGTCCGCGCGAACTCGGTGATGTCCGGCAGCTTCGCGTCGATGTGCGCGGGCTCCAGGTGGGTCAGGTCGAGCATCACGTACGCGCCGTCCGGACCGCAGCCGCGACCCTCGCGAACCTCGTTCGCCATCGCGCGGGCGACCATGTCCCGCGGTGCGAGGTCCTTCACGGTCGGGGCGTACCGCTCCATGAACCGCTCGTTGTCCTTGTTCCGCAGGATCCCGCCCTCACCACGGGCGGCCTCGGACAGCAGTACGCCGAGACCCGCCAGGCCGGTCGGGTGGAACTGGAAGAACTCCATGTCCTCCAGCGGCAGGCCCTTGCGCCAGACGATGCCCATCCCGTCGCCGGTCAGCGTGTGCGCGTTGGACGTCGTCCGGAAGACCTTGCCGAAACCGCCGGAGGCGAAGATCACCGACTTGGCCGAGAACACGTGCAGCTCACCGGTGGCCAGCTCGTAGGCGACCACACCACTGGCCTTGCCGTCGGTCATCAGCAGGTCGAGAACGTAGTACTCGTTGAAGAACTCGACGTTCTGCTTGATGCACTGCTGGTACAGCGTCTGCAGGATCATGTGGCCGGTCCGGTCGGCCGCGAAGCAGGACCGGCGTACGACGGCCTCGCCGTGGTTACGGGTGTGTCCGCCGAAGAACCGCTGGTCGATCTTGCCCTCGGCGGTCCGGTTGAACGGCAGGCCCATCTTCTCCAGGTCGAGGACCGCGTCGACGGCCTCGCGGCACATCACCTCGGCCGCGTCCTGGTCGACCAGGAAGTCACCACCCTTGACCGTGTCGAAGGTGTGCCACTCCCAGTTGTCCTCCTCGACGTTCGCCAGCGCGGCGCACATGCCGCCCTGGGCCGCGCCGGTGTGCGACCGGGTCGGATAGAGCTTGGTCAGCACCGCGGTCCGGGTCCGCTTGCTCGACTCGAGGGCGGCGCGCATACCCGCTCCACCCGCGCCGACGATGATGACGTCGTACTGGTGCTGTTGCATTTCTTCCTTACTTACAGACCGACAGCGTGCTGTTCGGGTCTAGGCAGGGGTCGAAGGTGAAGATCACCAGGGTGCCGAGGACGACGATGACGATCGCCGCCGTGATCAGCAAGGCCTTGAGCCAGAACCGGGTCTGGTCCTTCTCGGCGTAGTCGTTGATGATCGTGCGCATGCCGTTGCTGCCGTGCAGCATCGCCAGCCACAGCATCAGCAGGTCCCAGACCTGCCAGAGCGGGTTGGCCCACTTGCCGGCCACGAAGCCGAAGTCCAGTGCGGTGATCCCGCCGCCGAGCATCAGGTTCACGAACAGGTGACCGAGCACCAGGATGACGAGGGCGAGCCCGGACAGCCGCATGAACAGCCAGCTGTACAGCTCGAAGTTGGTCTGACCGGACCGGTTCCGGCCGCCGCCCTTCAGCGAGCGGCTGCGCGAACTCGACCGCGGGGCAGCGATGTCGGACATCTCAGCCTCCGAACACGTGGGTCAGATGGCGGATGACGAACGGCACGAACAGGACCACCCAGATCACTCCGACACCGATCATCAGCTGCCGCTGGTAGCGCGGGCCCTTGGCCCAGAAGTCGACCAGGATCAGCCGGATGCCGTTGAACGCGTGGAACAGGATCGCCGCCACCAGCCCGACCTCGAGCAGGCCGACGATCGGGTTCTTGTAGGTGCCGATGACCTCGTTGTAGGCCTCGGGCGAGACCCGGACCAGCGCGGTGTCGAGCACGTGCACCAGCAGGAAGAAGAAGATCCCCACACCGGTGATGCGGTGCGCCACCCACGACCACATGCCCTCCCGGCCGCGGTAGAGCGTGCCGGCTGGTTTGCTGGGCACCAGGTCCTCCTCGTCGAAATCACCAGGTCGTCTTGATGCTAGACCCGCTGCTTGAGGTGAAATGTCCTGACAGATGTGACATCGATCGCGAGCGTGTGATCTCGGTCGCGTCGATGCCTGACCGAGGGGAGAGATTACGGTGAGTTTCTGGATCTGTGCGACCTGTGCGGTCGAGCACTCCGAACAGGTGGAGGTCTGCGCGATCTGTGCCGACGAACGCCAGTGGGTGCCGGCCGACGGCCAGCACTGGACCACCCTCGAGGAGCTGGCCGCGGCCGGCACCGAGGTCACCATCGAGGAGGTCGAGCCGGACCTGTACGGCGTCCGCTCGAAGCCGCCGGTCGGGATCGGCCAGCAGTCGATGCTCGTCCGGACCGCCGAGGGCAACCTGCTCTGGGACCCGGTCGGGTACGTCGACGACGACGCCGTACGCCGGATTCGTGAGCTGGGCGACGTGGTCGCGATCATCGCCAGCCACCCGCATATGTACGGCGTCCAGGTGGAGTGGAGTCACCGGCTCGGCGACGTCCCGGTGTACGTGTCCGAGGCCGACGCGGAGTGGGTGGCGCGGCAGGACCCGGTGATCAAGACCTGGTCCGGCAAGCTCAACCCGCTGCCGGGTGTGACCGTGATCCAGCCGGGCGGGCACTTCCCCGGCAGCGCGGTGGTGCACTGGGCGAATGGTGCCGAGGGCAAGGGTGTGATCCTGTCCGGCGACACGATCTTCGCCAACCCGGACCGCACCTCGGTCAGCTTCATGCGCAGCTACCCGAACCGGATCCCGCTCTCCGGCGCGGTCGTCGACCGGGTCGCCCGCTCGCTGGAGCCGTTCGAGTACGACCGGCTCTACAACAACTTCGGCTCGGTCATCCCGGTCGACGCCAAGGCCGTCGTCCGCCGCTCCGCCGACCGCCACGCCGCCTGGACCCGCGGCGACTACGACCACCTCACCTGATCCATAACGACAGGACGTATACGCCCACTGGACCCGGCGGCACGCTCAGGAGAGTGAGAGGTAGTGCCGATCCCGGCACTACCTCCTGTTCTTATGCAGCGAGCCGGCCTTCGGCGAGGCGGGTGTGGAGGGCGAGCATGTGGCGGATGCAGGAGTCCCAGTCGTAGAGCTCGGCCCGGCGGCGGGCCGCGGCTCTGCGGCCGGGGAGCTCGGCCAGGTCTAGGACGGCGTCGGCCAGGGAAGCCGCGTTGGCGGGGGCCCAGCGGCCGCAGCTCTCGTCGACCAGTTCGCGGGCGCCACCGGCGTTCGCCGTGACCACGGGAGTGCCGGCGGCGAGGGCCTCCAGGACGGCCAGGCCGAAGGTCTCGCCGGGGCAGACGGACAAGGCGATGTCAGCCTCGGCGAGGTGACGGGCGAGGGTCTGCCGGCCGTCGACGTAACCGTGGAAGATGATCGGGGCGTCGCCGGCGATCTCGAGCAGCTCGTCGAGGTGCGGACCCGAGCCGTAGACGTCCATCCGCACGTTCACACCGCGACGGTGCAGCTCTGCCGCGGTGGCGACCGCGAGGTGCGGGCTCTTCTCGCGGGACAACCGCCCGGCGTGCACCAGCTTGAGTACGCCGTCGTCCACCGGCTCGGCCAGTGATGGGTGGAAGGTGTCCAGATCGACGCCGAGCGGGATGCGGACCAGCGGCGTGGTCACCTCGTCGAACTCGGCCGCCGCATACCGCGAGGTCACCACGACGGCGTCGTACGTCCGGCTGAGGATCTTGTAGAGCGCGCCGACCCCGGCGATCACGCCCTGGCGGTACTGGGCGCCTTCGCCGCCGAGCTTGCGCGGCCGGGCCGTGTACAGCGAGAGCATCGCGTCCAGCCGTTCGTGGCTGAACAGGATCGAGCCGATGTCGTTCTTGCGGGCCCACCGCGCGACCGGGAGCAGGGTGGACTTGTCCGAGATCTCCACGGTCGTGGGGCGGAACTTCTCCAGCGTCTCGATCACCTTCCAGGGGTCGGTGATCAGGCGATATCCACCGGCGATCTTCAGCGCCTTCGTCCGGACCACGGTGCCGAACTCGGTCTCGACCACCACGTCCTTCTCGCCCGGGGTAATCACGATCCGCTCGGCGCCGGCTTCGACGTACCCCTGACCGACGTGCTCGATCGCGGTCCGCATCCCTCCCGACGTCGGCCCGACAAAGTTGGCCAGCTGGGCGATGCGCAACCGGGTCATGCGGCTCGCCGGAGGGCTGCGGCTTCGGCTAGGACCTCGGCGTAGTGGCGGTCGACCAGGTCGTCGACGACCGCCGGCCAGGTCTTCGTCTGCACTCGTTCCAGGCCGCTGACGGCCATCCGGGCGCGGGCTGTCGGGTGGTCGAGCAGGGTCTTGACCGCCTGCCGTAGCGATCCCGGTTGGCCCGGTTCGAACAGCAGGCCGTTCTCACCCGGGTGGATCAGGTCGAGCGGCCCGCCTGCGGCTGGGCCGACGGTCGCGACGCCGGAGGCCTGCGCCTCCTGGATCGTCTGGCAGAAGGTCTCGTGCTCGCCGGTGTGCACGAACACGTCCAGGCCCGCGAAGATCGAGGCCAGGTCGGCGCCCCGGCGCATCCCGAGGAACGTTGCGTTCGGCAAGGAATGCTCGAGCGACGCCCGGTCCGGTCCGTCGCCGACGACGACGATTCGGCAATCCAGGTCGGTCAGTTCGGCGAGCCGGCGGACCTTCTTCTCGGCGGCCAGCCGGCCGACGTACCCGACGATCGGCTTGCCGTCCGGGGAGATCTCCCGGCGCCAGGCCTCGTCGCGGTGCTGCGGGTCGAAGAGGTCGAGGTTGACGCCGCGACCCCACAGGTGCACCCGCGGTACGCCGCCTTGGACCAGGGACCGCACCGACGTGGTCGAGGGGGCCAGCGTCCGGTCGGCGCGCGAGTGGGTACGCCGTACCCAGCGCCAGATCCCGCGGTCCGCAGCGGCGAACCAGGGGTACTGCCGTGCGAACCCGGCGATGTCGGTCTGGAAGATCGCGACCGTGGGCAGGCCGAGCTTGCGGGCCGCGCGCAGGCCGTACGCGCCGATGATGAACGGCGACGCGAGGTGGACGAGGTCCGGTCTGAAGTCGGCCATCGCCCGTTCGATCGAGGGATCGGGCAGACCGACCGGGAACTCCTTGTAGCCGGGTGTCCGGAAGCTCCGGGCCCGGATCACCGGGACGTCGGCGTACCGGTCGGGACCGGGGCCGGGGGCGATGATCAGCAGGTCGTGCCCGCGGGCACGCAGCCGGTCGGCGACGTGGCGAGCCGTGTTCGCCACGCCATTGATCTGAGGCAGGAAGGTCTCAGCCACCATCACGATGCGCACACTCCGGAGGTTCCCCACCGCGCATGAACCCTCGGCGACACCTTCGTGACAGGCCGTGGATTCCCTATCGACGGGTCCGGGGCCGGGGGATGGCCGTCAGGTGACCGGGGCCATCGGCCACCAAACTTCGTGTTCACTTCAGGTTCACCGGCAACCCCGGTCCGGGCGGGGATCGGGGTCGCCGGCGGCCGGTTACGGCGTACTGAACAGCTGGATCATCGAGCGGCGGACCAGGTCCGTGCGCATCGCCTGTGTGGTCAGGCCTTCCGCCCCGAAGCCGAGGTAGACGGTGTCCCTGGTGGCGATGCCCGCGCCTTCGTCGAAGGCGGCCGTGGTGCGGATCCAGTCGTTCGGGTTCGCGGCCGAGCCGGCCGGTGCGCCCGGGACGGTCCAGCCGCCGAAGTCGGTCTCGAACGAGGTCTGCTCGGTGGTCCCGGCGGTGACCGAGGTGTCGTCGACGAAGACACCGAGGCCCTGGGTCTCCCAGTCACTCATGTACGTGAGTGAGACCTCGACCTGCTTCCCGGCGTACGGCGTCAGGTCGACGGTCCAGTCCTGCCAGCCACCGCTGGATCCGGAGAACGCGTGCCACGCACCGGTAGTCCCGGTCGGTGAACAGTCCGCGCCCTGGTAGTGGGACAGGAACGGATGCAACGTTTGCACCCCGGACAGACAGCTCTCACCGGTGGCCTGACTCGTGTGACCGTTGCTGTCCGGCAAGGTCGTCCAGTCGTTCTGCCCGACGGTGTGCGCCTCGACGAACACGAAGTCCCAGTCCGCCTCGGTGTCGGCTGAGACCTTGAACGACAAGGAGCCGCTCGTCACCCCAGCGAGATTCACTGTCCGGGTCAGCCGCTTGTAGCTCGCGTCCGCGCGCTGGCTGTACACGTACTGCGAACCCGTGAACGGCGAGAACGGTGCACCGCCCGGCCGGTTCCACTTCAATGGCGCCGTACTGGCGAACTGCGGGAACTGTGCCTTCGGCAACACACTCGACGTGAGTACGAACGCCGCCGTGTGGTCCTGGTTGTTCGCGGAGTCGCCACCGTTGAGAGTCCCGGCGAACCCGTTGAAGGCGCTGCTCACGCCACCGATCGGGACCGGAGCACCGTTCGCATCACTGCCGCTGTTGTCGACGTAGCTGTAGGCGCCCAGCCAGTACTGTTCGAAGTCGTTCAGCAGCGGGAGACACGGGTACTGGTTCGGTGTGGTGCACTCACCCTGCTCCTCTTCGAACGGGTTGTAGAAGTACCCACCGTCCTGACTGCTCGCGTAACCGGCGTACTTGCCCGTGTAGAGCAGCTTGCCGCCTTCGTTGAGGTAGTCGCGGACCGACAGTTCGAGGTCGAGCGCCAGTTCGGCTGCGGTGCCGGCGACCTGACCGACGTCCCGGGTGATGATGTCGTCGCCGGTCTCCCAGACGACGGCCCTGTAGTGCGAGAGAACGCCCAGATGATGTGGCGCGGTCCGGTTGTTCGCGTCCACGTCGTACACGTCCGAGCTGATCCCGGAGGCCGCGAGTGCGGCGGCGTACTTGGTGGCGTACTTGTTGCTCGTCGTACCTTGGGCCGGGCTGAGTCCGGTGGTGTCCTCGGCGGCGAGGATCAGTACCTTCCCGCCGATGTCGGTCGCGACCTTGTAGGTGAAGTGCTCGCTGGCCACCGTGCCCTTGTTGTTGCCGGTGAACCAGACCTCGACCGAATCGCCGGGCCTGGTCTTGCGGACGGTCCCGCGGAACTCGCCGTAGTAGTGGTTGTCGGAGTCGCCGTACCGCTCGCCGCCCTTCCACTCCGACACCTTGTCGGTGACGGTGCGGCCGCCGTTGATCTTGTAGTTGAGCCGCAGGTTCTTCACGGCCCGCTTGGCCGTCACCGCGACCGGCTGGGTGGTCCCGTACGAGACCGCGAAGGGATCGGCGACCAGGTCGGCGGGTTTGAGACCGACCACGGAGACCGGGTCGTCCGGGTCCTGCGCGGACTTCGCGACGGACAGCGCGAACGGGACGTTCTTGGCGAACTCGGCCTGGATCAGGCCCTCGTCGTCGGGGAACGTGAAGACGCTGACACAGTCCTCGGGCAGCCACTGGTCGTTGGGGTCGACCGCCGATGCGGTCTGGCAGGTCGACATCTCCGGGGTGAACGCGAGCGTGCCGTACTTGTTCGTCGCGTGGCCGTCGGTCTCGCCGTTGGTGGTGTAGAGCTCGGCCGAGATGTCCGGGTCATAGCCGGGTACGGCGGGATTCGCGTCGTCACCGGTCATGGCGGCAGACAGGATGTCGTCGGGTGACGGCGTACTGACCTGCCAGCCGACGCCGTACAGCAGGAGCTGCGCGGCGGAGTGGTAGTTGATCATCTCGGTGAAGCGGACGGTGCGCATCAGGCCGTCGAGGGCCTTGGTCTCCGGCTCGGAGTTCGGACCGGTGCCGCGGTAGGTGTCGCTGTTCGGATCGGGGGACGAGCCTTCGTTGTCGTAGCCCCACTTGACCGCGAAGTTGCGGTTCAGGTCGACACCGTCGCCGGGGGCGATGGCCCCGTCGCCGTTGTTGTCGCGCAGGTTCTTCCGCCACAGCCGGTCGCCGGTGAACGTGTAGTCGTACCCGTCCGGATTCGCGACCGGGAGGAACCAGAGTTCGGTGGTGTTCAGCATCCTGGTGATGTCGGCGTTCTTGCCGTAGTTGTCGATCACGTGGTGCATGAGCCGCCGCACCATCTCGGGCGTGATCCACTCGCGGGCGTGTTGGTCGCCCATGTACAGCACCGAGGGCTTGTTGCCGTCCTTGAACTGGCGGGCGTTCTTGGTCACCTTGACGGCGAGCATCGGCTTGCCCTGCACCGTCGTACCGATCCTGACCAGCTTGGCCAGCGCCGGATTCGCGGCCGCGGTCGCCGCCAGTTCCTCGGCGAGTCCGCCGGGTCCGCTGTACGGGCGGAACACCGTCGGGCCGGCCGCGGTGAGGCGCGCGGCTTCGTCGGACGCGTCCCGGCCCTTCACCTTCTTGACCTTCAGGTCGACGCCGTCGGAGCGGAGCTTGTCGGCCTGCCGATCAGTGACGATGACCTCGACACTGACCTTGCCGTTGGCGGCCTTGCCGGTCGTGACCGCCTCCCGGTCGACGCCGATGTCCGCCAGCTTCTGCAGTTGCTGCTGGTCCACCTGACCGACGTACACCTCGAGGTTGTCACCCCCCGGCCCGGGTGCCGCGGTTGCTGCCGGTCCGGCGGCCAACGCCCCCGCCATGACGGCCAGTACTGCGATGAGAACAGGAGATCTACGCATGTCGCCCCTCCCCGGTCAACGATGCATCTGGCTGGCAGCCTCCTGTGACCCAGGTCACAAGTCAACAGCCGGTGGCTCTCGATCACCGGGCGTGCTCGATCTCACCCGGGCCGTACATACCAGTGCGAGTGTGGTTCGGCCTACGGTGGGAGGATGAGTCATCGAAGTGAGTCGGGGTTCGAGATCGCGCCTGTGTACGGAGCCGACGCACTGGACGGGTTCGAGCCCGCGGAGAAGCTGGGCGAGCCGGGGAAGTTTCCGTTCACCCGGGGCGTCTACCCGACGATGTACACCCAGCGCCCCTGGACCATGCGCCAGTACGCCGGATTCGGTACGGCGGCCGAGTCGAACAAGCGGTACCACCAGCTGATCGACCACGGCACCATGGGTCTGTCGGTCGCCTTCGACCTGCCGACCCAGATGGGGTACGACTCCGACGCCCCGATCGCGCACGGCGAGGTCGGCAAGGTGGGCGTCGCGATCGATTCGATCGACGACATGCGGGTGCTGTTCGACAACATCCCGCTGGACCAGGTCTCGACCTCGATGACGATCAACGCGCCGGGCTCGGTGCTGCTCCTGCTGTACCAACTGGTCGCGGAGGAGCAGGGGGTCGCCGGGGACAAGCTCACCGGGACGATCCAGAACGACGTACTGAAGGAATACATCGCTCGCGGCACCTACATCTATCCGCCGAAGGAGTCGCTGCGGCTGATCAGCGACATCTTCGCGTACTGCCAGACGGAGCTGCCGCGCTGGAACACGATCTCGATCTCCGGCTACCACATGGCCGAGGCCGGGGCGACGCCCGCGCAGGAGATCGCGTTCACGCTGGCCGACGGGATCGAATACGTCCGTACGGCGGTTGCCGCCGGCCTCGACGTCGACACCTTCGCGCCCCGGCTGTCGTTCTTCTTCGTCTCCCGTACGACGCTGCTGGAAGAGGTCGCCAAGTTCCGGGCCGCGCGGCGGATCTGGGCTCGGGTGATGCGGGACTCATTTGGTGCCAAGAACCCGAAGTCGTTGATGCTGCGGTTCCATACGCAGACGGCCGGGGTGCAGCTGACCGCGCAGCAGCCGGAGGTCAATCTCGTCCGGGTCGCGATCCAGGGGCTGGCCGCCGTACTGGGTGGAACGCAGTCGCTGCACACGAACTCGTACGACGAGGCGATCGCGCTGCCGACCGAGAAGGCGGCCCGGTTGGCGTTGCGCACGCAGCAGGTGCTCGCTTATGAGACCGACGTGACGGCGACGGTGGATCCCTTTGCTGGTTCGTATGTCGTCGAGGCGCTGACCGATGAGGTAGAGGCGGCCGCTGTTGAGCTGATGGATCAGGTCGAGGAGTACGGCGGCGCCGTGGCTGCGATCGAGAAGGGCTTCCAGAAGCAGGAGATCGAGCGGTCCGCCTACCGCATCGCCCAGGAGATCGACTCGGCCGAACGGGTCGTCGTGGGGATGAACAAGTTCAAGGTCGACATCGAGGAACCGTACGAACCCCTCCGCGTCGACCCTACGATCGAGGCCCAGCAAGTAGAACGCCTGGCCAAACTCCGCGCCGACCGAGACCAGCCGGCCGTCGACGAGGCCCTGGCGGCCCTGAAGAAAGCTGCCGAGGGCAACGAAAACTGCCTGTACCCCATGAAACAAGCCCTAAAAGCAAAAGCCACCGTAGGCGAAGTCTGCAACACATTAAGAGAAGTCTGGGGCGTCTACGTCCCCGCCGACACCTTCTAACCCACCGCCCGCCAAATGACACCGCTCCGCGGCGACAGCATCTTGCCGCCTTCGGCGGGTGCGCGGATCTGGGTCTGGCCCGGGTGTGGTTGGCGCGGAAGGACTGTGGTGAGCGGGGAGGGATCAGATCGCAGAGTCGGCGCTCAACCTCGGCGCCAGGCACTCGAAGGACACCGCTTGGCGGCGGCAGTCCTTTGCCGCCTTCGGCAGGGTGCACAACAGTGATGCCGCGCAGCTGTGGTCGGTGTGCGGCATATGTGGTGAGACCGCAAAGGACACCGCTTCGCGGCGACAGCCCTTCGCCGCCTTCGGCGGGGGCGCGGACCTGATCACGCGCGGGTGGGATTGGCGCGGCCCGACCGCGATGAGCGGGAAGACCTTCCACGCACCGGTACGCGCTCTCCTACGTCGCGTACTCGCCGGCGCTCCCGCCCACCCGAGGCACGCGGGCTCCTGTCGTCGCGCGCTTCACAATGAATGACGCGCAACCGAACGAGCTGAACGCGTCCGCTACGCGCGCTCCTACGTCGCGTGCTCGCCGGCCGCTCGCCGACGTGATCAGGCGCCGGCCTCTCGACCCTGGGCCCGTGTGGATGTTCAGCCCGGCTCTCGGCCGAGGGACCACACTCGCACGCTGTCGTCAGTCACCTCGTACATGATCCGATGATCGCCGACGTGGAGTCGATAGATCAGGCTGTCGCCCCAGTGCACGCTGCCTGGCGGCGCCGGGTTCTTTACCAGCCCTCTAACCGCGGCAAGCACCCGGCGAGCGGCCACGGTGTCGTCAGCCGCGAGCGTGCGGTACCCGTCGAGGAAGCCGACCTCGACAACCAGGTGTCGCTCGGTCACTGCTCCTGGGCCGCTTCAGCCTCGGCAAGCGCCTCTTCCATCATGGTAAAAGCCTCTTCGGCCGGGATCCACTTCGGGCCCCGCGCATTGATCTCGTCGATCAGCTCTTGATCGGCCGCGTCTTCGAGGGCCTGGAATCGGGCCAGCATCTCCGGGGAGATCACGGCGGCCGCGACCTTGCCGTGGTCGGTGATCATCACCGGCTCGTGCCCGTACCGGGCCGCGTTGACCATCTCCGCCGTGTGGCGGTTCGCCTCGGTCATGCTGTACATCGTCGACATGACCACCACGATACTCCTCATCTCAGTAAATTACTGAGATTCAGGATTTCACGCTGCCATTGAGTCGGTGGTTGCCACTGGGGCCCACTGTACGTAGTTCTAGGTGTACGAAGCGAGGTGTGCTTGCGGTCACGACGCTGCGGTTGCCACGAGGACGGCCGGCACGTAGTTCTCTGTGAAGAGCAACTAAAAGCGAGCGAGGTATAGGCATGGGCACCTTCAGGACTTGGCTGGAAAGACCAAAAGGCAGTGATGTCGAGCGAGACTCGGCGGAGCAGGTCCTGCAGTGGCTGACGCCTGATCTTGAGGCGACCCTTGCGAGCCTGGATGGTGCACCGCCTGCGGTTGCGAACGCGGTCGTTCAGCTACTTCCGTTTGGGTCGCGGGCCGTGCTGGAGGATCAATGTTTGGCCACTGCTGATCCTGGTGCTAGTGGTGGAGGAGGGCGTCGACGGGTCAAGCTGACCCCTTTAGCCTTCGAGGTGATGGCGGTCGCAGCGCGCAGAGCCAATGCGGACCCCAACGGTGTGGCCGCACTGGCGGAGCGGGCGGAGAGGGCTGCGCAGTTCGCGGATTGAGCCCAGGATTTCGGCTTGATCCTTAGACGGCCTTGCGAAAGACGCACGGTCGCGAGGAGCCTGGTCGAGGCATCGGGTTTGGGATGCGATCCTATGGATCTCCATCCGCCAACTTCATGTAGGACTGGAATCGAACGAGTGCTTTGGCAACTGCCGTATGGCTGACGTCAATTTTCCGCCCCAACTCCCGATTGCTAGGTCGGGATCCGGTCCTATCGACCTCATCGAGCAGGCGCGTGACAACGACGTAAGCAGTGTGATCTCCAACTTGTCTAGCCTCGCTCAGTGCCGCGCGCACAATCTGGGCTGTCGCTGAGCCGTCCAGCGCGGCCGCCACGTCGTCGTCGGTATGGGGCGACTCAGGCAGAAGGTCGGGCTCTATAAGCACCTCACGCTGTCTCCTGATCCGTGACCGCAGAAAGTCTGTGGCTGTCCATTCAGCTAGCTTCATCAGGTAGCTGGACGGATTGTTCTCGAGATCGAGTTGACCGTCGCCTTTGAGCCGGAGTAGGCGCACCATGGCATCGCTTGCGATGTCTTCAACATCCTGGGGTGCTAGCCCGCGGAAGCGCCTCGAAACAAACGCACGCACCAAAAGCAGGGCGGACCTGTAGTCATCCTCGGTCAGCCCTCCTGGAGGCGACTCCCGAGGAGCCCGTTGGTCGTCGGAGTCGATTTCATCGCTCACTGTGCTGCCACCAGGCTGAGGCGGTTGGAGAAGCGCAACACGATGGACTCCACACGCGCTGTGCTGATCTGAGGATTTCGCAGGCGGTCGACGACCTCCTGCCACGCGGGCTTCCTCAGCTTCTCGTCGAAGAGGTCAGCGAACTGGTGGACCACTAGGTAGTCGATCTGCTTGTCCTCCAAACGCAGCTGCGCCAGCGCTGCTCGGAACACGGCGGCGTTGGCGTGTGCTCCGAACGTCTCCTGGACCAGCTCATCGTCGCTCAAGCCATCGACGCCGGCCGTACTGATACCGGAAGCTTTGTATTCTTCCAGGGCGGCATCAATGATGTGTTTGAAAAGATCTTCCGGATCCATCGGATTCTTTGGCGTTCCGGCAACATAGTACGGCGCCACGTAGGCATCTATGCTGCGCTGAACAATCGTGCAGTACTGGCTGTCGTCCAGACAGGTTTTGAAGCGTGCGCGCAGGTATGCGAGCAAACGCTCATGTAGATCTGCGTAGTCCTCCGCGGTGACAACGGCGCGTGGGCGACGGCTAAGCCTTGCGGATAGCCGTGTGGCGGCGTGCCTGGCGGCGCGCAAAAGCGCGTCTTGGTCAGCCAAAACGGTCATACTCCCCCCGCGAGTCGGAGCCGTGGGCATCCGATCGCTTTCAGACTCTTCCAATCCCTTCCCCGCGGTGCATAATACGCTGATACGCACGCGAAGTAGATAGATCTGGCCAGCGCCATCCAGGGGGGAGGCGGGGCGTTGACTCTGTTGGTCTCTGTCCTCACAGCAACACTCTTTGCGGTGTTCGGGCCGCCATACGTGCTCTACCAGTACTGGTTCACCTGGACACCCATCGGAACGATCGTTGGAACCGTCATCTATCTCGCCCTGGCCGGAGGCGGCGGCGGATTCCTCGGATGGTTTGCTGCAGAAGTGGCGATGAAGGCAAGCCCTACGCAGAACCCGTGGGTTGACGGCATCATCTACGGAATCGCTGGGTCTTTCGCACTGCGCGCCGACTTCAGTAGCCGTCATGTTCGATCGACAAGTCCTCACCAAACCGAGATGACTAAGGCTGCGTCACTCCTAAATGCAAGCCTTAAGTGGACGACCTCCCTCCTCGACACTCGAGCTGATCGAGCGATCGAGACCTGGGTAAATCACCTACCAATAAAATCTCTGCTGACAGAGGCATATAAAGTTACCGCCCGGATCAACCGGCAAGAAATCGATGACAAGGCGAAGAACGCGCTCAATACTCGGTTGGTGGAAGCCATGGAGCTCGCGCGGAGCGCCGGCGTCAAACAAGAAGAGGGCCGGTCTCGCGTCCGTGACTATGTCGCAGAATTTATGTCCGCGAACCACACGCCACGTCCCGGTGTAATGCGCTCGCCGAAGCCCGCGCCGAAGCCCTCTCCGCCGCGCAAGTCGCCGGCGCAGACCGGGCCCACTGAGGCCGGCTCCACCTGACCAAGGCTGTTGCTAGGACAGGAGCGCGTCCGCAGCTGTGGTGTCGGTCCGCGACCGCTGCTCGTCGGCGCACGATGGTGTGCGTTGGTGTAATCACGGAGGCGTTGATGGCTCAGAGGTAGGGATCCTGCTCACCGACGACCTCGACGGCAACGATCGCTCGGCCGGCTGTGGAGAGAGCATCGCATGTGTGCACGTCGTGCGAGATCACCCCGGCACCAAGAACGTCGCCAACCGCGAGGCGCCGTGCATCTAGATCAAGCCGCGCGCGACCGATCAGGAACAGACGAGACAAGAAGGGTGCCCGTTCAACTGTCTGGCGCGGATGCTCGCGCCGTAAAGGAACGGGTTCGCTCTGACGGCTAATAGATCAACAACGGCGGCCGAGACCCGACCGGCTCCCGAGAGGTCTTGGTCCGGCCTGGGCGATCCGGATGAGCAGGTCGCGCAGGAATTGGGCCCGACCTCGTCGGCCTGCTGGATGCGGAGGGAGGCTGCACGCAGGTGGCGATCATTCCCACCTTCCAGTGTCCGATCTCGCCCTGCCGAGTCGTGAGCTCGGCGTGCCAGGGTCAGGTTCGGGCGGTGTTCGTAGGTGCTCGTCCTGTGGATCGCTGGCCCATCGGCGACCGACAGTTGCGGCATTCCTGTGATGTCTCAGGACTCGGCTGGGAGGTTGTGGAGGAAGTTGCGTAGGGGTTTGAAGGACTGGTGGGGGGATTGGCGGAATACTCCGTGTCCTACGGCGGCCAGCACCTCTACCTGGGTGGCGGTGTTGGTGAGTATTGCCGGTAGGCGGCGGGCTGCGGCTGCGGGGGATACTGGGTCGTCTTCGCCTGCTAGGACCAGGGTCGGGCAGGTGACTGCGGTCGCGAGAGCTGGGGTCAGTTCGGCAGGCCCGCAGCGGCCCGCCCGGAAGTGCGCTTGAACCTCGTCGTTGATCATCGCTCGTGCCCTGCGCGAGGCCAAGTCACCGTCCGAAGCGCCGGCATACAACGGCAACCCATGATCGGCCCACGCCTTGGTCGCCGATGGGCTGGTGTCACCGCCCAGGTATCTGGCGGCAGCATCCCGGGCTACCTGCCCTCCGCGGCGCTCGAATACATCGAGGCTCTCTTCGAGAGAGGTGGGCACGCCGAGAGTGCTCTCCAGGACCAGACCCGCGACCAGGTCCGGATGCCGAGCTGCGCACTCGATCGCGACCCTGCCGCCACTTGAGGAACCCACCAGCACCGGGGCACGGATATCGAGTACGTCGCAGAACGCGGCGATGTCGTCGGCCCAGCGCGTCCAGGTCCACATCTCCGGCCGGCTGTGGTCGGACCGGCCGGAACCGCGCTGATCGAGGTAGATCACCTGAGCGACGTCGGCGAGGACCGAGAATTCTGGCTTGAACAGGCTGTGATCCGCACCTGGTCCTCCGTGCAGGAGAAGCAGAGTCGGCCGCGACAGCATCGCGTCCCCCTGAGCCGTCAGGCCACAGCCTTCGACATCGAAGTAGAGAGACACATCTTCGACGGCCACACGCATCCCGGCATTATGCCCCGGACAACTCGACAGCGCTCAGGACCGCGGAGCACCGGCCGCGGTCGGCGCCACCTCCTGGCCGGCGAGGTGTTCAGCACGGCGCTCGTCCCGCAGCTCAGTCCTGCTCGTCGGCCGCATTGTCGGCGCCACCCGAGGCTTGCTCGTCTGCCGTATCGTTCTCGGCTGCGTCGTTGTCGGGACGGCGACGGAAGGCTCGGTCGGTGAATCGGCTGGAGAGCTTGCCGGTTGCCGATTTGGCCCGGCCGAAGGTCTCGCCGCCGAGGCGCCTGGCTGCGTCGACGCCGTCTGCTCCCGCATCAAAGGCCTTGTCCTTCACCTCGGTGGCCGCGTCCGCCCATCGCCTCGCCTCCAGCGACTGTCGGCCGCCCTCGATCCCGAGGCGCCCGTGGAACTCGACGACCGCGTTCGCGACGTGGTTGCTCGAGTCCACCACAGCCCGGGACGAGGTCGGATGCAGCAGCACCTTTGTGTTGGCGGTGCCGGCGGCCGCATCCATGCGGGCCATCAGCCGCTCGGTGCTCCGGGATATGAGCTCCAGCCGATTGTTGCGTGCAGCCTTCAGTCCGACGCGATGCCGGTCCAGCTCTTCCGGAGACGCATCCAGCACACGGTCGAGTTCGAGCACGGCCATCGCGTCCTGCAGTTGGAAGCAGCGGGCCAGAACGGCGAGCCATTCCTGGACCTCGGACGCGGCAGACGTAACCGCGTCGGCGAGATCACCGATCTTGGTCTCGCGCTCCAGGTTCTCCGCGAGCGCGTCGAGGTGACGCAACACGTACGCCTGCGTTCGTGCGATCGCGAGCGTGGTGGACTGCACCTTCGACCACGTGACGTCGGAGACCCGTCCCACCTGCTCCCGGATGGTCATGGCTTCCTCGATCACGAAGTCCACGCCGATCATGTCCGCCAGGACAGCGTCCTTCTGACCACGCAGTACGTCGTCGACCTTCTTGTCGATCGTGGCGAGATAGTCGGTGATCTCGTCCATCGCCTGCTGCATCGCAAGCTGCGCCATGATGCCGGCGGCACCAGCCAGAATCGCCGGGTTGGACAACAGTGCTCCGGGCTTCACGAATTCGACGAGTCCTTTGACCTTGCCGTGATCCGTCAACACAGCACGGCTGACGCCCGGGCTCGATCCCTTCATCAGCTTGTACTTGTTGAGACTCTCGGCGGACTTCTTGGTCAGCTTCACCCAGCGTCCCGAGTTGGCGGCAATCTCGGAACCCGCCTGTGCGGCTGCAGCCCCCGTACTGAGGACAGCTCCGAGCCGTGGCAGCCCGAGGTCCTTCGATGGCAGTCCCTCAGAGACGAGGAAGCGCTCGACAGCCGCCGGCTCCCCGATGACCGCCAGCCCGTCGCCGTCACTGATCAGCTGAATCTCGTCGTCCATCGTCGGCTCCTGAAGTGTGGCAGCTCAGTCCAGTAAGGCGGTTGTGGTTAGGACTGTGGTGCCTAGGGCTATGGCTTCTTCGGAGGGGTCGAAGGTGGGGGTGTGCAGGTCGCCGGTGGTGTCCAGGGTGGTGGGGCGGACGCCTAGGCGGGCCATGGCGCCGGGGGTGTGTTCCAGGTACCAGGCGAAGTCTTCGCCGCCGAGGGACTGGTCGGTGGGGGCGATGGCGCCGGCGCCCAGGGTTTGCTGGACGGCGTTGTGGAGTACGTCGATCGCCGCGGCGTCGTTCATCACCGGTGGGACGCCGTGGGTGACCTCGGTCTCGACATCGACGCCGTACGGCGCTACGAGCTGAGACGCCAGCGTGGGAATCAGTTCAGCGGCCAGGCGCCACGCGTTGGCGTCGAGGCAGCGGAGGGTTCCTTCGGCCTCGCCGCGGGACGGGATCGCGTTGGCGGCGGAGCCTGAGGTGATGCGGCCCCAGACGAGTGACATGCCGGCGCGGGGATCGACGCGCCGAGAGAGTGCTGCTGGGAGTTCGGTGACCAGGGTGGCGAGCGCGTACACGAGGTCAGCGGTCAGGTGCGGGCGGGACGTGTGACCGCCCGGCCCGGTCAGCCGGACCAAGATCCGGTCGGCGGCTGCGGTCAGCGCGCCCACCCGCAGACCGACCTGACCGACCTGCAGCCGCGGGTCGCAGTGCAGCCCATAAATACGGCGGACCCCGTCGAGTCCGCCCGCCGCGATGACGCCGAGCGCGCCGCCCGGCATCACCTCTTCGGCCGGCTGGAAGATCAGCCGCACCCGTCGATCCAGTTGCCGGTCGCGGGCCATCCCGGCCAGCACAAGACCCGCACCGAGCAGGGCCGAGGTGTGTACGTCGTGACCGCAGGCGTGCGCGACTCCGTCAACGGTCGACCGCCACGGCGCCTCGACCGCGTCGGGCACCGGCAGCGCGTCGATGTCGGCTCGCAGTGCGATGCACGAGTCACCGGAACCGATGTCGCAGATCAGCCCGGTCCCGGTCGGGAGCACCCGCGGCGACAACCCGGCCTCGACCAGCCTCCGCTCGAGGAGTTCCGTCGTACGAACCTCGTGCCAGCCGAGCTCGGGGTGTGCGTGCAGGTCACGCCGTACGTCGACCATTTCCTCGCGCACCGCCTCGACGCGCGCCAGGACGTCCGCGACCAGCAACTGATGACTCATCCAGCCGATTGTGCCATTCAGCCTTCAGCTCGTTGCTTCGCCACCGCGAACGACCACTCCACCTGGGCCCCGGTGGTGAGCCGGAGCGTCAGTGCGGTCCGCTTGGACAGCACCTGTTGCCGGGACGGTACGCCGTCACACATGACGACCCACGGTTCGCTGTCGGCATCGGTCACGAGGAGAGGGCTGTCACCACGACAACGCGCGTACAGCACGTACTGCGGGCCGTAGTCACCCTCGATCGGCGTGGACTCCGGCCCCTTGCCGGCCCGGCTCAGCACAATCTGGTCCGACGGCATCGGAGCGATCGCGATGCCGTCGTCCGGTGGCGCGGCGACCGTCGGGACGGTGGCGTCGGGGGTCTGGCCGCCGCATGCAGCGACCAGACCCGCCAACGCCACCAGCCCGCTCAGCCTCAGTAGTAGATGCGCCACTGGGCCCGGCTCGGTGCGTGCGCCACGTACGACTTACGGATGGTGCCGGCGCCACCGCCGTACCAGTTGAGGACGCTGCGGCCCTTCACGTTCTCCTGGACGATGCCACGATCGCAGTAGATGGTCTTGTGCGGCTTGATCGAGAAGGTCGCACTCGTCACGTACCCGGTCACCATCGAGGTCTCGATGTTCGCCGACAGCGACGCCTCCATGCTGGCGAAGATCGCGGCCTTCATCTCGACCTTGATCCCGGCGGTCATGCCGAACTTGATCGTCTTGCTGGTGTTCGACTCGCACTTCCCGGTGGCCGTGTTGTCCAGGTCGTTGCGGATCGAGTCCCGGTAGCCGACCTGGAACGACACCGGGATCCGGGCGTCGACCGTGCTGCAGGCCTGGTAGTTCGAACCGGTCCGGCACCGGGTCGCCAGTGCGGTGGACTGCGCCGAGGCGACCGGCGCCTGGAGCGTGATCAGGCCCGCGACCAGGCCCAGGCCCGCGGCGATCGCTCCGATCCGTACTGTTCGTGATCGCATCTTTCGTCCTCCCGTTGGAAGTGACCAGCCATCCGGTCACTCTTCGCTATCGGAATCTAACGCTCCGTGGGGGCCAGGAAGAAACGTTCTGCAACAACCTGCACCTGCTGTGACCTAATCGCCGGTCACTTTCCGGTATCGAGGGCCTCAGGCCGGAAAAACGCCGCGTATCTCACCGCGCGCAGCGACGTTCTGGCTGAGGGTCACAGCGGAAACTACGATTAAGTAACGAGCATTTCAGTGACGCATCGTCAGTGGCTGGGGGGTCCGAGCGGGTCTAGGGTGTCGCTGCACACGCCTGCACGGGGCGGGCAAATATCTAGGAGGGGCATCTTGCGGCACACGACCAAGTTGGCGGCTCTGGCCGTCACTGTGGTGCTGATGGTGGCGGGCTGCGCGAAGAAGGAACAACCAGGTGGTGCCGCCGCAAGTGACGAGCTGTGCGCCGACAAGTCGGGGAAGGGCCCGAAGATCGGCCTGGCCTACGACATCGGCGGTCGCGGCGACCACTCCTTCAACGACCTCGCCGCGGCGGGCGTGAAGAAGGCCGTCGACGAGCTCGACGCCACCTGTGAGGAGTCCGAGGCTGCCGCGCAGGAGCCCGACTCCGCGAAGGAAGAGCGGCTGCGGACCCTGGCCGAGGCTGGGTTCAACCCGATCGTCGGCGTGGGCTTCGTCTACACCGAAGAGGTCAACAAGGTCGCCAAGGAGTACCCGAACGTCAAGTTCGCCGTCGTGGACGGATTCTCCGAGGGCGCGAACATCACCAACCTGGTGTTCTCGGTCGAGCAGGGCTCGTTCCTGGTCGGTGTCGCCGCCGGCCTGAAGACCAAGAGCAAGAAGGTCGGCTTCATCGGCGGTGCCCGTGGCCCGATCATCGATCCGTTCGCGGCCGGCTACAAGGCCGGTGTGGCCGCGGTCGACCCGAGCATCAAGGTCGACATGAAGTGGCTGTCCGACAAGGGCGACGAGAAGGCGTTCGCGAACCCGGCCGGCGCCAAGACCGCCGCCACCGCGCTGTACGACGGCGGTGACGACATCGTCTTCCACGCCTCCGGACTGTCGGGTGGTGGTCTGTTCGACACGGTCGCGACCAAGCCGGACGGCACCTGGGCGATCGGGGTCGACTCCGACCAGTACCAGACCGCGACCCCGGAGCAGCAGAAGCACATCCTGACGTCGTCGCTGAAGAAGGTCGACGTCGCGGTCTTCGACTTCGTCAAGGCGGTCAAGGACGGCAGCGCCAAGGCCGGCTACGACCTGTACGACATCAAGCGGGACGGTGTCGGCTACGCCACCAGCGGTGGCTTCGTCGACGACATCGCGCCGAAGATCGAGGAGTACAAGGCGAAGTTGATCTCAGGTGAGCTCAAGGCGCCGTCGAAACTCTGACGACTGAAACCCTCGGGCTCGGGCTGGTGACGCGGTAGCGTTCTGGCCCGGGCCCGCGGCTCGTCGCGGTGACAACGGGGTCGCCGCAGCAGATCTGGAGCGTGTGACATCGACACCAACACCGACACCACGACTCAGACGATGGCCGTCCGGCTGCGGGGAATCGGCAAGAGTTTCCCTGGTGTGGTGGCCAACCACGACGTCGAGATCGACGTCCGGACCGGCACCGTGCACGCGCTGGTCGGTGAGAACGGCGCCGGCAAGTCGACCCTGATGAAGATCCTGTACGGCGTGCAGAAGCCCGACGAGGGCTCGATCGAGATCAACGGCGACGAGGTCGTGCTGAGCTCGCCGGCCGACGCCATCAAGCAGGGCGTGGGCATGGTGTTCCAGCACTTCATGCTCGCCGACAACCTCACCGTCGTGGAGAACGTCGTCCTCGGCGCCGAGAAGCTGTTCGGCATCGGTGACCGCGCCCGGGCCAAGATCAAGGAACTCTCCGACGCCTACGGCTTCGGTCTGTCACCCGACGACCTGGTCGAGGACCTCGGTGTGGGCCAGCGGCAACGGATCGAGATCCTGAAGGTCCTGTACCGCGGCGCGAAGATCATCATCCTGGACGAACCCACCGCGGTCCTGGTGCCGCAGGAGGTCGAGTCCCTGTTCGGCAACCTGCGCCAGCTCAAGGCGCGCGGCTACACGCTGCTGTTCATCTCGCACAAGCTCGACGAGGTACTCGCGGTCGCCGACGACATCACGGTGATGCGTCGAGGTACCACTGTCGCGGCCGTGCAGCCCGATTCCGTCACCGCTCGCCAACTGGCCGAGCTGATGGTCGGATCCGAGCTGCCGTCACCCAGCACGGAAGAGTCGACCGTCACCGAGGACGTCCAGTTGACGGTCGAGGACGTGACCTTGGCCGGTCCGGGCTCGCGCGCCCTTCTCGACGACGTATCGCTGCGCATCCGCCGCGGCGAGGTGCTCGGGATCGCCGGGGTCGAGGGCAACGGTCAGACCGAGCTGGTCGAGGTGGTGATGGGGATGCGGCCGGCGACGTCCGGACGGATCCTGCTCGGCGCCGAGGACATCACCGAGTGGTCCACCGCGACCCGTCGCGGCGCGGGGATCGGCTACATCCCCGAGGACCGGCACCGGCACGGCCTGCTGCTGGACTTCCCGCTCTGGGAGAACCGGATCCTCGGTCACCAGGACCGGCCGCCGAGTGTGCGCGGGCCCTGGATCAACAAGGCCGGCGCCCGCAAGGACAGCCAGCGCATCGTCGATCAGTACGACGTCCGTACGCCGTCGATCGACACCACCGCCCGGGCCCTGTCCGGCGGTAACCAGCAGAAGTTCATCGTCGGCCGGGAGATGAGCGGCGACCCGGTCCTGCTGATCGCGTCGCACCCCACCCGCGGCGTGGACGTCGGTGCCCAGGCCGCGATCTGGGACCACATCCGCGAGGCGCGACGGCGCGGCCTGGCGGTGCTGCTGATCTCCGCCGACCTGGACGAGCTGATCGGCCTGTCGGACCAGATCCAGGTGATCCTGCGCGGCAAGCTGGTCGGCGAGTTCGACCCTGACACGGTGACCCCAGAGCAGCTCGGCTCCGCGATGACCGGTGCCGGAGAAGAGGAGTGATGGCCAAGCTCGACCTGCGGCGGATCGGCCTGGCACTGGCGGCGCCGGTGCTCGCCATCATCGCCGCCCTGCTGATCACCTGCGTGATCCTGCTGCTCGCCGGCAGTTCGGTCTCGGGCTTCCTCAGCACGATCTTCACCGCGCCGGCCGACCGCAACGTCATCAACATCCTGAACAACGCGTCGATCCTGTACCTGTCCGGCCTGGCGGCCGCGATCGGGTTCCGGATGAACCTGTTCAACATCGGCGTCGAGGGCCAGTACCAGATGGCGGTCTTCACCGCCGCGGTCTTCGCGGCCCAGGGCTGGCTGCCCGGTCCGATCAACGTGGTCGTCTCCATCGTCCTGGCGATGGTGGTCGGCGCGGTATGGGCCTCGATCGCCGGCGTCCTGAAGGTCACCCGCGGCGTCAGCGAGGTGATCTCGACGATCATGCTCAACGCGATCGCCGGCTCGCTCACGGCGTACCTGCTCCGAAAAGTCGGGGTGTCGACGGGTAGCAACCTGTCCACCAAGGAGCTCCCGAAGGACAGCTGGGTGTCCGGGATCCCGTTGTTGCCGGGGGCACCGAACCAGCTGCTCGGCCTGTCCCTGCTGGCGGTCGTCGGCGGGATCGCGTACAGCGTTCTGCTGAACCGGTCCAAGTTCGGCTTCGAGCTGCGCGCCACCGGCACGTCGGCGAGCGCGGCAGTTGCCAGCGGCATCGACGTACGCCGGATGGTCGTCACCTCGATGATGATCTCGGGTGCGGTGGCCGGCCTGATCGGGCTGCCGCTGCTGTTCGGCAACTCGCACAGTTACGGCACCACGTTCCAGGGCGGTATCGGCTTCGCCGGCATCGCGGTCGCGCTGCTCGGCCGCAACAACCCGGTCGGCATCGCGTTCGGCGCGCTGCTGTTCTCCTACCTGACCGAGCAGAGCAACCTGCTCGAGATCAAGGCGCAGGTCTCACCGGACATCGTCGCCATCACCCAGGGCGTCATCGTGCTCGCCGTCGTCATCGCCTACGAGGTGGTACGCCGGTACCGGACCGCGCTGGAGCAACGGCAGGTCGCAGTAGAACTCAGTACGCCGGCCCCGGCCGCGGCGACCCCGGAGGCGACCCGATGACGATGGCTCCCGAAGAACTCCGGCCCGCCGGAGCGCCGGCCGAGGCACTCGTGCCTCGGCGGAAGATCAGCATCTGGGTCTGGCTGATCGTCGGCCTGGTCCTCATCTCCGCGGTCCGCGTGCTGACCGGTGCCCACGAGGTCGACTCGGCCGGCACCCTGCGCGAGGCCGTGAACGCCTCGGTCCCGATCGCCCTCGCGGCGCTGGCGGGTCTGTGGTCGGAGCGGGCCGGCGTGGTCAACATCGGCCTCGAAGGCATGATGATCCTGGGCACCATCGGCGCCGGTTACTTCGGCTATTGGTACGGGCCGTGGGCCGGCATCGTCGGCGCGATGATCTTCGGGATGATCGGCGCGGCACTGCACGCACTGGCGACGGTGACGTTCGGGGTCGACCACATCGTCTCGGGCGTCGCGATCAACATCATCGCGCTCGGCGCCGCCGCCTTCCTCGCGGACACCTGGTTCTCCGGCCTCCGCGGCGGTGGCCCGACCCAGTCCCCGCCACTCGACGCCCCACTGTCGATCACGATCCCCGGAATCGCGGACGCGATGGACACCCTGCAGGCCAAGCACTGGTTCGTCGTCTCCGATCTCGCCTCGATCGCCGCCGCGGTCACGACCGAGTTGTCGGCCATGACGATCCTGGCGATCGTGCTGATCGTCGGCAGCGCACTGCTGCTGTGGCGTACGGCGTTCGGCCTCCGGCTCAGGTCCTGCGGCGAGAGCCCGACGGCGGCCGAGACCCTGGGCATCAACGTCTACCGGTACAAGTTCATCGCCGTCCTGACCTCGGGTGCGATCGCCGGCGCCGGTGGCGCGTTCATCGCGCTGGTGTCGTCCGGGATCTACCAGAACGGTCAGACCGGCGGTCGTGGGTACATCGGCCTGGCCGCGATGATCTTCGGCAACTGGCGTCCGGCCGGTTTGGTGATCGGATCGGTGCTGTTCGGCTACACCGACGCGCTCCAGCTCCGGGCCGGTGGCGAGGCCGTGCATGCGTTGCTGATCCTGGTCGCGATCATCCTGCTGGGTGTGGCCGTGCTGCAGTTCCGCCGTGGACTGAAGATCGCCGCCGCTACCTCGCTCGTGCTCGCCGTGGGCTTCGCGGTCTGGTTCTTCACGACCGACGAGGTGCCGGCCGACTTCACCCGGATGACGCCGTACGTGACGACCATCCTGGTGCTCGGGCTGGCCGCCCAGCGGCTGCGGATGCCGGCGGCTGACGGACTGAGATATCGACGCGGTCAGGCGGGTTAGGGCCGTGCCGGGGGACGCAACGACGGTCGACTGGCCGGCGCTCCGGTCGGCCGCTGTCGAGGCCATGCGACGGGCGTACGCGCCGTACTCGCACTTCCCGGTCGGTGCGGCCGCGATCGTCGACGACGGCCGGGTTGTGACCGGGTGCAATGTGGAGAACGCGTCGTACGGGCTGTCGTTGTGTGCGGAGTGCGGGCTGGTGTCGGAGCTGCTGAACACCGGTGGCGGACGGCTGGTCGCGTTCACCTGTGTGAACGGCCATGGGGAGTTGCTCACCCCGTGCGGTCGCTGCCGTCAGCTGTTGCACGAGCACGGCGGTCCCGACCTGTTGCTTGAGACAACGACCGGCTCGCGGCCGCTGCGTGAGCTGTTGCCCGAAGCGTTCGGGCCCGAGTTCCTGGAGGAGAAGTGAGTTTCGACGCCGTCGACGTGATCCGGACCAAGCGGGACCGGGGTGAGTTGAGCGACGGCCAGATCGACTGGGTGATCGACGCCTACACCAAGGGCGACGTCGCGGACGAGCAGATGTCGGCGCTGGCGATGGCGATCCTGCTGAACGGGATGAACCGGCGCGAGATCGCCCGCTGGACCGCGGCGATGATCGCGTCCGGCGAGCGGATGGACTTCGGCAAGCTGTCCCGGCCGACCGCGGACAAGCACTCGACCGGTGGGGTCGGCGACAAGATCACGTTGCCCTTGGCCCCGGTCGTGGCCGCTTGCGGCGTCGCCGTACCGCAGTTGTCCGGGCGCGGGCTCGGTCACACCGGCGGCACGCTGGACAAGCTGGAGTCGATCCCCGGCTGGCGGGCAGCCCTCTCGAACGACGAACTGATGCGGCAGCTGGACGAGGTCGGTGCGGTGATCTGCGCGGCCGGTGACGGGCTCGCGCCGGCCGACAAGAAGCTCTATGCGCTCCGGGACGTGACCGGAACGGTCGAGGCGATCCCGCTGATCGCCAGCTCGATCATGAGCAAGAAGATTGCCGAGGGCACCGGTGCGCTGGTGCTGGACGTGAAGGTCGGCTCCGGCGCGTTCATGAAGGACCTGGCCGACGCGCGCGAGCTCGCCGAGACCATGGTTGCCCTGGGCACGGATGCCGGCGTGAAGACCGTTGCCCTGATCACCGACATGTCCGTCCCGCTCGGCCTGACCGCCGGCAACGCGCTGGAGGTCCGCGAGTCGGTCGAGGTGCTGGCCGGCGGTGGTCCGGCGGATGTGATCGAGCTGACCGTTGCCCTGGCCGCCGAGATGCTCGCCGCGGCCGGTGTCACCGATGTCGATCCGGCCGAGAAGCTTCGCGACGGTACGGCGATGGACGCCTGGCGCAGGATGATCTCGGCGCAGGGCGGGGACCCCGCCGCCGAACTCCCGGTTGCTCCGGAGCGGCACGTCGTACCCGCTCCTGCCTCGGGTGTCCTGTCGAAGCTGGACGCACTCGCGGTCGGCGTCGCGGCCTGGCGGCTGGGTGCCGGTCGTGCGCGTAAGGAGGACCCGGTGTCAGCCGTCGCTGGTGTCGAGCTGCACGCCAAGCCCGGCGACCGGATCGAGGCGGGTACGCCGTTGCTCACCCTGCACACTGACGACGCGAGCCGGATCGAGCGGGCGCTGGAGTCGCTGACGGACGCCGTCGAGGTCTCGGCGTCGTACGAAGCCGGGCCGCTGGTGATCGACCGCGTCGGCTGAGCTCAGCTCGACGCTCAGCTCGACCGGGCGCTGAGGCGGACGCGCTGCTCCTTGGCCAGGGTGGTGAGCAGAGGCGTGTCCGGCTTCAGGTTGCTGCCGAGGGCGCCGTTCTCCTGGACGCTGATCTCGGCCACCAGCGCGCCGACGACGATGCTGACCTCGGCGACCGCGACGGACTGACCGGCGCCGCCGTCGTACTGGACGCTGGCGTCGCTGAGAGCGTCCGGTACGTCGAACGAGCGCTCGTGGGTGTCCTGGTTCCAGAAGCCCTGCTGTAAGGCCTTCGCCTTGGCGACCGAGCCGGCCTTGAACAGCTGCAGGGTGAAGCGCTTCTTCTTGTCCGGGCTGATCCGGGTCGCGCGGTAACCCTCGACGAAACTCGCGTTCAGCAGCAGGGCCCGGTCGGTGGCGGGATCGGCGGACCAGCTGGTCAGGTAGGAAGTCGCGGTGAACGGGCCGGTGCCGTTACGCGTGTCGGCGAGGTAGCCGCGGGGGAGCACGGCCAGGCCGGCCAGGGTGCTCTGCTTGCCCTTGTCGGACGGGGCTGCGGGCGCCGGGTTCTTCGGAGCGGGTGTCTGCAGGCTGCTCACCCCGGCGCCGGAATCATTGCCGCAGCCGGTCACCCCCAGCAGCAGCGCGCTCACTACAGCGGCAACGGCCGGCGCAGTCCGCCTCACGGTCCAACTCCCGTCCCGATACTCGCCCCCGAGGCCATGATGGCTCCGCAGAGATGCCATCAGACGAAAGTTAACACCAAACTAACTACTGCGAGGTCGCCTGCGTGACAAGGATCTCGATCCGGCGCCGGGCGGCCTTGGGATGCAGGGGTTCGCAGCCGGCCGCGACGCAACGGCGGACCACCTGCGGGTCGTCGCGGAGCAGCAGCAGGCCGCGCCGGAGCAGCGTCAGTGGGGGTTTGCGGTGTTCGCGGAGATCCCGCTGGAAGCGCCGTACGAACGTCACCAGCCGGTGATGGCGGACGCAGATCGCGACGGCGAGCAGGCCGCGGTCGCGGAGTGCGCCGGTGATCTGGTCGGCGAAGATGCCCTCGGCAACGATGAGTGGTGAGCCCGCGGTGGTGACGGGCCGGTGACCGACGGTGCCGTCGGCGGCGATGTCGTAGATCGGGAGCTCGGCGGATCCCGTCGTACACAGCTGCTCGAGGGCTGCGACGGCGCGGTCGGCGTCCCAGGACCGGGGATCGTCCCAGTCCACGATCCCGAGCGGGGACCGTGGCATCGCCTCGTCGTCGCCGTCGCGATAGAAGTCGTCCAGCCGGACTACCGGCAGCCCTACCAGTTCGGCCAGTCGGGACTTCCCCGCCCCCGAAGGCCCCGCCAGCAACACCACCCGCGCACTCACCGCAGCATTCTCACACCTGGCGGTTGTAGGGGGTCGAGAGGAGGGGCTGGGTGCTCTTCAGGACCTGCTCGTAGAGCGAGCGGACCTTGGCGGCCTCGGCCTCCGTCATGGCGGACGGCTCGGGCTTGCTGACTGGGACCTGCCAGGTGGGTGGGGCGTCGGCACCCGAGAGGGCCCAGGCGGCCTGGCGAGCGGCGCCCAGGGCGACGTACTCGGCGGGCTCCGGGAGGATGACCTCCGCGCCCAGGAGGGCCGGGGCCAGGGCTTGTACGGCGCGGGAGCGGGCGGCTCCGCCCAGCAAGAGGATGCGGTGGACCGGGAGGTCTTGGGCGCGGAGGGCGTCGACGGCGTCGGCGAGGCCGCAGAGCAGGCCCTCGACGGCGGCGCGGGCCATGATCGCGGGCTGCGCGGTCGCGCGGGTGAAGCCGTAGATCAGGCCGGTCGAGTGCGGGAGGTCGGGAGTGCGCTCACCGTCCAGGTAGGGGAGCAGGACCAGGCCGTCGCTGCCCGGCGCGGCGAGTGCGGCGTCGTTGAAGGCGTCGAGGTCGAGGCCGAGCAGGCCCGCGGTCGCGGACAGGACGCGGGCGGCGTTGAGGGTGCAGACGAGCGGCAGGTATTCGCCGGTGGCGTCCGCGAATCCGGCGACCAGGCCGCTCGGGTCGGCGGTCGGGTGCGTGGACCGGGCGAACGCCGTACCGCTGGTGCCTAGCGAGACGGCGACGTCGCCGGGCTGCAGGTTCAGGCCGAGTGCGGCGGCCGCGTTGTCGCCGGTGCCGGCGGCCAGAGCGGCGCCGGCTGCGGTGTGCCCGACGATCTCGGCCGGGCCGGCGACGCGGGGGAGCTTGAGCCGCCGCCCGAAGGCGAGCTCGACCAGGTCGGGCCGGTAGCTGTTGCTCGCGGGTGACCACCAACCGGTGCCGGATGCATCACCGCGGTCGGTGGTGATCCCGTCGATGCCGTGTCGATCGGCCGCGAGCCGATGCGTCATCCAGTCGTGCGGCAGCACCACAGCCGCCGCCCGGTCGAGCGCCTCGCGCCGGGGCGCATCACCGGCAGCGGTTGCATCCGCGTCGCGGACCCAGCGCAGCTTGGTGACGGTGAAGGACGGCACCGGGACCGAACCGACCGCCTCCGCCCACGCGCTCGGACCGCCGAGCTCCGAAACGAGCTCGACCGTCGCGTCCGCCGAGCTCGTGTCGTTCCACAACACGGCCGGGTGGACGACCTCGCCGGCCTCGTCGAGCAAGACCATGCCGTGCTGCTGACCGCCGACCGAGATCGCCTCGACCCCGTCGAGCAGGCCGTCGGACGCGATCTCCCACGCCTTCCACCACTCGGCCGGATCGACCTGGGTCCCGTCCGGGTGTGGTGCGCGCCCTTCCCGCAGAACCGCTCCGGTCCCGGCATCGCACACGACCACCTTGGTCGCCTGGGTCGAACAGTCCACCCCGGCGACCAACCTCTGCTCAGTCATAGGCCCACATTAAGGCCGTGTCTGGTGATCCCGCGCTTCGAGCGTTGCGCGGGCGCCGATCTCGTGGAGTGACTTGAGGGCTGCCTTGTACGGCGTGACGAACTGCTCGTTCGACGCGAGGTCGCCGAAGAGGTCCGGGTCGGAGATGAACACGAGCGGATCGTCGGTGTTGTGCTGCGCCCGTTCGACCAGCTTGTCGCGGAGCCGGTCGACGACCTCGATCGGATCACCCTGCTCGTCGACGGATTCCGCGTACCGGGCCCAGGAGGCGACGACGAGGACGGACCGGGAGATCTCGCGCCCGGCCTCGAGCTGCTCGCGGACCACCGGCAGTAGCCACTTCGGGATCCGGTCGGAGCTCTCCGCGCACAGCCGCGCGAGGGTGTCCCGGACCTCCGGGTTCGCGAACCGCTCGATCAGCTGGTGCTTGTAGCGATCGAGGTCGACCCCGGGCACCGGCGGCAGCGTCGGCGTCCCTTCGTTGTCCATGTAACCGAGCAGGAAGTCGATGAACAGCTTGTCCTGGCACACCTCGTGCGCGTACCGGTACCCGGCCAGATAACCGAGGTAGCACAGCGCCTGATGACTGGCGTTGAGCAGCCGCAGCTTCATCAACTCGTACGGCTCGACGTCACCCACGATCTGTACGCCGACATCCTCGTACGGCGGCCTGATACCGCCGAAGTCGTCCTCCAGCACCCACTGCGTGAACGGCTCGCACACCACCGGCCAGCCGTCCTCGATCCCGAACCGCTCGGACAGGGCCTCCCGGTCGGTATCCGTGGTCACCGGCGTGATCCGGTCGACCATGCAGTTCGGGAACCTGACAGCCTCATCGATCCAGTCCGCCAGCGACGGGTCCTTCAACCGCGCGAAGGACTCCAGCATCTTCTTCGCGACGTGCCCGTTGCCCGGGATGTTGTCGCACGACATCACTGTGAACGGCGGTACGCCGGCCGCCCGCCGCCGGGCCAGCGCCTCGACGATGAACCCGAACGCGCTCCCCGGCGTCGCGTCCGGCTCCAGGTCGGCCGCGAGCGCCGGGTCGGAGGTGTCCAGCTCCCCGGTCACCTGGTTCACGTGGTAGCCGCCCTCGGTGATCGTCAGCGAGACGATCCGGGTGGCCGGGTCGACCAGCCGGTCCAGGACGGCGGACGGGTCGTCCGGTGCGAACAGGTAGTCGACGATCGACCCGATCACCCGCGGCTCGAGCGTCCCGTCCGGGTACTTGAGCACCAGCGTGTACAGGTGGTCCTGCGCGGACAGGACGTCGTACATCTTCCGGTCGTGGGGCAGGACGCCGACGCCGACGATGCCCCAGTCGAGCGCCTTGCCCTCGCTCATCAACTGGTCCAGGTACATCGCCTGGTGGGCCCGGTGGAACCCACCGACCCCGAAGTGCACGATCCCGGGGCGTACCGCCGTACGGTCGTACGACGGCACTCCGACGTCCTTGCCCAGGGCATCCAGTGCGGCAGCGGTCAATCTCACTTGACCGCCCCCAGCGACAGACCCTGGACGAGCTTGTCCTGTGCGGCGAATCCGGCGATCAGTACCGGCAGCGACACTACGAGCGACGCGGCACAGACCTTGGCGAGGAACAATCCTTGGCTGGTCACGAACCCAGTCAAGAACACCGGCGCCGTTTGCGCCACTGTGCCGGTCAGCACTCGGGCAAACAGCAGCTCGTTCCAGCTGAAGATGAAGCAGATCAGCGCGGCCGAAGCGATACCCGGTGTGACGATGGGTGCCACCACCGAGCGGAGGGTGCGCGGCAGGTTCGCCCCGTCGACCGACGCCGCCTCGAGGATCTCGACCGGTACCTCGGACAGGAAGCTGCGCAGCATCCAGACCGCGATCGGCAGGTTCATCGAGGTGTACAGGATGATCAGCAGCCAGATGTTGTCGAGGAACCCGATCGACTGGGCGAACAGGTAGATCGGCAGCAGGCCGGCCACCACCGGCAGCATCTTGGTGGACAAGAAGAAGAACAGCACGTCGGTCCACTTCCGCACCGGCCGGATCGACAGCGCGTACGCCGCCGGGAACGCGAGCAGGATGACCAGCGCGGTGGACAGGATGCTCGCGGTCAGCGAGTTCGCGATCGACGGCCAGGGTCCGGTGTCGAAGAACGACCGGTAGCCGTCGAGCGTCAGCGGTGCCGCGATGTCCGGCGGGTTCTTCGCCGCGTCCTCCTCGGTGTGGAACGAGGTCAGCAGCATCCAGATCACCGGCAGTACGAACAGCAGCCCGACCACCCAGGCCACCACGGACAGCACCGCACCACCACGGTTCTTCCGACCCGTCACCATCGTGACCTGCCCACTCATCGGCCCGTCTCCTCTCGGAACAGCGTGGACACCGACCGGAGTGCGAACGTCGCGATCGCGATCGTGCCGATCACCACGATCACGCCGGCCGCAGAGGCCCGGCCGTAGTCGTGGGCGGTGTAGAAGGTCTGGTAGATCGTGTACGGCAGGTTCGCCGTACCGAGGCCACCCGACGTGATCGTGAAGACCGCGTCGAAGTTCTGTACGACGTAGATCGACCCGAGCAGCGCGGACAGCTCCAGGTACTGACGCAGATGTGGCAGCGTCATGTACCGGAAGATCTCCCACTGGTTCGCGCCGTCGATCCCGGCCGCCTCGATCACGTCGAGCGGACGGCTCTGCAGGCCGGCCAGCAGGATCAGCATCATGAACGGCGTCCACTGCCAGACCAGCGCGAAGATGATCGACCACAACGGCTGGTTGCTGATCCAGTCTGGCTGTGGCGCGTTGTCACCGAAGATCCACTTCAGCACCCCGTTGAACAAGCCGTACGTCGGGTTGTACAGCGCGTGCTTCCACAACAGGGCCGCCGCCACCGGGACGATGAGGAACGGCGTGATCATCATCGTCCGGACTGCACCGCGGCCACGGAACTTCCGGTCGAGCAGCAGTGCGATCAGCAGCCCGAGCACCAGGCTGATCAGGACGACGCCCGCGGTCAGCAGGATCGTGATCCAGATCGCGTGCCGGGTGTTCGCGTCGGTCAGCACCCGGCGGAAGTTGTCGACCCCGGCGAACCCGCGCTCGTCCGGGTAGTACGCGTTCCAGTCCATGAACGAGACGATGATCGTGACCACGAACGGCAACTGCGTCACGATGACCATGAAGACCAGCGCGGGCAGCAGGGGTGCGCGGCGGGCCCAGTCGCCGGCCCGGCGCATCATCGTGCCCTCGGAGCCAGGGGGCGCGCTGTGACGACCCGGCTTGGTATCGGTATCGGTCTTGGCGTCGATGCTCATCGGCGTCCTCGCTTCGCTCCGGGCGCCGATGAGCATCGAGGACAACTGCGCTTGATGATGAACTCGCTTCGCTCGTTCATGTAACCGCTCCCCTCACTTCGCCTGTCGCGAGCGATAGCGCTCGGCGACGTCGTCGGCGAGCTCCTGCCCGCGTTTCAGTGCCTCATCGACACTCATCCGCCCGGCGATCGCCGAGCTCACGTCCTGACTGACCTGGGTGCCGAGATCCGGGAACTCCGGGATGTCGACGAACTGGATCCCGATCGCCGGCCGCGGCTGGGTGCCCGGGTTCTTCGGGTCCGCGTTCTCGATCGCCTGCTTGGTCGGCTCGGCGAAGGCCGAGGCCTCCTTGACGTACTCCGGGATCTCGTACGTCGACGCCCGCTTGCCGGCCGGGACGTTGGACCAGCCGACCTTCTGGCCGACGAGCTTCTCGTAGTCCTTGCCGGACGCCCAGGAGATGAACTTCCAGGCGTTGTCCTTCTTCTTCGAGGCTTCCTGGATACCCCAGGCCCAGGCGTACAGCCAGCCGGCGCTGTCGGTCTTGACCACGGGTGCGGGGGCGTAGCCCATCTTGCCCTTGACCGGCGAGTTCGGTGCCTCGAGCGATCCGGCCGCGGAGGTGGCGTCGTACCACATCGCGACGTTGCTCTGGATGGTGTTGTTCAGGCACTCGGTGAAGCCGGCCTGCGGTGCGCCGGCCTCGCCGTGCGCGCGGACCAGGTCGACGTAGAACTTGGTCGCCTCGGTGAACTCGGGCGCGTTCACCTGGGCCTGCCAGTCCTGGTTGAACCAGGTGCCGCCGAAGGTGTTCACGACGGTCGTGAGCGGCGCGAAGATCTGGCCCCAGCCGGGCTGGCCGCGCAGGCAGATGCCGCGCATCCCGGGCTGTGCGTTGTCGACCTTGGCCGCGATGTCCGCAACCTCCTGCCAGGTCGGCTTGGCCGGCATCGTGAGGCCCTTGGCGGCCAGGATGTCCTTGCGGTACATCAGGAACGACGACTCGCCGTAGAACGGTTCGCCGTAGATCTTGCCGTCGTCCGATGACATCGACTGCGTCATCGGCTTGAGGATGTCGTCCTGGTCGAACGACGAGTCCTTGTCGATGTAGTCCGACAGCGGGGCGATCCACTTGCTCTTGGCATAGATCGGGATCTCGAAGTTGCTCACGGTCGCAACGTCGTACTGACCGGCCTGGCTGGAGAACTCCTGGCTGATCTTGTCCCGGACGTCGTTCTCCGGCAGCACGGTGAAGTTCACGTGGATGCCGGTTTCTTTGGTGAAGTTGTCCGCGGTGAGTTTCTGCAGGTCGACCATCTGTGGGTTGTTCACCATCAGCACGTTGATGCTGTCGGCGCCACCGCCGCCCGCACCGCCTCCCCAGCCCGCACAGCCGGTCACCGCACTCAGCAGCAGTGCGACCCCGACCGCTCCGATCCGTTTGCGCCTACTCAGCACGGTTGCTCCCTCGCTGGTGGTCCGCTCATTTGAGCATGCCTCTGCTCACAGCATGAGTGAACCGGGAAGCCCCTTGACCTGTCAAGGGTCTGTGCAACACTAGTGCGGAGTCATGCTCATATGAGCGGGGAGGCACGATGGAGCCCATGGCGGGCGGACCGGCACAGTTGGTGCTGACGGCATCCATTGCCCGGCGGTACTACGTCGACGGCCGGTCCAAGGTGGAGATCGCCGACGAGTTCCAGCTCAGCCGGTTCAAAGTCGCGCGGTTGCTCGACCAGGCGCGCAGTAGTGGATTGGTGCGGATCGAGATCAGTCATCCGGGGGCCATCGACCTCGACCTGTCCGCGCGATTGCAGGAGTCGCTCGGTCTGCGCCGGGCAATCGTGGTCGACACCCCGGAGGAGGACGAGGCCGCACTGCGGACCCAGCTGGGCAAGGCGGCCGCGGACCTGCTCTCGGAGATCGTCACGGCCGAGGACGTTCTCGGCCTCGCGTGGGCCCGCGCGGTCACCGCGATGACCGAGCAGCTGACCACGCTGGCGCCCGTCCCCGTTGTCCAGCTCACGGGTGCGCTCACCCGCCCGGATGTCGAGGCCAACTCGGTCGAGCTCGTCCGGCACACGGCTCGGTTGTCGGGTGGACCGGCGTTCCTCTTCTACGCGCCGCTCGTCGTACCCGATGCGGCCACCGCTCGCGCGTTGCGGCAGCAGCCGGAGGTGGCGGAGGCGATCAGCCACTTCGACTCGGTCACCAAGGCCGTGGTCGGGCTCGGATCGTGGGCTGCCGGGCAGTCCACGCTGTACGACGCGATGGACGAGAAGGCCTGTGATCAGCTGGACCGGCGCGGGGTGGTCGCAGACATCTCCGGGGTTTTCGTGGACGCGGCCGGCCGGCCGGTGCAGAGCCGGGTGACCGATCGGGTGATCGCGATCAGCGCCGAGCAGATGGACAAGATCGACGAGGTGATCGCGATTCCGTACGGGCTGGCGAAGGTCGAAGCGGTTCGCTCGGCGGTCCGCGGCGGGCTGGTCAACGGGATCGTTACGCACGCACCCCTGGCGAAGGCCCTGCTGGAAGAGACACACTGACCGGCGATGCCCTCTGAGGTGGAGACGTTGCTGCTCGGCGGTACCGCGAACCGTGGGTTGGTCGTGCGGGTCGGCGATACCGTCCGACGGCCGCTGCGCGCCAGTAGCGCGGCTACGCATGCGCTGCTCGAGCATTTGGACCGGGTCGGGTTCACCGGTGCGCCGACGTTGCTGGGGATCGATCCGCAGGGCCGCGAGGTGTTGTCGTATCTCCGCGGCGAGACCGTGACCGCGCCGTACCCGGCCTGGTCGATGACGGACGAGGCGCTGGACAGCGTTGCCCGGCTGCTGCGTTCGTACCACGAGGCGGTGGCGGACTTCCGGCCCGTCGGTTTGGAGTGGGCCGAGCCGGTGCCGTCGGCGTACGTGACCGGGTTGATCAGCCACAACGATCCGAACCTTGACAACGTGGTCTTCCGGGACGGGGTCGCGGTCGCGCTGATCGACTTCGACCTGGCCGGCCCGGGTTCGCCGCTGTGGGACATCGCCACGGCGGTCCGCCTGTGGGCCCCACTGCGTCCCGATGCCGATATTGCCGACGTACGACGAGGTCGCACGCTGACGCGGCTGCGCCGATTCGCGGACGCCTACGGGATGACCGAGTCCGACCGGCTCCGCCTGGTCGACGCGGCCGCCGAGAACCACGTCTGGTGCATGGACTACGTCCGCCGCGGCGCCGAAACCGGCCACCCCTGGTTCCACCAACGCTGGACCACCGGCGAATCCGAACTCACCGACCGAACCAACCAATGGTTCAAAGACGAAGCCCAAACCCTCCGTCAGGCTCTCCTTCCCTGACCCGCTCAGCGACGCCGCCGTAGTAGGACTCCTCCAGCCGCCGGACGAAGTGCGGCAGGAACACGGCCGGCGCTGGGCGGGTGGGTAGGGGTGCAGATCGACAGGACGTATAGACCTACTGCCCGCGGCTTCCCGCCTGGATGCGGGACGAAACCGGCTCGACCACCAGACACCTCCTGTCCAACTGCACCATTCCCGCCCGGGGGCAAACCCTCCCCAGACCGGCGGTGGGTGGTGGCGGGGGCTCGATGGGGGTGGCCTGCCGCGGCTCGTGGATTAGAGGCGGGGGCCGAGGGGGTCTTGTTCGGGTGGGGTTGGGGTTCGGCGGGTGGTGTTGGTGAGGGAGCGTTCGGGGAGCCAGATGATGAAGGTGCTGCCGACGCCCAGCTCGGAGTGGAGGCTGACGGTGCCGCCGTGGGACTCGGCGATCTGGCGGACGATCGCGAGACCTAGGCCGGCCCGGCGCTGGCCGGTGGACGGGACGGTTGCGGGGGATTGACGCTCGCCGGCGCGGAAGAAGCGGTCGAAGACACGGTCGGCGTCGTCGGCGGCGATCCCCGGACCCTCGTCGCGAACCGCGATCCAGGCCCAGCCGTTGCGACTACCGACGGCGAGGACGAGTTCGCTGCCGCCACGGGCCAGCCGGACCGCGTTGGAGAGCAGGTTGTCGACCGCGCGCCGGAGCGCGGACGCATCCCCGGCCGCGGTCGGTCCGGGGGAGAGCCGGCGTACGACGTGTAGTTCGCGATCGGCCGTGAGGAGTTCGTACTCCTCGGCCGCTTCGCCCGCGATCGCGGCGAGATCCACATCCGCATCGACGAAGGCCGGCGACGACCGCCGGGCCGAGGCGAGCAGGTCCTCGACCAGGCGCGTCATGCGTTGGATCGCGCGGCTCACGATCGCGGTGGCCTGCGCGCGATCCTCGGGTGGGGTGTCGTCATGCGCCAGTACGGCGTCGACGTTCGCCTGGATCACCGCGAGCGGGTTGCGCAGCTCGTGCGACGCGTCATCGACCAGCTGGCGTTGCGAAACGAATGCCGACTCGAGCCGGCCGAGCATGTCGTCGACCGTGTCGGCCAGAGTCTTCAACTCGTCCCGCGGTCCGTCCAACGCGATCCGGCGGGACAGGTCGGTCGCCGAGATCTCCTGAGCGGTTGCGGTGATCCGCCGTACCGGCCGGAGGGCTCGGCCGGACAACCACCAGCCGGTCCCGAGGCTCACCAGGAACAGACCGGCCATCCCGGCGGCCGAGTAGTTCCGCAGGCTCTCCAGGGTCTGGTAGTTCACCGCGGACTGCAGGCTGGAGATCTCCGCGGCCTGGATCACCTGGCCGTCCTTGAGATGCAGGACGCCTTCGTGGTCCTTGTAGTACTTCTGGACCTCGATCTGGTTGAGCGGCTTGGCATCCAGGATCTGCGAGAGCGCGAGGTACACCCCGCCGAGCAGCAGCGCCGAGAGCACGATCAGTACGGCGGAATACGTCAGCGTGAGGCGGAACCGGATGGTCTGGGTCCACGGCGGGCGCTTGAGCTTCACGTGTCACCTCTGAGTCGATAGCCCCGGCCGATCACGGTCTCCAGGACGGGTTCCTCGCCGTCCTGGGTGAGCTTGCGGCGCAGCGTTCCGACGGTCACCCGGACGCTTTGCGTGAAGGGATCCGCGTTCTCGTCCCAGACGTGCTCGAGGAGTTCCTCGGCCGAGACGACGTGTCCGGGTCGTGACATCAAATAGCGCAGTACGCCGAATTCTTTCAACGTCAGCGGGAGTTCGCGGCCGTCGCGGGTGGCGAGGTGACGCGACGAGTCGAGGACGAGATCGCCGACGTGCAACTGGGTGGTGCCGTTGGTGACATCTCGGCGGAGCAGCGCGCGGATCCGGGCCAGCAGCTCGACCAGCGCGAACGGTTTGGTCAGGTAGTCGTCGGCGCCCTCGTCGAGCCCGCGGACCCGGTCGGCCAGCGAGGCGCGCGCGGTCAGCATCAGTACCCGCAGTTCCCGTCCCGACGCCACCTCGATCTCCCCGCGCCGGACCGCACGACACAGGTCGAGACCGTTGGTGTCCGGCAGCGTGATGTCCAGGATCGCCAGGTCGTACGCCGTGGTCGCGAGCTTCTCCATCGCCTCGGCGCCGGTCGTCGCCGCGTCGACGGCGTACCCGGCCCGGCCGAGTCCGGAGCGCAGCGCACTGACCAGGCCTTCCTCGTCCTCCACCACCAGTAGTCGCACGCAACCAAGGTAGCGGGACGAACGACGTCGGCCGCCCTGCTCTTTCGCCGGACTTTCGCTCCGCTTTCCGGTCGTTTTCGCACCCAGTTGATGAGGTGAGGACCCATCGACGAGAAGGAGATGCCATGAATGTCAGGCGATTGGTGCTCGGTGGGGCGATTGTGGTGGCGGCGCTCGGTGCGGGCGGCGTTGCCTATGCCGCGTCGGACGACCCGACACCCGAGCAGGGCTACGTGACCGTGGATGACGGGGCGACCACACCGACCCCGGACTGTCCGGAGAAGAGCGCCGAGAATCCAGGCGGGAACGCATGACCACAGCCGCTCTCGAACATGCGTTGTTCGAGGTGAAGAAGGTGGTGGTCGGCCAGGACCAGCTGGTCGAGCGGATGCTGGTCGGATTGCTTGCCCGCGGCCACTGTCTGCTGGAGGGCGTGCCGGGTGTCGCGAAGACGCTCGCGGTGCGAACCCTCGCGGAGGTGATCGGCGGCCGGTTCGCCCGGCTGCAGTTCACCCCCGACCTGGTTCCCGGCGACATCATGGGTACCCGGATCTGGCGGCCGTCCACCGAGGGCTTCGACACCGAACTCGGCCCGGTCTTCGCCAACCTGGTACTCGCGGACGAGATCAACCGCGCACCGGCCAAGGTGCAATCGGCGTTGCTCGAGGCAATGGCTGAGCAGCAGGTCAGCATCGGCGGCACCAGCTACAAGCTGCCCGACCCGTTCCTGGTCCTCGCGACGCAGAACCCGATCGAGTCCGACGGTGTCTACGCCCTGCCCGAAGCTCAGCGAGACCGGTTCCTGCTGAAGATCACGGTCGACTACCCGACGCCGCTGGAGGAATTGACGATCCTGCACCGGATGAGCGCGCACCGGCCGCACGCCGGCGCCGTACTCACACCGGAGCAGGTCGTTCAGTTGCAAGAGGCAACGGATGACGTGTTCGTCCACAATGCCGTGGCGGAGTACGTCGTACGCCTGGTGCATGCGACCCGGGAGCCGCGGCAGTACGGGATCGATGATCTGGCCGGCGTACTGGAGTTCGGGGCGAGTCCTCGGGCCACGCTGGGTCTGGTCGCGGCCGGGCGGGCGTTGGCGTTGCTGCGCGGGCGCGACTATGTGCTGCCGGCCGATGTGTACGACGTTGCCCTCGACGTGATGGCGCACCGGCTGGTGCTGACCTTCGATGCGCTGGCCGATGGCGTCGACCCGCGATCGGTGATCGCGCGGATCCTGCACACGATCGAGCAGCCGCACGTGGTCCCTGCTGATGCCGAGGGTTCAGCGGCATGACAACGGGACCTGATTTATTGGCCGGGCGGGAGCGGGCGTTGCGGGCGCTGGAGTTGTCGGTGAAGCGCAAGCTGGAAGGGTTCCTGCACGGCGAGATCACCGGTCTGCGCAGCGGTCCCGGCAGCGAGCCCAACGAGGCGAGGCCGTATCAGGCGGGACAGGACGACGTACGCCGGATGGACTGGAACGTCACCGCACGATCGCTGGAGCCGCACGTCCGTTCGCCGTTGGCCGAGCGGGAGCTGGAGACCTGGGCGCTGCTCGACGCGTCCGCGAGTATGGATTTCGGGACCGCGCTCAGCGAGAAGCGTGACCTCGCCATCGCCGTGGTCGGGGCGATCGGTCTGCTGGCCGATCGTCCCGGCAACCGGCTCGGCGTACGCGTTGCTCTCGGCAACGAGGTCCGCCGGCTCCCGGCCGCCGGTGGTGCCGTGCAGCTCCGGCGGTCGTTGCGGACCTTGCTGTCGTTGCCTAGGGCAACGCCCGGTGAGTGGCCGCGGACCGACCTGGGCCTGGCGATCACCCGATTGAATCGTGAGCATCCCCGGCCGGGGCTGCGGGTGGTCGTGTCCGACTTCCATGAGGACGGCTGGGCAGATCCGCTCCGCCGGCTGGCCGCGCGACACGAGGTGCTGGCGGTCGAGGTGCTGGACCCGCGCGAACTCGAACTACCCGAGGTCGGCCTGCTCACGCTCGTCGATCCGGAGACCGGCCGGCGGCGCGAGGTGCAGACCGCCAGCCGCAAGCTGCGTCGCCGGTACGCCGAGGCGATGACAGCGCACCGTGAACAGACAACCCAGGCGATCCGGACCGCCGGTGCCGCGCACCTCGTTCTGCGCACCGACTCCGACTGGGTTCGTGACGTCGCCGCCTTCGCCACCGCCCGCCGACGGGCCGGGACCCGGCGGCACCCAACCGGGAGGACCGGTATCCGATGAGATTCGAGCAACCACTGTGGCTCTGGCTGCTGGTGCTGGTGGCCGTCCTGGTCGCGGCGTACCTGGTCGCACAGCGCCGCCGGACCAAGTACGCCGTACGTTTTGCGACGCTGCCGATGTTGGAGAAGGTCGCGCCGGTGCGGCCGGGTTGGCGTCGGCACGCGCCGGCGGTGGCTTTCCTTGCCGCGTTGACGGTGTTGACGATCGCGATCGCGCGACCGGTTGCCGACGTACGCGTGCCGCGGGAGCGGGCGACCGTGCTGGTGGCGATGGATGTGTCGAACTCGATGGCGGCGACCGATGTGGCGCCGAACCGGTTCGAGGTGGCCAAGCAGGCGGCGGTGGAGTTCGTGCAGGACCTGCCGGCGAAGTTCAACGTCGGGCTCGTGTCGTTTGCCCGGACGGCGACCGTGGTCGCGGCGCCGAGTACGAATCATCAGGCGACGGTGGATGCGATCAACGGGCTGGAACTGAACGACAGCACCGCGATCGGGGACGCCGTACTGACGAGCCTGCAGGCGATCCGGACCATCGACCCGGACGATCCACCGCCCAGCCGGATCGTGTTGCTGTCCGATGGTGGGAACACGGCCGGTTCACCGATCGACGAGGCGGCGCAGGCTGCGTCGTCGGCCGGGGTGCCGGTGTCGACGATCGCGTACGGGACGCCTGAGGGCACGGTCGACCTGGACGGGCGGACGATCCCGGTGCCCGCTGACGGCGAGGCGCTTCAGGGGCTCGCCGACGCGACCAAGGGGACCTTCTACTCCGCCGAGAGCGACGAGCAGCTGCGCACTGTCTACTCCGATCTCCAGTCGTCGATCGGCTGGACCACCGAATCCCGCGAGATCACCAACCTGGTCGCCGGGATCGCCCTGGCCGCGGCACTTCTCGCCGCCCTGGCCTCCCTCCTCTGGTTCTCACGCCTCCCGTGAAGGAGCCGTTCATGCCTCCACACCTAGGTCACCCGTTCCGCGGCCCGGACTACCTCCCCGGTCCGCCACCCTCGAACTCCGTCACCCCGGCCTCCGCCTCGGCTCCCCCCTCTCCGGCGGCGGCACCTCGGGCCGGGGTGACGGACGCCCCTCCGACGCAACCGACGACGGCGGTCCAGCCGAAGCAGCCGGGGAGGCTCGGCCGCCGTGGCTTCCTGCTCGGCTCCCTCGCGCTCTCCCTCGCCGCGGGCGGGGTCGCCGGTGCGGTGACCGGATCGCTCGACTCCGGCGCAGACAGGCCGGTCGAGCTGCCTCAAGCGGCCGCCCCGCCGGCGGCCGCCGAGGGGTCGATCTCCGCTGCGGCGGCGAGTGTTCTGCCGGGGGTTGTTTCGGTTCGGGCGGGTCGGGCCACTGGGTCAGGGTTCGCGGTGGACCAGCAGGGACACGTGGTCACCAACGCGCATGTCGTCGAAGGAGCGAGTGATGTATCCCTGGTCCTGTCGAACGGACGTACTGTCGACGCGGATGTCGTCGGTTCCGATCCGGACAACGACCTCGCCGTACTCCAGGTCTCGAGTGCCGATGCCGAGGGCCTGCGCGCGCTCACGCTCGGCCGGTCCGCACAGTTGCGCGTCGGCGACCCGGTCCTGGCCGTCGGTTCACCGCTCGGACTGGAAGGGACGGTGACGGCGGGCATCGTCAGTGCCGTCGACCGCCAGGCCCGCTTCGGCGACAACAACACCAGGCAGTCCGCGATCCAGACCGATGCCGCCATCAACCCCGGCAATTCCGGCGGGCCGCTGGTGAACGCCGCCGGTCAGGTCGTCGGCGTCAACACCGCCATCGCCACCCTCGGCAACTCCCGCTCAGGCAACATCGGCATCGGCTTCGCGATCCCGGTGGACCGGATGACCACGATCGTGAAGAACTTATTGGACTGAAGACCCCTACAGTTGGTGGATGGTGTACTTCGGTGGGCTGCTCGGACTGATCGGGCTACTGACGCTCGTCCTTCGGGACGGGGACGTGATCGGGTTGCCGGCGTGGGTCGTCGGCGCCGGACTGCTGGTGCTCGGGGTCGGGATCGGTGCGCTGGGCGTGGTCCGGCGGCGAGTGGTCCGTCGGCGCAAGATCGCCCGTGGCGAGCCCGTCCCGGTCGGGAACGTGCTCGAGCGCGCCCAGGCGCTGCCCAGGCTCCTGCGAGAGACCCGCCAGGGCACGTACGGCGACCTCCCGAAGAGCCGCATCACCTTGTGGCTGGTCGCGCTGGTCTACCTGATCTCACCCATCGACATCCTCCCGGACCTCCTCCCCGTCATCGGAGTCACTGACGACGCAGGCGTAGCGGTCTGGCTGCTCACCAGCGTCTCGACCGCCGCAGGCCTGTACCTCCGCCGCGAGCGCGACCAACTGCCCGGGACCACGACCGACCCGCAAGGACCGCGAGGAGCCCGCCGGCCACGCCCATGACCCCAACGGCCCGCGCGGGCGAACTCAGCTCGGCCAGCACCCCGGCAACAGCGACCCCGAGCCCCTGCGAGGCCTGCAACCCCGCTGACGCCAGCCCGACCACCTGCCCGCGCTGAGCATCCGGCACCAACCGCACGAACATCGCGTGCACCAGCATCGTGTACGACGACAGCACGCCGACCAGCGTCCATAGTGCAATCGCCCCCGGCACCGACGGATACACCGCACTGACCGCCAACGGCACCGCGGACACCACCGCGAGCGGCCCCAAAGACCGTTCCCGCCACGCAACCGGCAGCCATCGAGTCAGCAATAGCGAACCCAGCATCGCCCCCACCGGATCGGCCGCCATCAACAGCCCGACCGCCGCATCCCCGGTGCCCGTCTCAGCGGCGTACGCGGTCGCAAGGCCCTCCGGCGCCACATAGAACCCGTACAAATACAGCAATCCCAGCAGCGCCCGCAGCCGTCGATCGCCCCAGATCACCCGCACCCCAGCGGTCACCGACCGACCAACCGTCCGCGGCGCTCCACCCGTCGGCCGATGTAACCCCACGCCGACCCGCACCAGCGTCGCCGACACCAGGAACGTCACCGCATTGATCCCCATCGCGACGTGCGACCCGGTCAGAGTCACCAACACTCCACCGACCGCGAACCCGACCACCTGCACAACACTGTCGGTAGCCCCGGCGAGCCCGACCCCGACGACGTACCGGTCGCCTTCCAGCACGTTGGGCAGAATCGCGTTCCGCGCCGCGCTGTACAGCGGCTGCAGACTCACCACAGCCACCACCAGCACCGCCAGTACGACGAGCGGTACGCCGGGAATCGCCATCACCGCCACCAACCCGGCCCGGGTGAGCTCCGTCGTCACCATCACCCGCCGCCGCGGGAACCGATCCGCCAGCCCGGTCAGCAGCGGCGCACTCACCAACGGCGGCAGCAGCGACAACGCGTACGTCGCCGCTGTCAGCAGCGCGGAACTGGTCCGGTCGAACACGAGGATCGCGATCGCGACGCGGGCGAGCTGATCGCCGAGGCGCGACTGCGCGTGGGCGATCCACAGTGCCCGGAACTCGGCCACGCCCACGACGTCCCGAACAGTCGGCCGCTGGTCCATGGACGGAAGCTAGGTCGACCTTCTTACAGATCGCTGTCAGCCGGGATTGAAAGCGACCTGAAAGCAGCGGCGGCCAGACTCACCGGAACATCAAGTCGTGGAAGGAGGTGCAGCCATGCGCGATCGTGACCTGAAGGCCCCGAACAAGGACTGGTGACAGCCCGCGGGTGCGGGTCCTAGGACGTCCCGCACCCGTCGGCCGGGTTGCGGCGTACCCAGTCGGCCAGGTCGTCGGCGGCTTCCTCGGGGTTCTCGTAGGCGAACAGTTGCAGGGGATCGGTCGGGGCGGACGGCTCGGCGAGACGGTTGGCGGCGGCAACGAGTTCCTGTGCGGCTGCCAGGACTCGTGATGCCTGGTCCGCGGCCTCCGCGGGATCCTCCAGGGACAAGGCGGCGCGGGCGAGATCGACGACCTCGCAGGCCTGGTAGGCCATCGCGAGCTGGGCCCGGTTCATCGGAACGCCCGGACGAAGAAGAGCGCGGTCATCGCGACAGCTGTGGTCAAGACCAGCGCGCGAAGGACTGTCGCGGGCAGTCGCCGCACGAGGTGGGCACCGGCGTACCCACCGAAGACGGCGCCGGCCAGGAGGGCGACCAACTGCCACGGTTGCGCCAGAACGTCTGCGGCAAAGACGAAAACGATCGCAGCCGTCAGGTAGACGGCGGCGACCTGGATCACCCGCAGTGGGTTGCCGCGGGCCGGGTCCAGCGACGTCGTCGCGGTCCAGAAGGCGAGCATCATCAGCCCGACCGCGCCGCCGAAGTACCCGCCGTAGATCGACAGCACGAACTGCCCGACCAGGATCGCCACCGGCCCCGGCGTACCGAGCCGCAGCGCCCGGGTCAGCCGCCGGCCGAACGCCAGTACGACGGTTGCGAACGCCAGCAACCACGGCACCGCCGCCTCGAATGATGCCGATGGCAACAACAACAGCAGGGCCGCACCGATCGCGCCGCCGAACACACTCGCCAGCGTCACCGCGGGGATCGACGGCCGGGCGAGCCCTTCGATCTCGCGCCGGTAGACCCACGCGCTGGTCGCGTTCCCCGGCAGCAGCGCCACGGTCGTGGTCGCGTTCGCGGTGACCGGCGGCATCCCGGCCGCGACCAGGGCGGACAGTGCCACGAAGCTCCCGCCGCCACCGACGGCGTTCAGCGCGCCGGCCGCGACACCGGCGAGGAGGATGAGCAGCACCCTTCGAGGATCAGGGCTCGACCTGTCACCGCACAATGCGCGATCCACGAACCCAGCCTTAGGCTGAGACGTAGGCTTAGCCCATGCGGTACGACCTGGACGATCTCAGGCTCTTCACGTACGTCGCGGCCGAAGGCTCGATCACCGGCGGTGCGCGGGTGATGCACCTCAGTCTGCCTTCGGCCAGTGCGCGGGTCAGAGCCCTCGAAGCGCAGGCCGGCGTCCCGTTGCTCATCCGCGAGCGCCGCGGCGTCCGGCTCACCCCCGCGGGCGCCACCCTGGCCCGGCACGCTCGCGAGGTTCTGGCCGAGACCACCCGCCTCGACAGCGCGGTCGCGTCGTACGCCGTCTCCCGCACGGCCCCGATCCGCCTGGTCGCCGGTGGTTCCGCGATGCACCAGCTCGTCCCGGTCGCGCTCGCCACGTTCCTCCGCGACCACCCCGAGTACGACGTGAACGTGCACGAGCGCCGGACCGTCCGCAGTGTCCGCCTGCTCGCCGCCGGGGAGGCCGACCTGGGCGTCATCCTCGACGACGAACCGACCGCGCTCCGGACCGAACCACTCGCCGACGACTCCCTGGTCGTGATCGGCCAGGCCGGCGGCACCCTCTCCGGCCGCACCTCGATCGCGTACGCCGAAGTCGCCGAACATCCCCTGGTCGGTCTCGACCGCAACTCGCCACTCACCCAGTGGATGGACGAACGCCTCGGCCCGCACGCCCCGGCTCCCCGCTACCGCACTGTCGTACCGACCCTGCACACCCTGATCACGCTGGCCACCGCTGGTGCAGGACTGGCGATCGTCCCGCGCCGAGCCGTCGCCGCGATCGCCTCGATCGACATCTGCCCGTTGCAGGACTCGTGGTCCACCCGCGCCCACCTGCTCTGCTACGCCACCGACGCCCCTGAGCCCGCCCACCTCCTGGCAACCCACTTGCACGCGGCAGCTAGCGTGCAGCCATGAGCGTGCCCGACATCCCGTTGCAGGCCTTCAGTGCGCTGTTGCACAGCGAGAACATCGCGACCGTGTGCCGGGCGCTGAACATGTATCAGGTAGCCGCGGCGTACACCCGGCTGAGTGGTGGCAACCCGCTCGAGCCGCTCGGTGGTGAGGTCCGGGTGGTCGCGCGCCGGATCCTGTCCGGCCCACCCGTCGAGGGTGACCAGGAGACCCCGGCCGGGTTCGACCATGTGAGTGCACTGAATGTGCTGAGCAGCCTTGCCCAGCCAGAGGATGGCGAGCTGATCGCCCGCGTTCTCGCAACCACCACCAACGACCAGGTCAAGGCAGTCGCACAGCTCGCGGCCGCCGCTGTACCTACCGAGGAGACGAATGCCCGCCCTGACAGTGACTGAAGCTCGTGAGCGTGCCGCCGGGTTGACGGTGCGATCCGCCGAGATCGCGTTCGATCTGACTGGCGGCGAAACGACCTTCGGGGTGGTGAGCACGCTGCGGTTCGCGGCCACCACCCAGGCGAGCTGGGTGGACGTGAAGCCGGCGCGCTTGATCAGCGTCGTACTGAACGGGCAGTCCCTCGACGTCGCCGCCCTCGACGACGGCCGGTTCCCGCTGAGCGGGCTGCAGGCGGAGAACGAACTCGTGGTGAGTGCCGAGCTGAAGTACTCCGTGGACGGCGAGGGCCTGCAGCGATCCGTCGATGCGGCCGACGGGCGTGTGTACACGTACGGCATGTCGTCGCTCGAGTCAGCGCCGCGCTACTTCCCGTGTTTCGACCAGCCCGACCTCAAGACGCCGTACACGATCTCGGTGAAGTGTCCCGAGGACTGGGTGGTGATGGGCAACGGCGCGGCCACGCAGACCGGGCCGGGGGAGTGGCGGCTCGCGGAGACCAAGCCGCTGTCGACGTACTTCGTCACGCTCGTCGCCGGGCCGTATCACCAGATCCGGAGCGAGCACGACGGGATCCCGCTCGGCCTCGCCTGCCGGCAATCCCTCCAGGAGTCGCTGGAGCGCGACGCCGAGGATCTGTTCCGAACCACTGGGGAAGCGTTCGACGAGTACCACCGGATGTTCCGGCAGCGGTACCCGTTCGGCGAGTACTGGCAGGTCTTCGTGCCCGACTTCAACCTCGGCGCGATGGAGAACCCGGGCTGCGTGACGTTCGCCGACCACCTGGTCTTCCGCGGTCAGGCGACCGAGGCGGAACGGAGTACGCGGGCCCGGATCGTCGTGCACGAGATGGCGCACATGTGGTTCGGTGACCTGGTGACCATGCGCTGGTGGAACGACATGTGGCTGAACGAGTCGTTCGCCGAGTACATGGCGCACCGGGTGTCCGAGGACGCCACCAGCTACGACGACAACTGGACCGACTTCGCCTTCGTGCGCAAGTGGTGGGGGCTGCAGACGGACCAGAGCAGCTCCACCCACCCGGTCGCCCCGGACAGCCTGAAGGACGCGCGCCAGTCGCTCGACGACTTCGACGGGATCTCGTACGCCAAGGGTGCCGCCGTACTCAAGCAGCTGGCGAAGTACCTCGGTGACGAGGTCTTCCTGAAGGGCGTGAACGCGCACCTGGAGGCGCACGAGTACGGCAACGCCGACCTGCACGAGTTCATCGCGAAGCTCACCGAAGCCGGTGCCAAGGATCTGGACACGTGGTCCGATCAGTGGCTGCGGACGTCCGGCCTGGACACGATCACGGTCGAGCGCACCGCCACCGGCGTCGTCCTGCACCGCCGGAGCCCCGACAGCTCACGCCGCCTGCACAAGCTGAGCGTCGGCGGGTACGACGAAACCGGCGCCGGCTCGATCGTCGACGTCGTCCTCGACCAGGACACCGTGGAAGTTGCACTCGGCAACGATTATGCGGTGATCGTGCCGGATGCGAACGACGACACCTGGGCGAAGATCCGCCTGGACGCCACCAGCCTCGCCAACCTCTCGGACGTGTTGCCGAAGATCACCGACGGCACGACCCGCGCCGTGATCTGGAACGCGATCCGCGACGCCACCTTGAACGCCGAGCTGGATCCCCGGCAGGCGCTCGACCTCTTCCTCACCACCCTCCAGCACGAGGACAGCGACATCGCTGTCGGCTCGCTGGTCCGGTGGATCGAGGAGCGCGTCCTCGGCAGCTATGTGGAGTACGACGAGTATCGCGGCCCTGTCGCGGATGCCCTCGGCAACAAGTTGGCGAGCACCGAGCCGGGCAGCAGCCTGCAGTTGATCACCGCCCGTGGATTCATCGCGACCACGGACGACGCGGCGCTCCTGAAGTCCTGGTTGGACGGCTCCGGTGCCCCGGCCGGCTTGGTGATCGACGCGGATCTGCGCTGGTCGCTGGTGCTCCGATTGGTCCAGTTGAACGCGTTCGGCGCCGCGGAGATCGACGCCGAGCTCGCGCGCGACACGTCGACCGAAGGCGTCAACCACGCCGCCCGCTGCCGGGCCGCGTTGCCGGACGGCAAGGAGGCCGCTTGGACGCGGATCATGACCGATCCGGCGATCGGGGTGAAGGAGTTGCTCGCCGCGGCCGAGGGCTTCTGGCATCCCGGTCAGGCCGCGCTCACCGCGCCGTACGTCGGTCGGTTCTTCACCGATATCGCGCAGACGACCGAGATCCGCTCCGGCATGGTGGTCGGGCTGACCGTGCAGCGGATCGCGCCGCGGTACGCGGTCGACGCGGGACTGATCGTCCCGGCCCAGGCGCTGGTCACCGACGAGACCGTCGGCCCGGCCATTCGCCGGCAGACCGCCAACTTCCTCGACGACCTCCGTCGGGCCGTGGAGGTACGCCGCACCTACGGGTAGTCTGATTACGCAGAGTGTCGCCCCGAGCCCGAGGAGTCACCAAATGCGTCTGATCAGGTTCCTTCTCGTGCTCGGGTTCCTTACCGTGGTCGCCCCACCGGCGATCGCGGTGGACCCGGCGCCGGTGGACTCGGTCGCGGTCGTGCGGGCGCGGCTCGAGACGATCGCCGGGCTGCGGATCGAGAGCGGGCAGCTGATCAACGGCAAGCCGTTCTTCGTGCTGTGGTTCAAGCAGCCCGTGGATCAGCATCATCCGGACGGCGCACAGTTCGAGCAGCGGATCACCCTGTGGCACAAGGGTTTCGACCGCCCGACCATCCTGCAGACAACCGGGTACGCCGGCGTCGCCGGAGCCTTCACCGCCGAGCCGACCCGCCTCGTCGACGGCAACCAGCTCAACGTCGAGGAACGCTTCTTCGGCAAGTCGACTCCGGCGACGAAGGACTGGACGAAGCTCGACCTCTGGCAGGCCGCGACCGATCACCACCGCATCGCCCAGGCCTTCAAGGCCCTGTACGACGGTAAATGGGTCTCGACCGGAGCCAGCAAAGGCGGGATGACGTCGGTCTACCACCGCCGCTTCTACCCGACCGACGTGGACGCAACGGTCGCGTACGTGGCACCGCAGGACGTCGTCAACGAGCAGGACTCGTACGTCGACTTCATCCAGCACGTGGGGACCGATGCCGCCTGCAACGATGCGCTCCGGACCGTCCAGCGGAACGCGTTGTATCACCGCGCCACGCTGCTCCCGATGCTGGTGAAGCTAGGGCTGAAGTACGACCAGAGCTTCGGAACGGCCGACCGCGCTTTCGAGGCCGCGGTGCTCGACACGCCGTTCAAGTTCTGGCAGTACCATTCGCAACTGAGCTGTCTGCTCGTCCCGGGCCGCACTGCCACGGACCAGCAGTTGTTCAGCTTCATCGACGAGATCGCCGACTGGTCGTCGTACTCCGACTCGGGCATCGCGCCGTACCTGGCGTACTACTACCAGGCGGCCGCCCAGCTCAACTGGCCGGACGTCGCCACCGGTACGACGTGGCTCAAAGGACTCCTGCACTACCGGGAGGCAGGTGCCGCCACCGCCTCGGTCCCGGCCGCGATCGAACCGAAGCACGATGCCAAGGCACTCGAGGACGTAGACCGGTGGGTGAAGACCTCCGCGACCCGGATGCTCTTCGTGTACGGCGAGAACGACCCGTGGAGCGCGGAGAAGTTCGAGCCTGGCCCCGGGACGCGCGACTCACATTGGTACACGGTCCCCGCCGGCAATCACAACGCGGAGATCGCCGGTCTGCCCGCGGCTCCCCGGGCCGAGGCCACGAAGATTCTGCGGGGCTGGGTCAGCGGACCGTGAGGCGTTCGGCGACGGCCTTGCGGGCCTGGTGGATGCGGGCTTTCACCGTGCCCAGCGGTACGTCGAGCTCGTCGGCGATCTCGGCGTACGTCATCGCGCCCAGATCACGCAGGACCAGCGGCTGGACCAGCTGGGGATGGCTGGACTCGAGGGATTCGAGCGCCTCGAGCAGGTCCAGCCGGGAACCCGCGATCACCGAGGTCGTCCGCGGGTCGACCGACTCGGGGAGGATCTCGGCGGACTGCTCGACCGCGCGCCGCTTCAGCGAGCGGTAGGTCTGCCGGGCCTGGTTGGTGGCCACGATCGTGACCCAGCCGGCGAAGCTGCCGGTGCCCTTGAAGGTGTGGATCTTGTTCGCCACCTGGAGCAGGGTGTCCTGGACCGCCTCCTCGGCGTCCTCACGGTGGGGCAGGAACTTGGCCACCCGTCGCTGCACCTGCGGACGGATCGCCTGCAGGATTTGTGGCACGACCGACTGGTCCCCCGTCGCCGCTCGGGCTGCGAGTTGTTCCAGTTCCTCGTTCATACTCCCCCAGGGTCAATACGCCGATACACCCGGCTGTGCATGACAATAGCCGGGATGGATGTCATCGGACGGTACCGGTTACAGGACAAGATCGGCGCGGGCGCGTTCGCGACCGTGTGGCGTGGGTACGACGACGACCTCGATGTGGACGTCGCCGTCAAGATCCTCGCCGACAACTGGGCGTCGCGTGCCGACGTCCGGGAACGCTTCCTGTCCGAAGCCCGATTGATGCGCCGGATCGCCAGCGACCGGGTGGTCCGGGTCTTCGACCTCGGCAAGCTCCCGGACGGGCGTCCGTACTTCGTGATGGACTACGTCGGCGGTGGCACGCTCGGCGACGTACTGCGGCATGGGCCGCTGGATGTCGTGGATGCGTTGTGGTGGGGAGCGGACCTGGCCCGGGCGGTCGCCGCATTGCACAACGAGGGCGTCGTACACCGTGATGTCACCCCGGCGAATCTGCTGCTCCGGGCCAACCAGGGCGGCGAGTCCGGCGGCGGCACGCACCGGATCGTGCTGGCCGACCTCGGGCTGGCGAAGCGGGCCGCGGAGGCCTCCGGACTGACCCAGGCCGTCGGTACGCCGTCGTACATGGCGCCCGAGCAGGGGCGGGGTGATGGCGGCTTCGACGAGCGGGCGGACATCTACGCGGTCGGCGCGGTGACCTACGCGCTCATCACCGGGCATCCGCCGTACAACGCGGCCTCGATCGGGGACGTGCTCAACCGCGACCCGGATCTGCCGCCACCGAGCCTGCGCCCGGTGCTGCACGAGTCGATCGGCGCCCTCGACGACATCATGGCCCGGACCCTGGCCTACCGGGTGCCCGAGCGATGGGAGCGGGCCGACAGCCTCGCGGAGCACCTCGAGGCGGAGGCCTACCGGCTGGAGCAGGAGGCGCCGCTACGCGCCGAGGAGCGGACCAGCATCACCGACAACGAGCTCCCGACCACGGTCGCCACCGACCCACCCGTACGCCGTCGCCGGAAGATGCGGGCGTGGTTCCTGCTGGCCCTGCCGGTCGCGTTCGTCCTGGCCGGCGTCGGCGGCTGGTTCCTGTTCGGCCAGTGACTGAAAGGCTTCTGATTGCATAGAGTAGTCGTATGACTACTCACTGCAGTCTTGTGGTGCTCGCCCTGCTTCCATTTCTCATCACGCCGACCGCGTCAGCCGCGTCGCCGGTGGCGAGCTTCGCCTGCCGAGCGGACACCAAGTTCGGCCGTCAGCAGCTGTCATTGCGGCAGGGGGTCGACGCCAAGGCGCCCGCGACCGTGCGGCCCAACAGCCGCTTCACGATCGCCGTCGATCTTCAGCCCGGCTCCCTGCCCGGCGACGTCAAGGGCTTCAAGCTCCAGGAGGTCCGCGACCTCGCTCTCCGCGTGCCCGTACCGGCCAACTCGTCGTACGTCAGCGCCAAACTCACCGGCGGCTCCGGCCTCAACTCCACTCCTACTGTCCAACTGGACGGCAGCGTCGTGGTGATCAAGGTCCCCGGTCCGATCCCCGGTGGCGCCAGCTACCAACTCCCCACCCTCACCGTCCGGTTGAAGGCCGGCCGTCGCGGCGCCGCCATCGAGACCAGGGTGAAGGGCTCCAGCTACGACGACCCCGGCCTCACCCTGCAGGCCAAGATCAAATGGAAGTTCCTCACGATCACCGCGCCGGTCGCCTGCTATCCCGATCCGAATCCGGCGCTGACCAGGACGGTCGTCCGCTAGTAGGTGACGGTGATCCGTTCGGCGGCTGGGTCGATGCGGACCTGGCCGCCGTACGGGAGGACCTGCTGCGGGTCGGTGTGACCGATGTCGAGGCCTTTGACCACGACGGCCGACGGGTTGTACTCCATCAGCGCCCGGTCGACGGCGAGGTACTGGCCGGTGACGTAGGCGACGGACTCCTCGGCGGTGAACCGATGGTCGAGGGACCACGACTTGGGCCGCGCCCACAACACCGCGTCGAAGCGTTCCAGCAGTCCGCGCTCGCCGAAGTTGCGGAGGATGCGGTAGACCATTTCGGAGTTCGGGAGCTCCTCGCTGGTCTCGAGGAAGAGCACGCCGCCGTACGAGTCCGTCGGCAGCATCCAGCGGTTCGCGGACAGTTGCCAGTCGAGGATCTCCAGGCAGCCGCCCCAGAGCCTTCCGCTGACCGGCGCCGAGCCCTGCCAGGTCCACCCGGTGCCGGGGAACATCGGCGGCTCGGTCTCCAGATTGACTGGGTCGGCCCAATCGCGGTCGTGATCGGTCCAGCCACTGGCTGGGGTCAGCTCGAAGTCGCCGGGCGTGAAGAGGGCAGCGCGAAGCGAGCGTTCGCTGTCCGGGTGCATCGCGCCGCCGCGGCCGAACTGCACCATCACGCTGCCGCCGTGGAAGGCCGGCAACCCCAACGAATACAGGAAGTTGAGCAGGTTCGTGTTGTCGCTGTACCCGAAGAACGGCTTCGGGTCCGCCTGGAAGATGGCCGGCTCGAGATGCTTGAGCACGGTCAGCTGATCGTCGCCACCGATACTCGCGATCACCGCACGGATGGTCGGATCGGACCACGCCGCATGCAGGTCGGCGGCGCGCTCCTGCGGCGTCGTCCCGAGCTTGCGGGTGGTCGGATACTCCACCGGCTCCAGTCCGAACGACCGGAGCCGTTCGAGCCCCAGTTCGTACGGCGCCGGAAAGAGTTCGGGCAGTCCACCGGACGGCGAGACGATCGCGACCCGGTCACCAGGCTGGACCATTCAGACGCCGATCGGGTGCCAGACGGTCTTCAGTTCGAGGTACTGCGTGAGCCGGGACAGGCCCGGTGACTCGGTCCAGTCCTCCTCGGCCGGACGGCGTACCCGCTTGAGGTTGTCCGCGGCCGCGGCCTCCAGGTCACGTGCTTCGTCCGGGTCCTCGATACCGCAGAGGTCGATCGCGTTGACGTCCATGTGCGACGCCAGCCACGGACCGACCTCGGAGGCCGAACCGGTGAGGAGGTTGACCACACCACCCGGTACGTCGGAAGTCGCCATCACCTCGCCCAGCGTCACGGCCGGCAGCGGACGCTCGAACGACGAGACCGCGACCACCGTGTTGCCGGAGACGATCGCCGGCGCGATCACGCTGGACAGTCCCAGCAGGCTGGAGTCCTGCGGCGCCAGCACCGCGACCACACCGGTTGCCTCAGGCAACGAGAAGTCGAAGTACGGGCCGGCCACCGGGTTGCTGGACCCGACCACCTGGGCCAGCTTGTCGGCCCAGCCGGCGTACCAGACCCAGCGGTCGATCGCCGCGTCCACGATCGCACGGGCCTTGCTGATCGACAGGCCCTCGGACAGCGAGACCTCCGAGCTGAACTGCTCGTGCCGGCCCTCCATCACCTCGGCGATGCGATACAGCACCTGCCCGCGGTTGTACGCCGTCTTCGCGGACCAGCCGCCGAACGCCTTCCGGGCCGCGACGACCGCGTCCCGGGCGTCCTTGCGGGAGGCCTGCGACGCGTTCGCCAGGAACTTGCCCTTGGCATCGTTCACGACGTACGAACGGCCGGACTCGCTACGTGGGAAAGCGCCGCCGATGTAGAGCTTGTAGGTCTTACGGATCTCGAGCCGAGAAGAATCCTTAGTGGGCAAGGTAGGCCTCCAGGCCGTGACGGCCGCCTTCGCGGCCGTAGCCCGACTCCTTGTAGCCGCCGAACGGCGAGGTCGGGTCGAAGCGGTTGAACGTGTTGGCCCAGACCACGCCGGCGCGCAGCTGGTTCGCCATCCAGAGGATCCGGGAGCCCTTGTCGGTCCAGATCCCCGCGGACAGCCCGAACGGGGTGTTGTTCGCCTTCTCCACCGCCTCCTGCGGCGTGCGGAAGGTGAGCACGGACAGCACCGGCCCGAAGATCTCCTCGCGGGCGATCCGGTGGGCCTGCGAGACCCCGGTGAAGACGGTCGGCGGGAACCAGTAGCCCTGCGGCGGCAGCTCGCACTCCGGCGACCAGCGCTCGGCGCCCTCGTCCTCACCGACCTGGGACAGCTCGCGGATCTTGGCCAGCTGGGCCGCGGAGTTGATCGCGCCGATGTCGGTGTTCTTGTCCAGCGGGTCGCCCACGCGCAGTGTGCCCATCCGGCGCTTCAGCCGGGCCAGGACCTCGTCGTACACACTCTCCTGGACCAGCAGCCGCGAACCCGCGCAGCAGACGTGACCCTGGTTGAAGAAGATGCCGTTGACGATGCCCTCGATGGTCTGGTCGATCGGCGCGTCCTCGAAGACGATGTTCGCCGCCTTGCCGCCGAGCTCGAGCGTGACCGCCTTGTCCGTGCCGGCGACCGACTTGGCGATCGCCCGACCGACGGCGGTCGAACCGGTGAAGGCGACCTTGTTCACGTCCGGGTGCTCGACCAGCGCCTGACCGGTCCGGCCGGCGCCGGTGACGATGTTCACCACACCCGGCGGCAGATCCGCCTGCTGGCAGATCTCCGCGAACGCGAGCGCGGTCAGCGGAGTCGTCTCGGCCGGCTTCAGTACGACGGTGTTGCCGGCGGCCAGCGCCGGGGCGATCTTCCACGCCAGCATCAGCATGGGGAAGTTCCACGGGATCACCTGACCCGCGACACCCCACGGCTGCGGGTCGTCGCCGACTCCGGCGTACTCGAGCTTGTCGGCCCAGCCCGCGTAGTAGAAGAAGTGCGCGGCCACCAACGGGATGTCGACGTCACGCGACTCGCGGATCGGCTTGCCGTTGTCGAGCGACTCCAGCACCGCCAGCTCACGGGCGCGCTCCTGGATCAACCGCGCGATCCGGAACAGGTACTTCGCCCGGTCCCGGCCGGCCATCGGGCCCCAGACCTTCTCGAACGCCTTGCGGGCGGCCCGAACGGCCTTGTCCACATCGGCCGGTCCGGCCTCGCTGACCTCGGCGAGGACCTCCTCGGAGGCCGGGGAGACGGTCTTGAACGGTTTGCCGTCCGTCGCGTCGGTGAACTGGCCGTTGATGAACAGCCCGTACGACGACTTGATGTCGACGATGGCCCGCGACTCGGGGGCCGGTGCGTACTCGAATCTGCTCATGCCTGTCAGTCCAAGGTGAAGTAGTCGGGGCCGGCGTACTGCCCGGTGGCCAGCTTGGTGCGTTGCATCAGCAGGTCGTTCAGCAGGCTGGATGCTCCGAACCGGAACAGCTCCGGGTCCAGCCAGTCCGGTCCGGCCGTCTCGTTGACCGTGACCAGGTACTTGATCGCATCCTTCGCGGTCCGGATGCCGCCGGCCGGTTTGACGCCGATGTGCAGGCCGGTGGCCTCGTGGTAGTCGCGGACCGCCTCCAGCATCACCAGCGTCACCGGCAACGTGGCCGCGGGAGACACCTTGCCGGTCGAAGTCTTGATGAAGTCCGCGCCGGCCAGCATCGCCAGCCAGGACGCCCGGCGGACGTTGTCGTAGGTGACCAGCTCGCCGGTCTCCAGAATCACCTTCAGGTGCGCGTCTCCGGCGGCCTCACGGATCGCGGCGATCTCGTCGAAGACCAGACCGTACCGCCCGGAGAGGAAGGCGCCGCGGTCGATCACCATGTCGACCTCGTCGGCACCGGCCGCGACCGCGTCCTTGGTGTCCTGGATCTTGATCGCGAGGCTGGAACGCCCGCTGGGGAAGGCGGTTGCGACACTCGCGACGTTGATCCCCGAGCCGCGCAGCTCGTACTTCGCCGTCGCCACCAGGTCCGGGTAGACGCAGATCGCCGCGACCTGTGGCGCGGTCGGGTCGGCCGGGTCGGGCCGCTTTCCCTTCGCACACAGGGCCCGCACCTTGCCGGGGGTGTCCTGGCCTTCGAGCGTGGTCAGGTCGATCATGCTGATCGCCAGGTCCAGCGCGTACGCCTTCGCGGTGGTCTTGATCGACCGGGTGCTCAGTGTGGCGGCCCTGGCCTCGGCGCCGACCTGGTCGACGCCCGGCAGGCCGAGCAGGAACCGGCGCAGCCGGTCCTCGGACGAGGTCACGTCGGCCAACGAGTCGACGCCGCTGTCGAGAGTGGTCACCTCAGGCAGTCTAGTGCCGTTCTGCATGGCCAGTTACTTTGTGCTGGTGAAGTTGACATCGCCGGAGTCCGAGCAGTACCTGTCGACGTCGAACCGGATCACCGGGTGGCTGGTGATCGGGGTCGGGGTGCTTGCGCTGATCGACATCGTGGTGGAGTGGCGCACCGCGAGTGGTGTGCTGGTCGGGAGCATCATCGGCATCCTGATGATGCTCGCGTACGTCGGCCTGATCCGGCCGTCGGTCACCCTCAGCCCCGAACACATCCTGCTGCGTAACCACCTGCGGGACCACCTGGTGCCGTGGAGCAAGGTGACCGGCGTCGACGTGACCGACATCCTCCGTGTGCATGTCGGTGACAACCGGCTGCGCGCTCCTGGCGTCGTACTCGTCATGCGTGACCTCAGGAAGCAACGAGTGGGCGGTGCCAAGCTCGCCGCCGACAGCTCGGTCTCCCGCGCCGACTTCGTCGTCGACCGGATCGAGTCCCACATGAACCAGTACGGCGACCAGTCCGGCGGGGAGCAGGTCACCGCGTGGGCCCGGCCGGAGCTGATCGTCATCGGTGTGCTCGCGGTCGCCGCCGTCGTGGCGGCGCTGGTCCGCTGAGCCCGGCGCGGATGCGGCTGTCCCGTCGCGCCCTCCTCCGTACCGGCGCCGCCGCCACTGCTGTAGGTGTAGCAGCCGTCACCGGCCTGGAGACAGGGATTGTCCCCGGCCGCGGCCGGGTGCACGACGTCCTCGGCTTGAGCGGCCCGGATGGCGTCGTACCCGATGTCCCGGCCGGTCCGGTGGTTTCGGGCACGTTCGCGTCGAAGGCTCGCCGTACGACGGTCGGCTACAGCGTCATCTATCCCCACGGACACGCACCCTCCGCGCAGTTGCCCGTCGTACTGGTGCTGCACGGCCGGGGTGGCGATCACACGTCGGCCGTCAACGATCTGGGCATCGATCGCTACCTGACCGCCGCCGTCCAGGCAGGTACGCCGCCCTTCGCCCTGGCGACTGTGGACGGCGGGCGCGACAACTACTGGCATGCCCGGGCCAGCGGCGACAATCCGGTCTTCATGCTCGACCAGGAACTGTTGCCGCTGTTGGCGAAGCGGGGGTTGCGTACCGACCGCTACGGCCTGTTCGGCTGGTCCATGGGCGGATTCGGCGCCCTCCTGTTCGCCGCACGCGACTCCGCGGTGGCGGTGGGAGCGCTCAGCCCGGCGCTCTACCGCCATTACGGGGACGCCGCGGCCGGTGCCTTCGACGACGCCCAGGATTTCGCCGGCAACCAGGTCCGCGGCGACGGCTTGAAGGATGTTGCCGTACGCATCGATTGTGGCCGGGACGACCCGTTCGCGGACGCCGCGCGGGAGCTCCGGACCGAATTGAGCGCCGCGGGTGGGCAGCAGGCCGGGGCGCATACTCCCGGGTACTGGCGGAGGATGTTGCCCGATCAGTTGAGATTTCTCGGCGCGAAACTGGTGCGCTGAGCGGAACTGTGGCGTACTTCGCTACGTCAGAGCACGTGTCCACCCCCGGGATGAACCCCTGTTCACCCCAGGATGGGCATGACAGGTCCCTTCATCATTCGAGAGTGGAGTCATGGTCAACCTCTCCCGTACCACCCTGCGTGGACTGGCCGGCGCCGCAGCCGTTGCCGTTTTCGCAGCTCTGGCCCTTCCGAACGCTCAGGCCACCACCCAGGCGGACCCTGTGGTCTACCCGGCCCTGCCGCAGCCGGCCGCGACGCCGAACATGTCGGTCAGCGAGCCGCCGGCCGGTGACGGTCTGACCACCAAGTCCTCGCTGACGAACGTGGTCCGTTACAACAAGATCTACAAGACCCCGCCGGTCACGCCGTCGAAGTGCAAGGAGGTGAACGTCTCGCTGCGCACCCAGGCGGGCGTCGCGTCCTACGCCACCAAGCTCTGGACCTGCATGTACGCGGCGTGGGCCGTCCCGCTGAAGGCGGCCGGTGCGGCGTACAAGATCAAGCCGGGGCTGTCTGTTCACAGCGGCACCAAGATCAACACCGGTTGTGGGATCCTCTACAACACCACCGGCTACTACTGCAGCGCGAACCACGGCACCATCTACATCCCGGCCGCGCAGATCATGAACACCTGGAAGCAGAACCCGACCTACGCCCGTGCGTGGCTGACCCAGATGGTCGGGCACGAGTACGGTCACCACATCCAGTACCTGACCGGCATCCTGAGCGCGTCGTCGCAGCGCCGGGCGGCCTTCAGCACGAACGCCGCGAAGCTCGAGGAGAGCCGTCGTCTCGAGCTGCAGGCGTCCTGCTTCAGCGCCGCCTACATCGGCGCCGACAAGCGGTACTACCCGATGAGCGGCGGTCTGCTGACGCAGTTCAACTACCTCGTCACCCACATGGGCGACCAGCCGGGTCACGCCCGTGACCACGGTGCACCGAAGAACCACGCGTTCTGGTCCACCATGGGCTTCAACGCCAAGCACACCTACACCGTCGCGGGCAACTGCAACACGTACGGCGCCTCTTCGGCGTACGTCGCCTGACCGGTCAGTGCCGTAAGGTCCGATAAGACGTAACTCAGCCGCCCGGGACGCGTTGGCGTACCGGGCGGCTGTTGCGTTTTGGAGACACCTGCACGATCTGCGATCGTGTGGTTACTTGTTTCGGGGCCGCACGCCTTAGAGTTCTGAGTCGAGCGTCGAACGGCAGGAGTCAAGGACTGTGAACTACGACGAGTTCAACACCGAGTACGCGAAGGTGCTGGACAAGATCAAGAGCGGCCGGTGCAGCTGGTCGGAGCTGTCCGGTCATGTCACCCGGCTGCGCCAGGCGACCGCCGGCATCACCGAGCCGGTGGAGCGGACCCAGATCGACCACGACCTGGCCGCGCTGAGCCAGATGGTCGACATGTCCCGGCGCACCAACGACAAGGAAGACGTCTGGACGGTCACGTCGGACGCGATCCGCAAGGCCAGTAGCCAGGAGGGTTCGGTCGCGGACCGGATCGCCCGGATCGAGGCGAGCATCAACGACATCGTCAGCCTCGCCAACCGGAACCCGGACGAGCGGGACGCGCTGATGCAGTCGACCAGCACGCTGCGCATCCTGCACTCCTCGCTGCAGAGCTCACTGCGCAGCGAAGAGGCCGAAGCCGCGGCAGCCGCAGCCCGCTGATCTTCCGGGAGCTACCCGCCAGGTGCTCCTAGATCCCCAGCGTGGTCGAGAGTGCCTGCTTGATGCCGGTCAGGTCTTCACCTGCCCGGCTGCGGGCACTCGCCACGTCCGACCCGGTCACCGGTACGACGACCTCCAGGTAGCACTTGAGCTTCGGCTCGGTCCCGGACGGCCGGACCACCACCCGGGCTCCGTCGGACAGCGTGTACCGCAGGCCGTCCGTGGGCGGCAGCGTCTCGGTTCCCTCGTTCAGGTCGTCGACCCGCTCGACCGTGTGACTCCCCAACTCGGTGGGGGGAGTGGCGCGGAGTCGGCTCATGGCGGACTGGATGAGGGACAGGTCGTCGACCCGGACCGACAGCTGGTCGGTGGCGTGCAGGCCGTACTTCACGGCCAGATCGTCGAGCAGATCCTGCAGCGTGCGTCCCTCGGCCTTGGCCCCGGCGGCCAGCTGCAGTACGCGGACCAGCGTCGAGACCCCGTCCTTGTCCTTCACGGCCTCCGGGTCGACGCAGTACCCGAGCGCCTCCTCGTAGCCGAAGACCAGCTCCGGCACCCGCCCGATCCACTTGAACCCGGTCAGCGTCTCGACGTACCGGACGCCGTACGATGCCGCGATCTTGCCGAGCAGGGACGACGAGACGATCGAGCAGGCGGCGACTCCGTCGGGTTGCGACGAGAGCAGGAATTCCCCGAGTAGTCCGCCCAGCTCGTCGCCGCGCAGCATCCGCCAGCCACCGGTCGCCGAGGCGTCCGGGATGGCAACCGCGCACCGGTCCGCGTCCGGGTCGTTCGCGACCGCGATGTCCGCGTCCACCGACCGGGCCAGCTCCAGGGCGGCGTCGATCGCGCCCGGCTCCTCCGGGTTCGGGAACGACACGGTCGGGAAGTCCGGATCCGGGTCCGCCTGCGACGCCACCACCGCCGGTACGGCGAACCCCGCGCGAGCGACCGCGCCCTCGACAAGGGTCCGCCCGACGCCGTGGAGGGGTGTGTAAGCGACGTTCAGGTCCCGTGGCGCATCCTCGGGCACGAGCTCGGCGATGCGGTCCAGATAGGCGTTCAGCAGGTCGTCGCCGGCCGACTGCCAGTCTTTCCCCCGCGGCACCGAGTCCAGCGCGCCGATCGCCGCGATGGCGGCCGCGATCTCCGCGTCCGCGGGCGGGACGATCTGCGAGCCGTCGCCCAGGTAGACCTTGTAGCCGTTGTCCTGGGGTGGGTTGTGCGACGCGGTCACGACCACCCCGGCCACGGCCTTCAGATGCTTGATCCCGAAGGCAACTACCGGGGTCGGCGTCGGCCGATCCAGCAGTACGGCGTCCAGTCCGGCCCCACGCACCACGGCCGCCGTGTCCTGCGCGAACACGTCGGACTTGTGGCGGGCGTCGTACCCGATCAGGACCGGGCCGGTGGTGAGGCCTTTGGCCTTCAGGTAGGCGCAGAGGCCGGCGGCGGCGCGGATCACGACCACCCGGTTCATCCGGTTCGGCCCGGCGCCGACGGCTCCGCGGAGTCCCGCCGTACCGAACTCGAGGGTGCCGGCGAAGCGGTCGGCCAGCTCAGCGGTCTCACCGGCCGCCAGGAGCTTCTGCAGCTCGGCGCGGGTGTCGGGGTCTGGGTCTTCGCTCAGCCAGGCTTCGGCGGCGCTCCGGAGGTCATCGGTCACCTCCGCACGATAGCTAATGCGGGGACGACGGGCAGGAGCTAATGCCCGGACGACTGGCAGGGCCTTGCGCGCAGGTCGGCGACGTAGTCGTCGGGTGCACCGGCCGCCTCGGCGGCCTCAGCGAGGATGCCGAGGTAGCGGGCCGAGGGGAGACCGCCCTCGTAGGCGTTCAGGACGTACATCCAGGCCAGTTGCTCGCCGTCCAGGGTCATCACCCGGACCTGGATCTTGCGGTAGACGCCCTGGTCGATCCACTCCCACTCGTCCAGGCGCTCGACGTCCTTGGGGTGGATGTCGTACATGGCGACGAAGACCTGGTTGTTCGGGTCGGCCGGGTCCTCGACCACGGTGGCCATCGCACCCTCCCAGCCGAGCTCCTCGCCACCGAAGGTGAGGCGCCAGCCGGTGATCCAGCCGGTGCCGCGCAGGGGCGAGTACGGGCACCGCTCGGCCATCAGGTTCGGGTCCAGATTCGACGCAAACGCGGCGTACAGGGTCACGGAGACACAGGATACGGAACAATGGCCTCTCGTGGCGCGAGTTGTGATCATCGGAGGCGGTCCCGGCGGGTACGAAGCGGCCAGTGCGGCCGCCCAGCTCGGGGCGGAGGTGACGGTCGTCGATTCCGACGGGATCGGCGGTTCCGCCGTGCTCACGGACTGTGTCCCGAGCAAGACGTTGATCGCCACCGCCGAGGTGATGACCGAGGTGGAGGAGGCCGGCGAGCTGGGCGTCCGGCTGGACGACGGTGACGACGATCCGGCCAACTCGGTCCGGGTCGATCTCTCGGTCGTCAACAAGCGGGTCAAGGCGCTCGCGGCGGCCCAGTCCGACGGGATCACCCGACGGCTGGACGGTGACAAGGTCCGGATCATCCAGGGTCGCGGCCGGCTGGACGGGCCGGAGCGGGTGGTGGTCGGCGACGAGCGGCTGGATGCCGATGTGATCCTGATCGCCACCGGAGCAAGGCCTCGCATCCTCAAGGGCTCCGAGCCGGACGGCGAGCGGATCCTGACCTGGGAGCAGGTCTACGAGCTCGAGGAGCTGCCGGAGCGGCTGATCGTGGTCGGGTCCGGGGTGACGGGCGCGGAGTTCGCGAGTGCGTACGACGCGCTCGGCAGTGACGTCGTACTGGTGTCTTCGCGGGACCGGGTGCTGCCGGGAGAGGACGCGGATGCGGCGGCTGTCCTGGAGGACGTGTTCAAGCGGCGCGGGCTGACGGTGCTGGGCAAGTCCCGGGCCGAGTCGGTACGGCGGCAGGGTGACGGGGTCGTGGTCACGCTGACAGACGGGCGGACGGTCGAGGGATCGCACGCACTGCTCGCGGTCGGATCGCTGCCGAACACCGATGACATGAATCTGGTCGAGTCGGGCGTGTCGCTGACCGACGGCGGGTTCGTGCAGGTGGATCGGGTGTCGCGGACCACGGCTCGTGGGGTCTATTCGGCCGGTGACTGCACCGGCGTACTCATGCTCGCCTCGGTCGCCGCCATGCAGGGCCGGATCGCGATGTCCCACGCGCTCGGCGACGCGGTCGCCCCGCTGGACCAGTCGACGGTGTCGTCGAACGTCTTCACCGCCCCCGAGATCGCCACCGTCGGGCTGACGCAAGCGGTGGTTGACGCCGGCGGCAGTACGGCGATGGTCGTGAAGGTCCCGCTGGCCGACAACGCGCGCGCCAAGATGCAAGGCGTCCGAGACGGTTTCGTAAAACTCTTCTGCCTTCCCAACACCGGAATCATCGTCGGCGGGGTAGTAGTAGCCCCCCGGGCCAGCGAGCTGATCCACCCCATCTCCCTCGCGGTAGGCGCCCGCCTGACCGTCGACCAGATGGCCCAGTCCTTCACCGTCTACCCCTCCGTCTCCGGCTCCGTAGCCGAAGCGGCCCGTCGTCTCCACCTCCGGAGCTGAGATGAAGTTCCTCGTGTTGTGGCGGATGGAGTTGAGTCTGTTGTCGCCTGAGATGGCTCGGGCGGTGGGAGCCATGCCGGAGTACGGGGAGCGGCTGGAGCGGGAGGGGAAGGTGCTGGCGCGGTATCACGTGGTGGGTTCGCACGGTGGGGCGTGGATCTATCAGGTGGACTCGCACGAGGAGTTCGAGCGGTTGCTCGGGCGGGCGCCGGTGTTCAACTTCGCTCGGTACACGGTGCATGCACTGGCTGAGATGGATTCACCGCGGTCGGGCGATTGACGCGGTCGCGGCGCCGGTGGATCGTGACTGCAGGGGGTGTCCATGTTCGAGGACCGCACCGACCTGGCCGTTGATCGTCATCTGGTCGTCAGCCATCGTCTGCGCGCCCGCAGACTGCAGCTCGGCCTGACCCAGAAGCAGCTCGTCAGCCGGTTGGCCCGCCGAGGGATCCGCACCACCAACAAGACCCTTTCCAGCTTCGAGCACGGCGCCGGCGTCGACGTGGTCCGGCTGCCCGAGCTCGCCGCCGCGCTCGACTGCACCGTCACCTATCTGCTCGGCCTGACCGAGGACCCGGACCGCTGGGAGCCCGACCGGTCCGGCAACTCAGACCACCGGCCGGCCATCCTCAGCACCCCGAAGGTCGGGCAGCCCGACGGTCACTGGATCCTCGGCCCGGATATCCCGGCCCGTCCGCGCAGACGCTGATTCACCAGCCCCAGGTGGTACGCCGAATAGTGGCGTAAGGCAACCAATTGGTCCGGGGTCAGCCGGTCGCAGACCCAGCCCCAGTGCAGCGAGACCCACTCGCCCGGATTCAAGCGCTCGATCAGGTTCACCCCGTCGAAGCCCCGGATAGCGGTCTCCTGGCAGGGCAGACCGAGACTGAGCTCGCCGCCGTCCCACACCAGCGGGCGTGACTCCACCACGACATGGTCGGTGGTGTCCGCGATCACCCTGCCCCACCGGATCCGGCACTGGTCGAGCACCTGGAGCGCATGCTCCGTACGGCGTTCGTCCAGCAGCAGATTCGCCCACGGATACAGGCAGAACACCTGGAAACTGTGATGCGGCAAGCCGCCCTGGTCGTTCGCGGCCCGGTCCAGCAGGCGATTGCCGACCCAATAGGCCTCGACCACCTCCTGGTCGAGCGGATCCGCCGTACCGGTGGCCGCGGCGATCACGCTCAGCTGCGGCCAGGCGCCCTCGAACTGCTTCGCCAGCTTGCGGAACCCCTTGCCGCTGCGGCCCAGCGCGCCGTACTCGAGTAGCGAGCCGGCGTCGGCAGGACCGCAGTACCCCAGGCGGTTGGGCGCGAACGCGTACCGGACGAACAGCGCCGGCCCGCTCACAGCTCGGCTCCGAAGAACGCGAGCGCGTCCGCGGCACGCTCCGGCGACATCCGCTCGAGTGCGAAACCGCTGTGGATCAGCACGTACTCACCGGGCACCAAGGGTCCGTCTACCAGGGACACGTTGATGTCCCGGACGACTCCGGCCACCTCGACCTTGCCGAGGTCCGCGCCATCCGGGCAGTCGACCACCCGGCCCGGGATCCCCAGGCACATCGGTCTACATGTCTCTCAGCCGGAGATACCGGCGCATATCCTCGACCCCGTAGTAGCCGACTCCGACGAGGATCAGGAGCACGACTCCCATCACCATCCAGCGCATGACGTCACCCCTCTACGGCTCCCACCGGCCGCGCGGCCAGGTCGAGCACCATCTGTACGGCGGTGTCGACCGCGTCCCGCACTGCCGGCGTCAGCCCGATCCCCGCCTCGATGCCGCCCGGCTCGCACCCGACCACCACTACAGGACCCACAGTGCCACCGAGTCGCGGTACAAGCGAGAGCACAGCGTCAGGACCTAGATCGTGGGCGTCCATACTGACCTCGGGTCCGGGCTCGGCCGCCGGCTCGGCCTCGATCACGTACAGCGTCCCCGGCGGACCGTTCCGCTGTACCGCATCGACCAGTACGACGAGGTCGTACGGCTCGAGCAACTGGTACGCCAGATGGATCCCGCGGATCCCGAAATCCCGGACTTCGACCCCCGGTGGCAGCTCCCGCCTGGCGAGTTCCTCGACAACCGCTACCCCGAAGGCGTCGTCGGTGCAGAACACGTTCCCCAACCCGGCCACCAACACGGTCATGTCGCACTCCCCAAGGGCTCGAGCTCGTCCGGGCTGAAGTACAGATAGCGACCGTGGGATCGCTGGACCTCACCTTCCTCGCCGTCCAGTGCGACCGCGACGTGGGTCTCGCCGTCCACATCGGACAGGACGGCGACCACTGTGCCGAGCCGCCCGGTCAGGAACATGTCCTGCGCGTCCGCTCCCCTCGTCCCATGGCGCAGTATGCCCGGCTGCAGGCGGACGCGCGTACCGTTGCCAACGGCAACTTCACCGACCTGGACCGTGTCCGTCTCCGGGGACACCGAGGCATCGCTGCCCGGGTCCCACCAGGGCGAGCCCGGCTCCGGCTCGGTCACCTTGCGCAGATAGCGGATCGAGCCGTGCAGCCGGTCCATCAGCTCCGGCGGCATCGACTCGACCCGGGCCAGCAGTTCGGCCGCGCGTTCGTCGGTGCCACGGACCTCGCGCTTCTCCTCCTCGGTCAGCGTCATCGTGCGCAGGCTGAGGATCTCGTCGATCTCGGTCGCGTCGTACATGTCGCCCTGGCTCTCGGGCGCGATCTGCGGATGGTCGTACAGGATGATCGGCGAGGACAGCATCAGGTCGCCGGCCAGCACCGGGTACAGGCCGAGGTTCTCGCAGCCGGCCGCGAAGGCGCGGGCCCACTCGGGCGGTTCCAGCAGGGAGATGAACCGGCAGCCGTCGACGGCCGCCATCACGTGGTGCGCGATCAGCGCCTGGCGGAGTGCCCCGATCCGCTCGGAGCTGCCGTCCGGCGTGGTGTTCTCGACCTGGATCCGCAACCGGGTGGCGCCGTACGGGCCGGGGAGCGGTTGGAGGCTCAACGAGACGGTTCCGCTGATCGCTTCCCGGGTCCGGCGGAGGAAACCGACCGTTCCGACCGCCTCGGTCTCGGTCCCGCCGGGAAGCCGGAACGGCATCTCCAGCGGCAACTTCCGTAGGTTGGTGCGCAGGTCGAAGGTCCCGACGACGGCCTCGTCCCAGGGCAGGTACGTCGCGTCCTCGGTCTCGAGTACGGCGACCTCGACCTCATCGGCGTCGAGGACGGCCCGGCACTGCGCTTGCAGGAAGCGCACCCGCACGGTGAGTTCGGCCTCGTCGCCGTCGAGCAGGCACTCGGTCTGCGACCGGCTGCGTTCGGACGGATCGACCAGGCAGTACGCCGACGGCATCAGTACGCCGAACTGCCAGCGCACCCGGTTCTTCCCGTCCGACGCCCGGTAGGGGTAGAGCACGTATCCCTCGAACAACAGCGCGTCCGCCACCTGCTGGACCGCGTCGAACTTGTTCATTCCTGTTGTTCCTTCAAGAGTCGCTCGATCGCGTCGTCCCAGCCGGGCAGGGCCTCCCGGGTGCGATAGCGATAGAGCCGGTCGAACGTGTCCTGCCGGAGCCGCATCCACGCGGCACCCGGGAAGTGCTGGTCCATCGCCGCCCGCCACACCGCCACCGGCAGTTGGTACGTCGTCTCCTTCTGCCAGGCGACCGGTGTGATCGAGAGCGTGCCGGGACTACCGGTGAAGATCGTCCCGTTGAACAGCAGCAACAGCGGTACGCCGCCTTCACGGACGGCGTACAGGTACTTGTGGGCGGCGACATCGAAGTCGTAGCTGCACGGCAGTTGGAGGTCGACCTCGGTCGTGCCGGTGAAGCCGGGAACCATTTGGGTGACGAAGGCGAGCTGGATCGGCTTCAGCGTCTCGCCCCAGCGGGTGCGGTCCCCGAACAGGTCCGCGAGACCCTCCGCCTCTTCGTCGTTGTACCGGCGCCGGATCGGCTCGATCCGGATCTGGCACCGTAGTGCCAACGCGTGCACCGGCGTACCGGTCGTCTCCTCGACGCGCAGGTGCAGCTGGATCAACGGGGTCGCGGCGTACCGGTCCGCTTCCGCGTCGACGCAGGTGAAGGTCAGGTCAACCACGGCCGCGCTCCTGAATTGCCGCGAAGAAGGCGTCGATCCGCTGCCAGACGTCCTCGCCGCCGGCGAAGCCTTCCCAGTACTGGCGCACGATCCCGACCAGCTCGTAGCACGCATCAATCGGGACCAGGTGGCACTCGAACCCGTCGTCGAGCCGGCGCAGCAGGACGGCCTCGACATCGGGAGCCAACTCCTGCAGCAGCTGATCGCCGGCAACCACCTCGTCCCATGCGGCCAGGTCGAGCAACGACTCGGTGGGACCACCGGGGCTCGGGTAGAAGGCGACGTACCGGTCCTGGTCGGACTGGTAGAAGAGGAAGGCCAGGTTGACCGGGATCCCCATCGTCTCCCACTGCACCGCCGACATGCTGAAGTCCGGATTGGAGCGGTAGCGGTCGGGGACGACGCGGTAGTGCCCGTGCGACGCGCCGCCGTCGCTGAACAGCAGGTAGCAGGGCCGGCACGTGCACAGCAGTCGATGGCCCTGGACATCAGCCAGATGCGAGTGCTCCGGCCCGATCGGTACGGCGCACATCTCGCACTGCTCACCCGGCGCCCGCTGCTCGCGGACTCCACCGGTGAACTGCCGCAGAACCGCGACCGGGTCGACCTGCTGCTGAGGTTTGGGTCGTGCGAGTGAACGCAGCGTCGGCGACGTTCTCACGCCGGCTGCACCCCGGGGATGGCGACCTTCCAGCCGGTGCCCTCGGGCAGTAGCGGAAGTGCCTCCAGTGGTGGCGCGCCTTCCGGCGTGAGCGCCCGCCCGGCCAGCCGTACGTCGTACTCCGCCGTGCAGCGTGGACAGATGAGCCGGTCACCGGTGAGCTGGCCGTGGTGCAGACCCGACGAGCACATCGGGCAGTTGTTGCGGTAGGCAAGGAAGGTGCCGTCGAGGTTCGCGACCAGCACGTCGAGGTCGGCAACGGTTAGGTGCTGGACCTGGCCGGGGGGTGGTACCAGGTCCAGCTGGTGCCAGCCGTCCCGGTGGGGGCGGAACGGCTGGATGGTCAACAGGTTCTGCGGTTCCTTCTCTTTCACCATGCCCGCGACATCGACGGCGATCGCCTCGGGGGCGGCGTCCAGTACGGCGTTCTCGACGGTCAGCCGGACCGTCGCGGTGGATCCGGGGCAGCCGTCGCAGCTGCCCTGCAGGCTGAGATGGACGACACCGTCGTCGTCGATCCCGAGGTAGTCGATGCCACCGGCGTGCGAGCCCAGGTACGGGCGTACGTCGTCGAGGGCGTGCTGGATCCGGGTCGCGACATCGTCGGGATGCAGGTCGTGCAACAGCAGCAGACCCGCGACCAGGTCGTCCCCGGCCAACTGCCGTACCTGCGGCTCGTCGAGCAGGTTCAGCAGCTGTCCGAGGCCGGCGCCGTGCAAGGTGAGCACGGCGCGGACCAGTTCTTCGACCTGCCCGGCGACCGCCGGTTCGGCCCGTCGCTGGACCTCGTCCAGGAGCACGTCGATTCGTTCACTCAGTGCCTGGACGTCATGCCGGTCCATCTCACTCCCCCTACCCGGATCAACTGGGTCAGTACGGTTTGACGGCGATGGTGGGTGAATGCAGGTGCGTCTTCTCCTGCCCGTTGCCGACGAACATGTGCACGCCGCACGGCAGGCACGGGTCGAAGCTGCGGACAGCCCGCATGATGTCGATGCCCTTGAACCGATCCGGCGGGTTCTCCTCGAAGATCGGTGTGTTCTGGACGGCGTCCTCGTACGGACCAGGTGTGCCGTAGGTGTCCCGGACGCTGCCGTTCCACGGGGTCGGTGGATACGGGTGGTAGTTCGCGATCTTGCCCTCACGGATCACCATGTGGTGCGAGAGCACTCCGCGGACCGCCTCGGTGAATCCGCACGAGATCGCCTCGTCCGGCACCTTGAACGGCGTCCACGTCTCGGTGTGACCGGCACGGACCTCGGCCATCGCCTTCTCACAGAAGTGCAGCGCGAGGGCGGCCGCGTAGGCCTGGAAGTAGGTCCGGGCCCGGTTCCGCTCGAGCGCGTTGCTCCAGCGCGGGATCTTCCACTCGTACTCCGTGGCCGGCTTGAGCGCCGTCCGCGGCAGCTGGATCTTCACGCTCTGGCCGGTGGCCTGGACGTAGTCGGTGTTGACCAGGCCGGACAGCGCGGTCGACCACAGCCGGGCGATCGGGCCGCCGCCGGTGTCGAGGGCGAGGTGGTCGGTGCCGTCGAACCAGCGCGGCGACATCGTCCAGCTGTAGGCGTTGGAGAAGTCGCGCTTCTGCGGCTTCGGGATGGTGTGCTGGTTCCACGGGTGCCGGACGTCGATCGGGTTGCCGAGCGGGTCGATGTCGACGAACTTCTCGTGCGAGCCGTCGGCCCAGTCGTCGTAGTACGAACTGCCGAGCAGGATCCGCAGGCCGAGGTTGATGTCGACCAGGCTGTTGGTGACGAGCTTGCCGTCGACCACGATGCCCGGGGTGACGAACATCTTCCGGCCCCAGGACTCCATGTTGCGGTAGGTGAAGTCGCAGTGCGCCGGGTCCTGCAGACTGCCCCAGCAGCCGAGCAGGACGCGCCGCTCGCCGACGTGCTCGTAACCGGGCAGCGCCTCGTAGAAGAAGTCGAACAGGTCGTCGTGCAACGGCACGACCTTCTTCATGAACTCGATGTAGCGCATCAACCGGGTCAGGTAGTCGGTGAAGAGCTGGATCGTCGCGACCGTGCCGACACCACCGGGGTAGAGCGTCGACGGGTGGACGTGCCGGCCCTCCATCAGGCAGAACATCTCGCGCGTGTACCGGCTGACGTGCAACGCCTCGCGGTAGAACTCACCCTCGAGCGGGTTCAGCGAACGCATGATGTCGCCGATGGTCCGGTAGCCGTGGTCGCCGGCGTGCGGCGCCTCGGTGCGGTTCGCCAGTTCCAGTACGCCGGGGTTGGTCTCCTTGACCATCCGCTCGCAGTAGTCCACCCCGACCAGGTTCTCCTGGAAGATGTTGTGGTCGAACATGTACTCGGCGGCCTCGCCGAGGTTCACGATCCACTCACCGAGGGCAGGCGGGACGACGCCGTACGCCATGTTCTGCGCGTAGACCGAGCAGGTGGCGTGGTTGTCACCGCAGATGCCGCAGATCCGGCTGGTGATGAAGTGCGCGTCGCGCGGGTCCTTGCCCTTCATGAAGATGCTGTAGCCGCGGAAGATCGACGAGGTGCTGTGACACTCCTCGACCACCTTGGTCTTGAAGTTCACGTTGGCGTAGATGCCCAGACTGCCGACGATCCGGGTGATCGGGTCCCACGCCATCTCGACGACATCGGAGCTCTTCGAGCTGGTCGTGGAGGGTTTGGCATCGGTGGTCGTCATGGCCTACCACACCTTCTCGTAGCCGGTGCTGAGCTCGGAGCCCTTGCGCCGCCACTTCGGTTCTTTGTTGCCTGCGTTCAGGGTGTACTTGCGAAGCCGCCGGATCACGGTGCCGTAGACCATGCTCGCGGTGGTGGAGATCTTGCTGCCCGGTGGTTCGTCCATGAACGGCATGAACTTGTCCGGGAAGCCGGGCATCGTGCACGCGATACAGATGCCGCCGACGTTCGGGCAGCCGCCGACACCATTGATCCAGCCGCGCTTGGGCACGTTGCAGTTGACGACCGGGCCCCAGCAGCCGAGCTTCACCAGGCACTTCGGCGAGCCGTACTCCTTGGCGAAGTCGCCCTGCTCGTAGTACCCGGCCCGGTCACAGCCTTCGTGCACGGTCCGGCCGAACAGCCACTGTGGCCGCAGTTCGGCGTCGAGCGGGATCATCGGCGCCTGCCCGGCCACCTGGTAGAGCAGGTACACGAGCGTCTCGGACAGGTTGTCGGGGTGGATCGGGCAACCTGGCACGCACACGATCGGTAGGCCGGCCTTGGATTTCCAGCTCCAGCCCAGGTAGTCGGGCACTCCCATCGCACCGGTCGGGTTGCCGGCCATCGCGTGGATCCCGCCGTACGTCGCACACGTGCCGACGGCGACCACCGCGGTGGCCTTCGGGGCCAGCCGGTCCAGCCACTCGGAGGTCTTCATCGGCTGCCCGGTGGTCGGGTTGTTGCCGAAGCCGGCCCAGTAGCCCTCGCCGTCGTGGATCGCCTCGTTCGGGATCGATCCCTCGACCACCAGGACGAACGGCTCGAGCTCACCGCGGTCGGCCTTGTGCCACCACTCGATGAAGTTGTCCGCGCCCGTCTCGGGACCGCACTCGAAGTCGATCAGCGGCCAGTGCACCGCGATCCGCGGCAGCCCCGGCAGCGCACCGAGGACGATCTCCTCGATACTGGGCTGGGTGGCCGCGGTGAGGGCGACCGAGTCGCCGTCGCAGCTGAGTCCGCCGTTCATCCAGAGGATGTGGACGACACCCTCGTCGGTCTCCTGCTTCGCCTGTTCCGGTTCCAGCGTCGTGGACACGACCAGCCTCCCTAACCAGTGGCCCATCCCAGCGGCACTTTTCGACCGTACTGCCGTCGCCGGTGGTCCGACAGACACATGTGTCAGGTATTAATGTCGGTGTCCGGAAATCCCCGATTCCCGGATTCCAGGACAATCAGGACAGCGTTCCCTCAAGCATTCCGTCGCTATTCTTGGGCAATGGAGGACGATCCCGATCGCGAGGTGTTCGTCTCGCCCGTGGTCGTGGCGACGCAGTCCTTTCCGGCCCGGCCGGGGTCGATACCGGACGCCGAGCAGTTCGTCCGCGAGGCGCTCGACCCGGTCACGCTCGAACCCGAGGAGAACCAGGCGCTCTACAAGGCGATCACGACCGCACTGCTGGCGGCCGCCGGACCGCAGGACGGCGTCTTCGACGTGACCGTTCGGATCTTTCCCGACGGCGTGGAGGTGGAGGTCCTGAACGGTGCCGGCGTACGCCGGATGCAGCCTGCGGCAGAGCCGTTCGCGGACTGGTTGAACGGCGTACTGCGTGGTCAGGGACTGTCCCAGCAGGCCGCCGCGCAGCGGATCGGGGTGTCGGTGCGGACCATCAGCCGGTGGTTGCGCGGCGACACCGAACCGCGGCTGCGGGACCTGCGAAAAGTGCATGAGATCTTCGGTCCATGATCTCTGGCGTCTACCTTGGCCCGGGTCTAGGGTTCGAATTGTCCGCTGATCGCGGAATTCGTCATTTTCCTTCGCCCGGTGGGTGAGCATCACGAACGAGCCGGAACGTGTGCGCGGCCGGTTTCTGGTCACCGGCGTCGTCCAGGGCGTCGGCTTCCGCCCGTTCGTCTATTCGCTCGCGCGCGAACTCGGATTGTCCGGTCAGGTGGGTAACACCGCGGCCGGCGTGATCGCCGAGGTCGAGGGTGCGGCGGTAGCCGTCGACGCCTTCGGCCACCGGGTGCGCACGGACGCCCCACCCCTGGCCGCGGTCGCCACCGTCACCTTCGAGCCGGTGCCTTCGCGCGGCGGCACCGAGTTCGCCATCCTCGACTCCACGGCCGGTCCGGGCCGGACTTTGGTCTCACCCGATGTGGCGACCTGTGCGGACTGCCTGGCCGAGTTCACCGATCCGTCCGACCGGCGCTACCGGCATCCGTTCATCAGCTGCACCAATTGCGGCCCGCGCTTCACGATCATCACCGAGCTGCCCTACGACCGTCCGGCCACCACCATGGCCGACTTCCCGCTCTGCCCCGACTGCACCCGCGAGTACGCCGATCCCGCCGACCGCAGGTTCCACGCCCAGCCGATCGCCTGTCCCGCCTGCGGCCCCCGGCTGCAACTGGTCCAGCCCGGCCTCGAGACGGCGTACGACGAGGACGCGTTGGCGGCCGCGCACGGGCTGCTGGTCGACGGCGCGATCCTCGCGGTCAAGGGGCTCGGTGGCTTCCATCTCGTCTGCGACGCGGGCGACCAGGCGGTGGTGAGCACGCTGCGCAAGCGCAAGGATCGTGGGGACAAGCCGTTCGCCGTGATGGCTGCCGACCTGGACGCGGCCCGGCGGATCGCCTGGATCGACGCGGCCGAGGAGGAGCTCCTCACCGGCAGCCGGCATCCGATCGTGCTGCTCCGCCGCCGGACCGGTGCGGCCGTCGCCGAGGCCGTTGCCCCCGGCAACCCAGACCTCGGGGTGATGTTGCCGTACACCCCCTTGCACCACTTGCTGTTCGACCAGCCCGGCCCGTGTGTACTGGTGATGACGAGCGGAAACCTGTCCGGTGAGCCGATCGTCACCACCGACGACGAGGCCGTGACCCGGCTCTCCGGTCTCGCGGACGCGTGGCTCGGTCACGATCGCCCGATCCACGTGCCGTGCGACGACTCCGTCGTACGGATCGTGGATGCGGTCGAGCTGCCGGTACGCCGGTCGCGTGGTTATGCACCGTTCCCGATCGATCTGCCGGTCCCGGTGTTGCCCGCTCTGGCGGTGGGTGGGGACCTGAAGAACACCTTCTGTCTGGGGGACGGGCAGTACGCGTGGTTGTCCGCACACGTTGGGGACATGGACGATCTCGCAACCCTGCAGGCGTTCGAGCGGGCCGAACGGCATCTCGAGGACCTGACCGGGGTTCGGCCCGAGGTGCTGGTGGCGGACAAGCATCCGGCGTACCGGTCGCGGCAATGGGCCGAGCTGCACGCGGACGGGCGGCCGGTGATCGGCGTACAGCATCATCACGCGCATATCGCGTCGGTGCTGGCCGAGCATCGGCATCAGGGCCGGGTGATCGGCTTCGCCTTCGACGGGACCGGGTACGGCGACGACGGCGCGGTGTGGGGCGGCGAGGTACTGCTGGCCGACTACGCCGGGTTCGAACGCGTCGCGCACCTCAAGTACGTGCCGTTGCCGGGCGGGGACGCGGGGGTTCGTAATCCCTGCCGGATGGCTTTGTCACATCTACGGGCGGCGGGGTTGCCGTGGCACCCGGACCTGCCGTCGGTCCGTGCGTGTGCACGGGCGGAGCTGGAACTGCTCGCCGTACAACTGGATCGGGACATCGCGTGCGCGCCGACGTCCAGCATGGGCAGGTTGTTCGACGCGGTCTCGTCGCTGGCCGGTGTGTGTCACCGGTCCGGCTACGAAGCACAGGCCGCGATCGAGCTGGAAGGACTGGTCTCGTCCGATCGAGGACTCGGGAGGTACGAGTTCGCGGTTACGGGGGAGGAGATCGATCCGGCGCCGATGCTGGCCGCCGTCGTACGGGATGTGCTGGGTGGGGTGGGACCGGGCGTCGTCAGTGCCCGGTTCCACCAAGGCCTGGCCGAACTCATGGTGACGCTGGCCGATCGGGTCCGCGCCGTCCAGGGACTGAACACCGTCGCGCTGTCCGGTGGCGTGTTCGTCAACACAGTGTTGCTGTCGGCAACTACCAGGGCGCTGACCGGAGCCGGGTTCACCGTGCTGCGGCCGCGCCGGGTACCGCCGACCGACGCCGGACTTGCACTCGGGCAGCTGGTTGTAGCGGCCGGCCTGGCCCGATGAGGAAACACCGAGGGAGGGGATCAGTATGTGTCTGGCCGTACCGGGAAAGGTCGTGGAGATCCGGGACGAGGACGGCACCCGGATGGGCATGGTGGACTTCGGCGGGGTGCTGAAGGACGTCTGCCTGGAGTATCTGCCGGACCTGCGGGTGGGCGAGTACACCATCGTGCATGTCGGGTTCGCGTTGCAGCGGCTGGACGAGGAGTCGGCGATGCAGTCGCTCGAGCTGTTCCGCAAGCTCGGCGCGCTCGAGGAGGAGTTCGGCGATCAATGGGGACTGGCCGCACGCCAGGCCGGTGAGCGCCGCCCGCCCGGCACCGAATGGAGTGGTGCCGGTACCACCAATGGGGAGGTGACGGGATGAAGTACCTGGAGGAGTTCAGCGATCCGGTGCTGGCCCGCAAGCTGGTCGACCAGATCCACGCCACGGTGACCAAGCCCTGGGCGATGATGGAGGTCTGCGGCGGTCAGACGCACACGATCGTCCGGCACGGCATCGACCAGTTGCTGCCCGACGGCGTCGAGATGATCCACGGACCGGGTTGCCCGGTCTGCGTGACCCCGCTGGAAGTGATCGACAAGGCACTCGAGATCGCCTCGCAGCCAGGCGTGATCTTCTGCTCGTTCGGCGACATGCTGCGGGTGCCCGGCAGCGGCCGCGACCTGTTCCGGGTCAAGAGCGAGGGCGGTGACGTCCGGGTGGTGTACTCGCCACTCGACGCGCTCCGGCTGGCTCAGCAGAACCCGGACAAGGAGGTGGTCTTCTTCGGCATCGGCTTCGAGACCACCGCACCTCCGAACGCGATGACCGTCTACCAGGCCAAGCGGCTCGGCATCCCGAACTTCAGCCTGCTCGTCTCCCACGTCCGGGTACCACCGGCGATCGAGGCGATCATGCAGTCGCCGAGCTGCCGGGTGCAGGCTTTCCTGGCCGCCGGCCACGTCTGCAGCGTGATGGGTACGACGGAATACCCGCCGCTGGCCGAGAAGTACGCCGTACCGATCGTCGTGACCGGGTTCGAACCGCTGGACATCCTGGCCGGAATCCTGCGGACGGTCACCCAGCTCGAGCAGGGCGAGCACGTGGTCGAGAACGCGTACCGGCGGGCCGTCCAGGACGAGGGCAACCCGACCGCGAAGGCGATGCTGGCCGACGTGTTCGAGTCGACCGACCGGGCCTGGCGGGGGATCGGGATGATCCCGCAGAGCGGCTGGCGGCTGTCCGAGCGGTACCGCGAGTACGACGCCGAGTACCGGTTCAAGGTCCGCGACATCACCACGGAGGAGTCGACCGTGTGCCGCAGTGGCGAGGTGCTGCAGGGCCTGATCAAGCCGCACGAGTGTTCGGCGTTCGGGACGCTGTGTACGCCGCGCAATCCGCTCGGCGCGACCATGGTCTCCAGTGAGGGCGCGTGTGCGGCGTACTACCTCTACCGTCGGCTGGAGACGCCGGTCGAGGTGGTGACCACCGGTGGCTGAGCAGGTGGTCGACTTCGAAGGCTGGACCTGCCCACTGCCATTGCGCGACCACCCCAGGGTCGTGATGGGCCACGGGGGTGGTGGGCAGATGTCGGGCGAGTTGGTCGAGCACCTCTTCGTGCCGGCGTTCGCGAATCCGGTGTTGGGCGGACTCACGGACTCGGCGGTGTTCACCCTCGGGGACGCCCGGCTGGCCTTCTCGACGGACTCGTTCGTGGTCCAGCCGCTGTTCTTCCCGGGCGGCAGTATCGGCGATCTGGCCGTCAACGGCACGGTCAACGATCTCGCGATGAGTGGCGCGCAGGCGGCGTACCTGTCCTGCGGGTTCATCCTCGAGGAGGGCGTCGAGCTGTCCGTCGTGGGCCGGATCGCGGCAGACCTCGGGGCGGCCGCGCGGCGGGCCGGCGTGACGATCGCGACCGGTGACACCAAGGTCGTGGACGCGGGTCACGGCGACGGCGTGTACATCAACACGGCCGGCGTCGGGCTGGTCCCGGCCGGCGTCGACATCCGGCCGCAGCGGGCGGTGCCCGGAGACGTCGTGCTGGTCAGTGGGCAGATCGGGGTGCACGGGGTCGCGATCATGAGCGTGCGCGAGGGCATCTCGTTCGGCACGGAGGTGGTCAGCGACTGTGCCCCGCTGAACGGGCTGGTGTCGGCGATGCTCGACGTCTGTCCTGATATCCACGTCCTGCGCGATCCGACGCGAGGTGGCGTGGCAACCTCGCTGAACGAGATCGCCAAGGCGGCCGGCATCGGCATCGAGCTGACCGAGAGTGCGCTACCGGTGCCCGAGACGGTCGCCAACGCCTGCTCGTTCCTCGGCCTGGATCCCTTGTACGTCGCGAACGAGGGCAAACTGCTCGCGATCGTGGCGCGCGACCATGCGGACGCCGTACTGGCGGCGATGCGGCGGGATCCGTTGGGTGCGGACGCGGCGATCATCGGTCAGTGTGTGGAGGCGCATCCGGGCATGGTCGTGACGAAGACGGCGTTCGGAGCGACGCGGGTCGTGGATACGCCGATCGGGGAGCAGTTGCCGCGGATCTGCTAGCGCTCGGCCAGCCAGCTGTGCCAGGCGTCGAGGCCGTCTCCGCGGGTCGCGGAGACGGGCAGCAACTCGACGTCCGGCTTCAGCCGCCGGATCAGGTCGAAGCACAGGTCGACGTCGAAGTCGACGTACGGCAGCAGGTCGACCTTGTTGAGCAGGACCAGGTCGGCGGTGCGGAACATGTACGGGTACTTGGCCGGTTTGTCCGCGCCCTCGGTGACCGAGATGATCACCACCCGGGCCGCCTCGCCGAGGTCGAACAGCGCCGGGCAGACCAGGTTGCCGACGTTCTCGACGAACACCAGCGAGCCGTCCGGCGGGGCGAGCTCGGCCAGCCCGCGGTCGAGCATCTCCGCGTCCAGGTGACAGCCGGCGCCGGTGTTGATCTGCACCACGCGGGTGCCGGTCGACCGGATCCGTTCGGCGTCGAGCCAGGTCTCCTGATCGCCTTCGATGACGAGGGCCTCGCGCTGCCCGGCGAGATCGCGGACGGTGCGCTCCAGCAGGGTCGTCTTGCCGGAGCCGGGGGAGCTCATCAGGTTGATCGCCGTGATTGCGTGCTCGGCCAGCCGGTGCCGGGTCGAGGCCGCGAGTACGTCGTTCTTCGCCAGGATGTCCTGTTCGAGCAGGACTGTTCTGGTCTGCGGCTCGTGCTCATGGGGATGGCCGTGACCATATCCGTGATCATGGCCATGTTCGTGTTCGTGTTCGTGCCCGTCGACCAGGCTGACCCGGGTGGTCGCGTCCGAGCATCCGCAGGTGCTGCACATGTCAACGCACCTCCACCGAGACGATCCGCAGTTCGCGGCCGGCCAGGATGTCGAGATCGGCGCTGCCGCAGGTGCACAACAGGAGCGGATCGTCGAGCCTGAACTCCTGCCGGCACGTTCGACAGTACGCCCGCCCGGACGGCTCGTCGATGTCCAAACGGGCGCCTTCCAGCCCGGTGCCGCCGGCCACGATCTCGAAGCAGAACCGGATCGAGTCCGTCACCACCCCGGACAGCCGGCCGATCTCCAGCCGCACGGAGGCGACCGGTCCGTCGCCGATCTTCTCGACGATCGCATCGACCATGCTCTCCGTGATGGCGAGCTCGTGCACGCCAACGACCGTAAGCCCGGGCAGCCTGGAAGTCACGGGAAAACCTGCACCGGCGCAGATCACCGAGCGTGACCGGGGTCTTCCGCGGTCTTCCGGGCAGAATCGATGCCGGCGAAATACATTGGCCACGAATAGTTACTGTTGCGTGAAGCAACCGTTTGGAGCGGGGAAAATCGGCCGTTCCGATCGCTGTCGCAAGGGTGCCGGACGGACTTACTCTCACCGCAGTTGAGCCTGCGGTCCGCGGGGGGACCGCTCCTGTCCGGAGGGGAACTCATGAGACGACGCTCCAAGCACACCCGTGCGCTCGCTGCCTCGGTCACCGCCGTCGCCACCTTGGTCCTGGTGTCGCTGACCGCGCCGGTGCAGGCCGCCACCACCGGTGAGCATCCGCCGCCGGGGCAGGGCCCGGGCGCACTCCAGGTGAAGTCGGCGACCGATGCCGTTCTCACCAAGCTCGACCCGAAGCTGGCCGCCAAGGTCAAGAAGGGTGACACCGGCTCGGTGCCGGTGTTCGCGACCGTGCAGGGCGACGCCACCCAGGCGCTGCAGGTCCTCGACAACGCGAAGGTGGCGAAGTCCGGCGACGCGAGCCTGGTGGTCGGGTCGATCCCGGCCCAGGCGCTGCCGAAGCTGGCCGCCGTACCGGGTGTGGTCGGGATCCAGCCGATCGACATGACCAAGACCGGGCAGCCGCTGTCCGACCCCGATCCCGAGTTGCACAAGGCGCCGACCGCCGCCGAGAAGCAGGCCGCGCTGGCCAAGGTCAAGTCCGACGATGTCCCGTACAACGAGGCGCCGCCGCTGCGCGGATCCAACTTCGAGAAGCTGCGCAAGCAGAACCTGCTCGACGCCAAGACGCACAACTTCACCGGCGCCTGGAACGCGGGCTACACCGGCGACGGCGTGACCGTCGGCGTCCTCGACGGTGGCACCGACTGGGGCCACCCGGACCTGCTCAACACCTGGCAGACCTGGTCCGGCCAGACCGGCGCGAAGGCCGGCTGGAACGGCTGGCCGAAGGCGTTCGACCCGTTCGGCACGCTGCAGTGGCTGTCCGACCCGACCCAGGTCGACCAGGGCCTGTCCTGGTACACCAAGACGACGCCGGCCACCTGCACCACGTCGGGTGGCACCTGCTCGGTGGACTTCGCCACCATGACCGGACCGTCGCGCAACTTCAGCCTGCCGGCCGGGACCAAGCAGCACACGTACACGTTCCCGGCGAAGTGGAGCAAGTCCGGCAAGGTCATGCTCGGCAGCCATCCGGACGACTACATGCTCGACCTGTACGGCGAGCGCCCGGGCTTCCTGGTCACCGACCCGCACACGGCCGGCGTCTACGACACCGTGTACGTCGACCTGGACGACGACTTCTCGTTCGCCGACGAGAAGCCGGTGAGCAAGTCGTCGCCCGCGTCCTACCGGGACATGAACGGTGACGGCTACACCGACCTGTCCGGTGGACTCATGTACTACATCTCCGACGGCAAGACCCCGATCCCCGGCGGTCTGGACGCGTTCGGGGACCTGGACACCTCGTTCGGATCCGGTCAGCTGGTCGCCTGGACCGGCGACTTCGACCCGGGCATCGAGGGCCACGGCACGCTGACCGCGTCGAACGTCGTCGGCCAGGCCGTGATCAACGGCAAGGCACCGACCTTCAAGGACATCCCCGGTGGCAAGTACGCCGGTGCCGTCCTCGGTGGTGCTCCGAAGGCCAAGCTGGCTCCGTTCGGCGACATCTACTTCAGCCACGAGTTCTCCGACCAGTTCGGGTACCTGCTCTCCACCCGGCAAGGCGTCGACGTCACGTCGAACTCGTACGGCGACTCCGCCTCGGACAACGACGGCTGGGACGCGGCCAGCCAGGAAGCCGACGTGATCCACGACGGCTCCAAGACGACGGCCCTGTTCTCCACCGGTAACGGCGCACCCGGCTTCGGTACGTCGACAGCCGCCGCGCCGTCGACCGCGATCGAGGTCGGCGCGTCCACGCAGTTCGGCGGGACCGGCTGGGACTCGATCGTCCGGACCAGCCAGATCACCGACAACGACGTGATGGTCTGGTCCAACCGCGGCTTCGGCGCGAACGCCACCAACGGCGTCGATGTCGTTGCCGACGGCTCCTATGCACCGGGCGACGCGACCCTGAACACGATCCTCGACGGCCGGAACGCCTGGGTCACCTGGGGTGGCACCAGTCGCTCGACGCCAGTCGCTGCGGGTGCGACGGCCCTGGTCTACCAGGCCTACAAGAAGGCACACGGCGGTTCCGTGCCGGCCGGGTTCTACTCGACCGCCCAGGACATCCTCAAGTCCACCTCGAAGGACCTCGGGTACGACGCCAACGTGCAGGGCTCGGGATCAATCGACGTCGGCAAGGCGGTTTCGGGCGCCCTCGGCCGCCGGGCCACCGTCTCGCCGACCGAATGGCGGGTCGGTGACTACCGCGGCACCGAGTACCCGGTGTTCGCGAACGTCATCTCGCCAGGTGGCACCGACAGCCAGAAGTTCAAGCTCAACGGCCCGGGCGTCTGGCAGGTCAGCGACCGGCAGCTGGTCCGGACCGACAGCGACACGATGTCCTTCAGCAGCAAGGATCTGAGCCAGGAGAGTACGGGGAACTTCAACGCACCCGACTACCTGATCGATCTGACCAAGAAGGTCAAACAGCACAAAGACGCCGATCTGATGGTGGTCAAGCTCGAGTATCCCCGCGCGCAGTTCGACGGGAACAACGACCTGACCGAGGACCAGGCGTGGCGGTTGCTGACCTACAACTGGACCGACGTGAACCACGACGGCAAGTTGTGGACCGACAAGAACCACAACGGCGTCGTCAACCACACCGACAAGACGACCAGCTCGAACATCGACAACTTCCTCGACCTGGACTTCGCCAAGTCGGACATGGAGCAGGGCGAGTACGAGCGGTTCATGTACCACCGGGCCGGCTCGAACGCGCTGCAGTCGTTCGTCGCCGATCCGGCCAAGCGGATGGCCGACGGCCTGTTCCTGGGCCTGCAGCACTCCACCAAGAACACCTCGATCCCGACCACCCAGTTCAAGATCTCGATCGACTGGTACAAGAACAGCGACTGGAAGTGGGTCAGCACGCCGAGCCACGCCAGCGGCTCGTTCACGGCGTCGATCAAGGTGCCGGGCAACGCGCCGTACGGGATGTACTCCGGTGCCGTCGTACTGAACCGGGGCTCGGACTCGATGGTGGTGCCGGTGTCCGTGGCGGTCGCGGCCAAGGCGACGCAGGACGCGAACGGCAAGATCACCGGTGCGATCACCTTCGGCGGCGACGACGTCGCGCAGGCGCAACGCAACCTGACCTACAACAACGGGTCGGTGTTCGGTGCGAACGACTGGACCTGGCGGGCCGAGTCCGGTGACTGGAGATTCTTCTATCTCGACGTACCGAAGACACCCGCGGACGGGACGAAGTTCCTGGCCAACACCAGCTGGGAGGATTCCGGTCCGTACACCGACCTGGACACGTTGATCATGGGCCGGTCGGAGAACCACTTCCAGATCGAACCCGACTCCGTGTACGGCGCGCCGTACACGATCAACACGGTCGGGAAGAGTCCGAACACCAATGTCCGGGCGGGTGCCTGGCGGTTCGACACGGCGACCGGTGGACCGGCCGACGTGGTGACCGCGCCGGCGCAGGAAGGCCTGCAGGCGCTCGCACTGCACCAGGTCGGTTGGCAGGGTGACAAGTTCAACACCCCGTTCAAGGTGCAGCTCGGCAGTGCGTCGGTCACGCCGTCGTCGGTCGTCCAGACCGCGACCGGTAACACCGGCGGGTTCGACGTGACGTTCGAGTCGAGCGTGGCGCTGGACGGGCTGAAGGCGGCCGGTTACGGCCTCAGCCAGCCGAGTACGACGAGTGAGGTCGCCCACCAGGACGACCCGAACGACCCGTCGACGGCGAGTGTGAAGAAGAACCTCACGCTCACCCACGCGTCCAAGCTGGACGTGAGTACGGCGCTCGACAGCAACGACCTGGACCTGTACGTGCTCCGGGACGCGAACAACGACGGTGTCTTTTCGCCGTCGGAGATCGTTGCCTCGTCCGCCGGTGGTACGGCGAACGAAGCGGTCTCGCTGGTCAACCCGCCGGACGGCAACTACCAGATCTGGGTGCACGGCTTCTCGGTCTCCGGTACGCCGTCATTCACGCTCAACGTCAACGCGATCCAGGGCAACGACCTGACCGTGACCGGCGTACCCACCGGTGCGGTCCCGGCCAACACCCCGGTCACGCTGCACGTCGACTACAACAAGGCGATGACACCCGGCCAGACCTACAACGGCGAGCTGCTCCTCGGCCCGTCCACGGCTCCGGCTGCCCTGTCCGTCCCGATCAAGATCACCAGATAATCGCAACCTTTACGGCGGAGGCCGTATCGAGAAGAGTGTGAACCCACTCAACCCGAAACGCGCCTCCGTCGTACTGGCGTCCGCCGCACTCCTCGGTGGACTGGCTACTGCCCTCCCGGCGGCCGCGACCACTTCTGCCACCACCGCGGCGACCGCCGCCTGCACGATGACCGTCGGCTCGATCACGAGCGGCGGCGACATCGCCAACACCGACGTCACCGCGACGTCGCCGATCACCGCCAAGCGCACCGCCGGCGTCCACCTGTTCACGCCTGGCGTCGCGAAGTTCAGCTCGACCTGGACCACCCAGCTCACCCCACCGTCCGGCCGGTCCACCGGCGGCCGCGTCGTACTCAACTCGGCGCTGTACTCGGCCTGGTACGGCACCAAGGCCGACGGGACGCCGCAGAACGGGATCAGCAACGGCAGCAAGGGCTGGCAGGGATACCACTTCGTTGGCGTTTCCACCTTCTCGAGCACGGGTTCGCCGTACTGGAGTGCTCAGTACGGGCTGCGGGACGACGGAGTGGTCTACCGCTGGAGCGGTGAGAACGGCGGCGACGTCGCCCGCTACACCGGCTTCGCGTCGGTGAAGACGATGGCGCTGATCAGCCAGACCAAGAGCTACGACACCTTCCTCGCGAACGCCCGCGGCGGAGCCCTGTACACGATCCGGTTCGCGCGGGATCCGAAGGTGCTGCCGGTCGTGAAGAAGCTTCGCACGTCGACCTGGGAGACCTTCGAGAACCTGATCGCGCAGAAGTGCGGCACCCAGAGCACGCTGCTCACCGCGATCGACAAGGAGACCGGCGCGGCCTACCTGTACGCCGTCGGCCACGCCAACGGCGCATCGACCGTGATCCAGGGCCTCGGCAAGGTTCCTGGCACGTACACCGACCCCGTCTACTACCTCCGCACCGACCAAACAACCCCGCCCCTCTACGGCGAATGACACCCATGAAGCGGGAACTCGTTTCTGCCTTCTCGGCGACCGCCGTACTGCTCGGCGGACTGGCCACGACTGCTCTCCCGGCGAACGCGTCCGCGACCGCAGCCTGCACGACGACCGTCGGCTCGATCACGAGTGGCGGTGACCTCGGTACGGCGGCGATTACGGCTTCGGCGCCGATCACGGCGAAGCAGTCGGTCGGGACTCACCTGTTCACGCCGGGGATCGCGAAGGCCGGCGGCAGCTGGTCGACTTCGGTTGAGCCGACCGGGTCGATCACGAGCGGCATGGTGATCCTGAACAACACCTTGTACTCGGCGTACTACACCGACGAGCCCGGTCTCCCGCCGACCGGGCTGAGCACGACTGCCACCGGTATGGGCGACTACACCTGGGTGGAGACGTCGTACCACAAGGGCGCGACCCACTGGGGAATCTACGGATTGCGGAACGACGGAGTGCTGTACCGCTGGCCGGACAACTCGTTCGCGAAGGTTGCTCGCTACCCGGGCTTCTCCGCGGTGAAGACGATGGCCCTGATCACACAGACGAACACCTACGACACGTTCCTCGCGAACGCCCGTGGCGGTGCGCTCTACACGATCCGCATCTACGCCGACCCCGCGCTGAAGCCGGTGGTCACGAAGATCCGCACGTCCACCTGGCAGACCTTCGAGTCGCTGGTCGCGGAGAAGTGTGGGACCCAGAGCACCCTGCTCACCGCGATCGACAAGGAGACCGGTTCGGCGTACCTGTACGCCGTCGGCCACGCCAACGGTGCGTCGACCGTGATCCAGGGGCTGGGCAAGGTGCCAGGCACCTACAAGGACCCCATCTACTACCGCCGGACCGTCGCGGGAGCGCCGGCTCTCAACGGCGGCTGATCCGGGCAGCGGATGACCGGGCCCCGGCGACCAGGTGGTCACCGGGGCCTCGGTTTGTTTGCTGCGGGCAACTTGGCAGGGACGCGACATGGCGGTTTCAGGCCAGTGAAGTGTCTTGTCTGCGGGGGTGGCGGGTAGCGAGGATCACGCAGACGCCCCTTTTCCTTGGAGGATCCGTGGATATCTCCGCGCCGTTCCGGCGACGCCTGCGCAGCATCCTGATCGGGGTGTTGTCGCCGGCCCTGGTGGCAGCGGCCGCGGTCAACCTCCCCACCGCCTCGGCCGAGCAGTCGGGCAAGCTCGAACCGAAGCTCGCCGTGCAGCTCGAGGACGGCCGGGCGGATTTCTGGGTGCGGTTCGAGCGGCAGCCCGAGCTGACCGCGGCCGCGCGGATCACCGACTGGACGGAGCGCGGCAAGGCCGTGGTCTCCGCGCTGCGCGGCAAGGCCGATGTCGATCAGGCCGGCGCGACGAAGCTGCTGCGGGACGCGAAGACCGACTTCGTCCCGCTCTATATCGACAATTCGATCTACGTCCGCAGCGGCAGCCGGGAGCTCGCGGCCAAGCTCGCCGCCGACCCGAAGGTGCTGTCGCTGCGGACGCCGACGACGTACACGCTTCCGGAGGCGCGGGTCGAGCCGAAGGCCGCCACCGTCGGTGTCGAGTGGGGTGTCTCGGCCATCCACGCCGACCAGGTGTGGAGCCGCTATCACTCGACCGGCCAGGGGATCGTGGTCGGAAGCATCGACTCGGGCGCGCAGTACGACCATCCCGCGCTGGTCTCGTCGTACCGGGGTGCCAACGGCGACGGCACCTTCAGCCATGACTACAACTGGTACGACCCGGGCCAGGGTTGCGCCACCGCCGCGCCGTGCGACAACGTCGGGCACGGCACGCACACGATCGGCACGATGGTCGGCGACGACCACGCCGGCCATCAGGTCGGCGTCGCTCCCGGCGCCCGCTGGATCTCGGCCAAGGGCTGCGCGACCGACGGATGCGACGACCTCACGCTGGCCCTGAGTGCGCAGTGGATGCTGGCGCCGACCAAGCTGGACGGTTCCGACCCGGACCCGGCGAAGCGGCCGAACATCATCAACAACTCCTGGTCCAGCCCGGCGAGCGACCCGTGGTTCGAAGAGTGGGTCCGGCAGTGGGTCGCGGCCGGGATCTTCACGACGTACTCGGCGGGCAACAACGGACCGGGCTGTTCCACGGTCGGCTCGCCCGGCGACTACCCGGAGGCGTACGCCGTCGGCGCGGTGGACAACACGGGAGCCATCGCGAGCTACTCGTCGCGCGGCAACCCGGCCGTGGAGGGGATCAAGCCCGACATCGTCGCGCCGGGCCAGATGATCCTGTCCAGCGTTCCCGGCGACCGGTACGCCTACTACAGCGGTACGTCGATGGCCGCGCCGCATCTCAGCGGTGCCGTCGCGTTGCTGTGGTCGGCGTCGCCGGCCCTGATCGGAGACGTGGCCGCCACCCGGGCCGTCCTCGACCGGACCGCGCACGACCACGACGACACCAGTTGCGGCGGTACGGCGGCGGACAACAACGTCTACGGCGAAGGGATGCTCGACATCGCCGATGCGGTCGCCGGTTCGCCGCGCCCGGATGCCGGCCAGGTGACCGGGACGGTCACCGACGGCGCCGGCAAGCCGATCGCCGGCATCAGTCTCAGCACGCCGGACAGCAATGTCGTGACGACCGGTGCGGACGGCCGGTACCAGCTGTATCTCGACGCGGGTGACCACGAAGTGACCGCGCAGGGCTTCGGCTACGACACCCAGGTCTTCACGGTCACGGTCGAGAAGCAGACCACGATCACGAAGGATGTCCAGCTCGTAGCCACTCCGCGGGCGACCTTGAGCGGGCTGGTCCGCGACGGCTCGGGGCACGGCTGGCCGCTCTACGCCAAGCTGACGATCGAGGGTGTGCCCGGGGTGTGGTTCACCAAGCCGTCCACCGGCCGCTACGCGATCGACCTGCCCGTTGGGGGCACCCACAAGCTGAAGGTGCAGCCCGTGTACGGCGGATACGCCGACACGAGCGTGGATGTGAAGCTCACGGACGATCTGGTGCAGGACGTCGCCGTACCGATCGATACGAAGACCTGCAAGGCACCCGGGTACGACGCCCAGTGTCAGAAGGTGCGTGGTGGTCTGGTGGAAGGACTCGTCACCGACGCGAACACCAAGCAGCCGGTCAATGGGGCGACCGTCACCCGCGCCGGGCAGACGGCGACGACTGTCACGACGCCGGACGATCCCGCTCTGCCGGACGGGTTGTACTGGTTGTTCGCGCCGGCCAGCGCGGAGAAGGCCACCGCCGGGATGCACGGGTACCAGCAGCAGAAGAAGGCGGTCGCAGTTCAGACCGACTGGGTGAAGCCGCTGAACTTCTCGCTCGCCGCGGGGATGCTCACGGTCCAGCAGTCCGCTGTGGACGTGACCTTGCGACTCGGCAAGTCGGCGACGCGCGAGCTCACCATCTCCAACGACGGGACGGCGCCGGCGTCGTACTCGCTGGCCGACACGCAGCTCGGCTTCGAGTTGCAGGGAGTAAATCGGACCACTGGTGCGCCGGTACGCCGTGAACCGATCCGGCCCGAGCCCGGTCACACCCTGGCTGGCGCCGCCGCTCGAGGGAGTGCTCAGGCGAGCTCGGAGCAGTCGGTGGCCGGATGGTGGAAGTCCGCGGCCAACTATCCCGTGGCGGTGAACGACAACGCAGTCGCCACCCATGACGGTCTGGTGTACTCGGTCGGCGGACTCTCCGGTGGCCAGGTCATCACGACGTCATACGTGTACGACCCGGCGACGCTGCAGTGGCGGCGTCTTGCCGACATGCCGGAGTCGCGTCGCAAGCCCGCGGCCGGTTTCGTCGACGGCAGGTTGTATGTGGTCGGCGGATGGGGTCCGCAGGATCTCGCGTCCGCTCAGACGCTGATCTACGACCCCGCGGCCGATCGCTGGAGCACCGGCGCGGCCAACCCGAAACCGTGGGGCGCGGTCGGCTCGGCGGTGCTCGACGGCAAGGTGTACTCGGTCGGCGGGTGTGCCGGCGAGTGCCAGAGCATGACGACCGACGTGACGGCGTACGACGTTGCGCACAACCGGTTCGACACCGTCGCGCCGTACCCGGAGCCGATCTCGTGGCCGTCGTGCGGTGGGATCGACGGCAAGGTGTACTGCGCCGGTGGGCTGGGCATGAACAGCGCGGGCACCGGACCGCAGGGCACCGCGCACAGCTACGTCTACGACCCGGCGACGAACGCGTGGACGCGGGTCGCGGACCTGCCGGTTGACCTGTGGGGGAGCAGTTATGCGGTCGCCAACGGAATGCTGGCGGTCACCGGCGGCATAGCGGGGATCTCAGGCGGGAGCGTGCGAACCAACGAGGCCTTCGCGTACTCGCCTCGGACCGACCAGTGGCTGGCTCTGCCGAACACCACCAACGCCCTCTATCGGGGTGCGGCAGCCTGTGGTCTGTACCGTGTCGGCGGTCTGCTCGACGCTCGCCAGGTCCCTTACTCCGAGGTCCTGCCCGGCTATGACCAGTGCAGCGAGGACGGCACCGACGCGACCTGGCTGTCGGAGTCGGTCGGCAGCGGCACGCTGGCGCCCAAGGCGAGCGTGACCATCAGGCTGACTGCGGACTCCGCGGCCCTCGCCCAGCCGGGGACTTATCGGTCCGCGCTGTCGGTCCGCAGCGACACGCCGTACGCCGCTGGCTCGGTCGCCGTCACGCTGACCGCGCAAGCGCCGGCGAACTGGGCGCGACTGTCGGGTGTCGTGACCGGCCGGTCCTGTGCGGGCGAGGTCATACCGTTGCCGGGAGCAACTATTGCGATCGATCGGCGGTCGGAGTCCTGGACGTTGAGCAGTGCGACCGATGGAGGTTATGCGGTCTGGATGCGCGGTGGGGCAGTCAAGGCGCGGGTCGTGGTCGCCGCGCCGGACTTCCGGCCGGCGTCGGTGGACGTGGTCCCACGGCCGGGATCGGGCACCGTCCTGCCGATCACGCTGCAGGCGCTGCACTGCTAAAGGCTGAGCCCCGGTGACCGTTGGGTCACCGGGGCTCGGGGTTCTCGGGGGTTATCGGGTCCTTCGGGTCCTCGGGGGTTATCGGGTCCTTCGGGTCCTCGGGTTAGAAGTCTCCGCCGCCGAAGTCGCCGCCACCGAAGTCTCCGCCGCCGCCGAAGTCCCAGCCGCCGGAGTCTCCGCCGCCGGAGTCACCCATGTTGAAGTCTCCGCCGCCATCGCCGCCGCCGTCACCACCATCGCCGCCGCCGTCCCCGCCACCATCGCCGCCGCCGTCGTAACCGCCGGAGTAGTCGCCGTAGCCGCCGCCGTTGAACATGCCGCCGAGCGCGGTCCCGATGAACAGACCGGTCGCGATCCCGCCGATGCCACCGAACATGCCTTGCGCGTACGGCGAGTAGGCCGGGCCGGCCTCCCAGTACGGCACCCGCTGCGGGCCGACCATGACCTTGCGGACGTCCGGCTCGGCGCCGGCCTTCACCCGCTCGGCGTCGGCCGCACAGGCCGGCACCTCACGCGGCGCGCCGCCAGGCGGCGACCACATCACGTCCTCGACGGACGGGCCGTGCTGCGGGTTGAAGAAGCAGGACGGGCGGCGCTGCGGCAGCGGCTCACCGGCGACCCGGGCCCGCACACAGGCCGCGGCGTACCGGCCGTCCTCGAGGATCTCGATCACGTGCTTGATCTGGTCGGCCTCGGTGACCTGGCCGACCGCCTGCTTGGCGGACTCGTAGGAGTCCAGCGCGCGCTGGTAGTCCTGCCGTGCCCCGTCGCCGAGGTCCTTGCCGACCATCTCCAGGTCGAGATCCTGCAGCTCTTCGCCGAACCGGGTGATGTCCTCGTCGGCGGTGCGCTTGACCGACTCGAGCTCGCCGGCCGTGATCTCGTGCTGCTTGCGGGTCTGCAGCTGGGTCCGGCGGTAGGAGCGATACGCCAGAACCGCGATCACCACGACAGCGATGATCAGGAGGAATGTCATGTCGAGCCCTTTCAAGCAAATGGGGCAGTAGGCAAGTGGGGCAGTAGGCAAATGGAGCAGTAGGCAAATGGGGCAGTAGATCGGGGCTTTACGGAGAGCTTATCCAGTCCCGCAAGGTGGTCTCGCCACGCAGGGTGACGCAATACCGGGAAAGCGGTCACCGACCGCGCATAATCGATGAGCGCCGCCCAGCGAACCGTCGTACCCCCGCCGGAAGGCTGGCCCATGCGCACCATCTCCCGTCTACTCCCGCTCGTACTGACCGCGGCCCTGATCCCCTTGCAGCACACCGATCCGAGTCCGGCGCACGCCGATCCGAGTCCGGGGCAGCACACCGATTCGGACTCGTCCTACCGGGAGATCTCGCTCGACGGTCCGTCCGTCCAGGCCCGTACCAAACCGTTTGGTATGGTCGCCGTCACCTGGCCCGAGGGCACGTCGTTGCCGGTCACGGCCAAGGTTCGCGTGGAGCGTTCCGGGCAGTGGACCGACTGGCAGCCGCTGACCGTCGAGGACGACCACGGCCCCGATCCATTGGTACCTGAAGGAATTCAGCGCGGCGGGACCGATCCGTTGTGGGTCGGCGATGCGACCGGTGTCGAGGCCAGTGCCGTGACCAACAGCGGTACGACGGTCAGTGGCGCCAAGGTGATCCTGATCCAGCCCGGCGTACTCGCGACTGACGCGGATGAGCCGCAGGCCAGTGGGGTGATCGAGCCGGCTGCGAGCAGAGCGCCGTACCAGATGCCGGCAATGGTGAGCCGTAAGCGGTGGGGTGCCGACGAGCGGCTGCGGAGCCACAACGGGGCGGCGTGTGCGCGACCGAAGTACACGACCACCGTGCAGGCCGCGTTCGTCCACCACACGGCCGATCGGAACGACTACACGCGGACGCAGGTCCCGGCGATGGTGCGCGCGATGTACGCGTACCACGTGAAGAGCCGCGGCTGGTGCGACCTTGGTTACAACTTCCTGGTCGACCGGTTCGGCCGCGCCTTCGAGGGGCGATTCGGTGGTGCGCAGTTGCCGGTGCTCGGTGCGCACACCGCGGCGTTCAACTCGAATTCTTTCGGCGTCGCGGTGATCGGCAACTTCGAGAAGACCGCGCCGCCGGCCGCGATGCTGGAGATGACGGCGCGCGTGATCGCCTGGAAGCTGGACGCGAACTATCGGTCGCCGTTGGCAACGATCACCCTCGACGGCAGCCGGCTGCACACGGTCTCCGGGCACCGCGACACCAAGGCGACCGCGTGCCCGGGAGCCCTGTTGTACAAGCAGCTTGGTTGGTTGAAGCAACGAGTCAACACGTTGATGGGTGGGAGCTTCAGTACGCCGATCTACCGGTACGCCCACGCGATCGGGTTCCGGTCGCTCGGGCAACCATTCTGGGGCGAGCATCGGACCAGGACCGGCTGGGCGACGTACTTCGCCACCCGTGACGTCTTCTACTCCGTTGCCAGCGGCACTCACTCGACCGTCGGCTCGTTCAAGACCCGGTTCCGCCGGCTCGGCGCGGGCAGTGCGCGTCTCGGTCTGCCGGTCACCGAGCTGTACCCGGTGCGCGGCGGCTCGAAGCAGAAGTTCCAGCGTGGCTGGCTGATCTACAACAAGCGCCAGGGCAAGGTTTACGTCGAGTACGGGAGAGCCTGAATGAAGAAACGTGCGATCGCGGCGGTCGTCCTGTCCTCGACCCTGATCAGTGCCAGCGCACAGGCGCAGGAGAGTAAGCCGACCTCCTCGGCGGCGGCCGGCGACATCACGATCAGTGGCCGCGGGTTCGGCCACGGTCGCGGGATGTCGCAGTACGGCGCTCAGGGCGGGGCCATCGCCGGGAAGTCGGTCAAGCAGATCCTCGACTTCTACTACCCGGGGACGACGACCGGGAAGGTGACCGGCAACATCCGGGTCCGGGTGAGTGCGGACACCACCGACGGCGTCCGGGTCGGCACGGTCAACCACCTTCGGGTCCGGGACCTGAAGACCAACAAGGCATACACGTTGCCCAAGGCATCGACGCGGAACCAGTGGTCGATCGACCCGTACGGCGACCACGGCACCAAGGTCAGCTCGTACGACGCGAAGACGCGGAAGTGGACGCTGTGGAAGACGTTCGCGGGGATGACGCAGTTCGAAGGTGCTTCGGTGACTGGGTTGATCTTGCCCAGCGGTGCGGTCCGCAGGTATCGCGGAACGCTGCGGGCCATTGACGTCTCGGGTACGCATCTGGACACGGTGAATGTGGTGTCGCTCGACTACTACCTGCGCGGCGTCGTACCCCGGGAAGCCGTGTCCAGTTGGCGTCCGGCGGCGCTGCAGGCGCAAGCCGTTGCTGCGCGCACCTATTCGGTGTTCCACCGGAGCCGGGCGGCCCGGAAGGCTTACGACCTGTGCGACACCACGTCGTGCCAGGTGTACGGCGGTTATGACTCGGAGAAGGCGTCGACGAACACGGCCATCGCGGCGACCGCCGGACAGGTGCGGTTGTACAAGGGCAAGCCGATCATTGCCGAGTTCTCCTCGTCGAACGGTGGGGCGACGGCGACTGGTGAGGTCCCGTACCAGGTGATGAAGGCGGATGGCTGGGATGCCTATCCGGGCAACGGGAACCCCAATGTGGCGTGGACGGTGACGCGGACCAGGGCCGAGCTGCAGGCGCTCTTCGACGTCGGGTCGCTCCGGACCCTGCGGGTGCTGAAGCGGACCGGGGTCGGGCCGTCGGGTGGGCGGGCGCTCACCGTGGAGGCGACCG